>NZ_JBXANP010000007.1:0-334864 GCF_058801745.1 Rugamonas sp. GW822-FHT03B10 | reverse complement strand
ATGACTTGTCGCCGGTCGAATATGAAAAGCGGTACTTCCAACGGCTCGCGAGTGTCTAGCAAACTCGTGGCGATTCACTATGCGCTATGTTGGAAACTGAATTGTCCCAAGTGTGGCGCCCCCGGTTGCGCCGGATTCCACGTCAGGCAGGCGTCGCGGCGGTCGAATTCGCGTTGGTGTCCCTCCTGTTCTTTACCCTGCTGTTCTTCATGATTGATCTGGCTCGCGCCATCTACATGTGGAACACCCTGCTGGTGGTGAGCCGGCGAGCTGCGATTGCAGCCGCGAATACGGATGCGGCAGACGAAGCGGCAAAGGACATGGCCCGCCAAAACGCGATCTTCCGCACAAGTGCAGGAACACTTTCCTGGGGTGCTCCAGTGACCGATCAGAACGTGCGCATAGACTATTTTTCGCTTGCACGCAGCAGCGACGGTACGGAGACACTCCAAGTGATCCCGACAGCCCTTTTGCCCGCCTGCCCCACCCGCAACCGCATCAATTGCAGAGCCGATCCAAACGGTGCCAATTGCGTTCGGTTCGTTCGGGTACGCATCTGTTCCACAGGGGGCGACGAGGGGACTTGCGATCCCGTGCCATACCAGTCGCTGACCGCCCTGTATTCGTTTAGCTTCGGTCTTCCCGCGGCCACGACCGTCGTACGCGCACAGACATTGGGTTATCGGCCCGGGATGGCATCGTGTCCGTGACACTAGTCAAGGCTGAAAGATGGTCGACCTTGGCGACCTGCCGCCGGCGATTCAAGACAGGATCGTCGGGCGGCGGGACGGCCAGGAACGCCTCACCTTCAAGGCCCAGCGTCCTAATCTGTACTTGCTGGCCACCATCAACACTTGCGACGGGAATTTCCGCATTCGCTAGCACCTTGTCCCGATGGGAAAGCAATACCGGCTATCTGTCTGCCATAGCGGCGCTGCACGCCGGCAAGACAGCGGACGCGATGGCCCAGGGTCCGAGCACCCGGAACAGGTATCAAGTCATCTCAAGAACCCGCACGCCTCCTGGGGACGCGGGTTGCTTGTTGCCTGTCGCCTTGCGGGCACGATGCTCGTTGCGGGCAAGATTGAACACCGAGACGGCTTGCATCAACTGCTGCGATTTTTCAAACATTTCGGACGTCGCGGCCGCCATCTCGCCCACCATGGCCGCGTTCTGCTTGGTCGATTGATCCATATGGCTGACCGACTCGCCAACTTGCACGACGCCAAGACTTTGCTCCTGGCTGGCCGTCGATATCTCCCCGATGACGGCAGCCACCTGCCGGATACGCGACACAATATCGGTCATGGTCTTGCCCGCGTCGTCGGCAAGCGTGGCCCCTTGCTCAACGCGTTCGACGCTGCTTGAAATCAGGGACTTGATCTCCCTTGCGGCCTCGGCACTGCGCCCCGCCAGGCTGCGCACCTCGCTCGCCACCACCGCGAAACCACGCCCCTGCTCGCCGGCGCGCGCCGCCTCCACCGCCGCGTTGAGCGCCAGAATGTTGGTCTGAAAGGCAATGCCATCGATCACGCCGATGATTTCGGCGATGCGGCGCGAGCTGTCGTTGATCGCGTTCATGGTCTGGACGACCTTGTCGACGACCGCCCCGCCATGTTCCGCCACGGCGCTGGCGCTCCGGGCCAACTGATCGGCTTGACGCGCATTCTCGGCATTTTGCTGAACCGTTGAGCTGAACTCCTCCATGGACGATGCGGTCGCGACCAGGGCACCGGCCTGACGCTCCGTGCGTGTCGAGAGGTCGTGGTTGCTGACGGAGATCTGCTCCGACGCGCTCGACACGCTTTCGGCGTTTTCCCGCACGCTGAGAACGAGTCGCGCCAGCGACGCCTGCATACGCTGAACCATGGCGAGCACACTGTCGTCAATGCCGCGTCCCGCCGCGAAATTCGTCATCAGATCGCCAGCGGCGACCTTGCTCACGATGCGGCGCAACTCGGCCGGCTCCGCGCCGAGCTCGCGCCACAAACTGCGCGTGATCAGATAGCCGGCCAGCACGGCCATCAGCAGCGCGACCGCCCCCGCCATGACCAGCGCATTCCTTTGCACCACATATTGCCCCCGGGCGGCCTGGATCTGGCCTTGCTCCCTCGACGCCGTGAATTCAGCGTAAGCATCGGTTGCCTTGATGAGTGAAACCAGCAGCGGACGACACTCGTCGTTGAGTTTGCTGGTCGCCGCCTCGTGTTCGCCCTTCAGGGCCAGGTCCACGATGCCGAGCGCCACCGGCGCGTATGCCCGTTCGATCTTTGCGATCTCAGCAATCATCGCGCGCACTTGCTCAGGCACGTCGTCGGCGTTGGCCAGCGCCGTCAGCTTGGCCAGGTTTTCCGTGGCGTCCTGATGGGCTTTGGCGACGGTCCGCCGTTCCAGCTCCCGGTCGGCTTCGCGTGTGACCAGCACCAGGTTGCGCGCCGAAATCGCCCGCTGATCAATCGCGGCCCGGACCCGGGCCGCCATGGCCGCCCGCGCATTGATACCGCCGACATAATTCTCGAAGCGGGCGTTCGCCGCATACAGCATCTCGATGGACATGCCTGCGACGACCAGGACGATGCAAGCCAAGCCGCCGAAGGTCACCGCAAGTTTTGCTCGTACAGTCATATTTTTCATGATTAAGGTCCAATGGTGTTCGGTGATGTTGAAGACTGGTCAGCGAAGATCCGCATTCGTCTTGATCGGTTCATTGCGCGCCCGGCAGTGGACTGCCCAGCAAGCTGCGGGCCTGCCGATACTTGTCCAGCGCGTCCATCATGTCCGGCAGCGTGCGCATGACGTTGACGCCCCTGGGGGAGCGCGCCAGTCCGACCACCCCCGCCCCGCCCGTCCAAATCTCCACCTCGTGCGGGACCGTGCCGCGCAGCGTCATCAACAGCGGCAGGATTTGTCGTTTGGGAAAGGCCGCGCTAAACGAAACGCAGACAATATCGGCCTGGTAGTCGCCGATCGCCTGGGGAATCTCCTCCACCGGCGTCTGGGCGCCGAGCGAGATACAGCACGCGCCGCGCAGCGCCGCGAGCGCGTTCACCATCAGGATGCCGAGCGTATGCAATTCACCGGATGGCGTCGTGATAAGGATGCGCGGCCGGCCATGGGGCTTGGTGGCGAGCGATATTTCCTCGCGCACCAAGTTCTGTATCACCTCCACATACAAATGCTCGTCGCGCACGCCAATCGCGCCGCTTGCCCAGGCGTTCCCCACCTCCACGTTGAGCGCGCACATCACGTCCAGCACAAATTTCTCCGGCCCCAGTTGCCTGATCGCGTGCTGGAGCTTTGCATGCAGGGCGGCATTGTCACGGGAGCGCAGGATGGACATCAGTTCCGACACCAGCCGCGCATCGCCATGCGACGCGGCAGCGTTGTCGGTCCGGGCCGACAGCAACGATTGCAACGCCGCTTCGTCCAGCGGCACCACCTGGGCGGGACGCAGACCATCGTCAATCAAGCGCTTAATCAACTTGAGCCGCGCAGTCTGATGCGCCGCGTACGTCCGGTGGCCGCCGGGGTCGCGCTCGGGCACGGGGAAGCCATAGCGCTCCTCCCATTTGCGCAACACCTCCTTGGAGATGCCGGTCGCCGCAGAAATTGCAGCAATTGCAAGAAGTTCCTGCATTTTGTTTCCAATTCATCGAAATGTCTTAGACAAATTATCGTCCATTTTGTTCCGGACGGCAACAATTTGTTGCGCAACGCACGTCCTGATGCAAATAGGCGGTGCGGATGGGAGTACCATGTCTTACTCAAGCACGGCGCCAGCCGACGTCGCGCCACCGGGCGCGGACGGAGTGCCGTTCCCCCCTCACTTTGGACAACATGGGTCTCTGATGAATTCGACTAGCCTTGCGCAAAACAACACGGCCTCCGCGGGCTGTCAGCGATGCAAGGATGAGCAACCGCTGGGGTTTGACATTGCGTTCGCCTATCAACCGATCGTCGATCTGCGCGCCCGCGCCATCTATGCGCACGAAGCCCTGGTACGGGGGCCCAATGGCGAGTCCGCCTTTTCCGTCCTGTCCCGGGTGACGGACGCCAATCGCTATGTGTTCGACCAGGCGTGCCGTGTGCAAGCCATCCGGGGCGCGGCGGAACTGGGCATCAAGGAGCTGTTGTCGATCAATTTCTTGCCGAACGCGGTCTATCAGCCGGCGGCCTGTATTCGCAGCACCTTCGAAGCGGCGCAACGCTACCAATTTCCGATCGAACGCATCATCTTCGAAGTGACGGAAGGTGAACGGGTGCAGGACAGGCCGCACCTGGTCAACATCTTCCGCGAATACAGCCGCTTCGGTTTCCGCAATGCCATCGACGACTTCGGCGCCGGCTACGCTGGCCTGAACCTGCTTGCCGAGTATCAGCCGGACATTATCAAAATCGACATGGAGTTGGTGCGCGACATCGATACGAGCAAGCCCAAGCAGGCGATCGTCAATGGCATCGTGGCCATCTGCGCCGCGTTGGACGTGCGCGTGCTGGCCGAGGGCATCGAGACAATGGCTGAGCGCGACTTCCTGCGCGATGCCGGCATCGAGTTAATGCAAGGATATTTGTTTTGCAAGCCGGCGTTCCGGGCGATCGGCGTCATCGATCCGCAGGCCTGGGATTAAGGTCGCCGGCCCGGCGCCAGGCACACCGGAGCGGCCCGCCACCCGCGCCCGGCCGGCGCGTGCCGCGCGCCGCCGCTAGCGCCGTCCGCGCTCGGCGCGTTCGATCGCCTCCAGCGTGGTCTGCGCCTCGGCGCGCCACGGGCCGCCGAGCGCCAGCGCGCGCCCGGCCGCCGCGCGGGCCGCGCCGTAGTCGCCCAGCTCGCTCAGCACGAACGCCAGGTTGTTGAAGGCCGGCGCGCTGTCCGGATGGGCTTGCGTGGCGCGACGGAACGCGTCGGCCGCGCCGGCCCGGTCGCCCGCCGCGTAGGCCGTGTTGCCCAGCCCCAGCTGGAAGCCCAGCTCGCCCGGCCAGCGGCGGTCGGCGGCCGCGTAGCTTTGCCGCACGGCGTCGGGCTTGCCGTTGCGTTCCCAGGCCACCAGCGCGTCGAGCACAACTTGCTTGTCGCTGGTCTCGGGCAAGCGCCCCGGCGCCAGCGCCACCATGGCCCAGTAGCCGCTGCGCGCCCACGTGTGCTCGAAGGTCGACATGGCCATCACCATGTGTTCGGTGGTGCCGGAATTGAGCACGATGTCGCCCTGCGCCAGGTCGTAGCCGGTCACGACGGCGTAGTGCCAGCGGGGGAAGATCGGCAGGCTCAGGTTTTGCAGCACCAGCACCGGATGGCCGGCCTGCAATTCGGCCAGCAGCGCATCCAGGCGCGGCGCGATGGTCACGCCGAGCGCGCCGTTGCGGCGCGCGGCGGCCAGCATCTCCACCTGCAGGCTGCCTTCGCGCGCGGGCAGGTAGACCTGGGACACCAGCGCGTCTGGCTGGACGGCGACTCCGGCCGCGCCCAGCGCCATGGCCAGCGCGGCCGGGCCGCACTGGTAGCGTTCCTGGGCGAAGAAGGGCATGGCCGCCAGTTCCAGCCGCGGCGCCAAGCCCGGCGGCGCGGCCGCGCGCAGGGCCGCCGTCTGCGTGGCGCAGCCGCCCAGCAACAGGGCCGACAGCAGCAGGGCCGGCAGCAGGCGGGCCCGGCCCGCCCCGGGTGCCGCCATCAACGGTGGCGGGTGAACGGGAACACCTTGGTCAGGCCCAGGATGTCGGTCACCAGCAACAGCACGAAGATGAACACCAGCGCGCCCACGATGCCGTCGCCGCCGGCCGGCAGGCTGTCGATCTGGTGCGCCACCGACGCGACCTCGGCGTCGCTCATGGCGGCGATGCGGGCCTGGGCGTCGGCCGGGTCGATGTGGTAACGCTGCAACTCGGCCTGCACGTCGGCGCGGTTGAGGGCGGCCGCCACGCTGGCGCGCGCCTGCTCGGCGTTGGCGGCGGCCACCACTTGCGCGGTGCCCACCAGGGCGGCCTGGGCCGGCTGGGCGATGCCCACGCTGACAAAGGCGATCAATGCGGCATGGACGCACAGCTTCTTGAAGGGATGGGGCATGTTGTTCTCCTTATTTGGCAAATGATCAAGCGTAACGGAAAGCATATTTCCATGGCGCACGAATGGTATTGCGGGAGCACGTTGCGACACCGGCGCGGCGCCGGTCATCCCATTGTACGGAGCGGGCCGGTCCGTGTCGATCCGCGCGGCGGCGCCGGCGCCTGCCGTCCGGATTGATAGTGACGCAAACTTGCCACACCGATCAGGTTGTCGTTGACGATGCAATATCGACAATTTATTATCGAAAGTTCATCCCCGCAGACCGTCTGCCCCTTCCGATACGGAGTCCCCATGTCCATCCTGAAACAGCTTGCCCTGTCCACCCTGCTGCTGGGCGCAGCTTCGGCCCAGGCCGTCACCGCGAGCGGCGTGACCGGCGATTTCGGCGGCCACCACTACATCGAACTGAACGCCAGCAACTGGACCGACGCCGAGGCGACGGCCGTGTCCATGGGCGCCCACCTGGTGGCCGTCAACAGCCAGGCGGAGAACGATTTCCTGATCAGCACCTTCGGCAGCGGCCACGCGTTGTGGCTGGGCTTCCAGCGCACCGGCCCCAACCCCGGCGACTTCGCCTGGACCAACGGCGACGCCGTCACCTACACCAACTGGGCCGGCGGCGAGCCGAACAACTTGGGCGGCGAGCAATATGCCCACACCTACACCAACGGCCAGTGGAACGACCTGTCCGACAACAGCGACTACGCCGGCCCCAAATTCGGCGTGGTGGAAGCCGTGCCCGAGCCCGAAAGCTACGCCATGCTGGCGGCCGGCCTGGCCCTGCTGGGCTGGACGGCGCGCCGCAAGGGCCGCGCCGGCTAAGGTGGCGCCAGGGCGGCGCCGGCCGGCGCCACCTGCAGGATGCGGAACTCGCCCACCGCGGCCACCTGGCGGCTGCGCTGGAACAGCCGCGCCAGCGCCGGCTCGCGGCCGAAATACGCGAGGTAGTCGAAGCCGGGCGGCAAACCATAGGGCGCCGTTTCGACGATGATCAGGCGCGGCGGCCGCGCGCGCACATCCTGCGCCAGCGTGCGGCGCAGGTAGTCGCCGACGGCCGCGTCGCCCGTCTGCCAGGCGGCGGCCACCAGGCCCATGCTGGGGAAGCGGGCCGTGGCGCCGATGCCCGGCTGCGTCACCAGCGGATAGGCGACCCGCAGCGGACTGGCCAGCACCAGCACCGGCCCGCCGCCGAGCGCGTGGATGGCCGGCCCCAGCAAAGCCGGATAGGGGTTGGCGCGCTGGCCGTCGCGCGGCGCCATCAACAGCGCCAACCCGGCCAGCCCGACCGCCAGCGCCGCGGCGATGACCGGCGCCAGCGGCCGGCCGCGCCAGACGCGCCGCGCCACGGCCACGGCGCCCGCCTGCGCGAACAACAACCAGCCCAGCGCCAGCACCGGATACCAGTGGTAGCTCCAGCCCTTGTGCTGCACGATGGCCGCCACCGCGAAACCGAGCGCGGCGGCCGACAGCACCCGGCCCGGCGCGCGCGGGGCCGGCCGCAGCGCCCAGTGGCACGCCACCAGGATCAGCGCGTTCTGGCACTGCGGCACGCGCAGGAAATCGAACCAGCTGTCGGTGCCGTAATGCCAGTAGGCGCGCGAGAACAGGCGCACCATGGGCAGGTAGCCGGGCGTCAGCCACAGCACGGCCACGCCGTAGGCCGCCAGCAGCGCGGCCATCAGCGCCATGCCGGCGCCGGCGCCGGCGCGGCGCCGGCCATGGGCCAGCACCACCGCCTCCACCAGCAGCGGCACCAGCAGGAAATGCGGTTTGAGCGCGATCCCCACCGTGGCCCAGGCCGCCACGGCGAGCCGGACGCCGCGCGAGGCGCTCTCGCCCCCGGCCCGGCGCGCCGCCTCGGCCAGATAGGGCAGCGCCAGCAGCAAGGCCAGGTGTTCGCGCTGGCCGAAATCGTAGCCGGGCAGCGCCACCAGCGCATAGGCGGCCACGGCCAGCATGGCCGCGCCGGCGCCGGCGCCGCACGCGATCCGCCCGCGCCACAGGGCGGCGCTGGCGCCGAGCGCGATGCCGGCCAGCCCCGCCACCGCCAGCCGGAACACGGTGGCCGGCGCCAGCCCGGTCGCGCCCGCCAGCCAGGCGACGGGCAGGTTCAGCCACACGATCAGCGGCGGATTGACCTCCGGGTAGTCGACGTACAAGCGTGCGCCTTCGAGCACGCGGCCGGCCAGCGCCAGCAGCCAGGCCACGTCGTGGTTCATCGGCAGGCGGAATTGCGCCAGCACCCCCAGCGCCACGGCCAGCAGCGCGGCCAGCCCCAGCGCCGGCCGCGGCCAGGCGGCGGCCCCGCCACCGGCGCCGGGCGGCGCCGGCGCGCGCGCGGACTGGCCGGCGGCGCTCACAGCACGGTTTCGATGAAATAGCGGGGCCGGCGCTTGGTTTCCAGGTACATCTTGGCCACGTACTCGCCCAGCACGCCGATGCTCAGCAACTGGGTGCCGCCGAGGAAATAGATGGGGATGACGGACGAGGCCCAGCCGGGGATCTCGGTGTTGAGGAACAGCTTGCCGTACAGGACCCAGCCCACCATGGCGAAGCTGAGCACGAACACGACCAGCCCCATCAGGGCGATGGCCCGCAGCGGAGCCACGCTGAACGAGGTCACGCCGTCGGCGGCCAGCGCCAGCATGCGCGCCAGCGGATACTTGCTGGTGCCGGCGTGGCGCGCGGCGCGGTCGTAATGGACCACGGCGCTGCGCAGGCCCAGCAGCGGCAGGATGCCGCGCAGGTACAGGTTCACCTCCGCGTATTCGAGCAGGTGGTCGACGGCGCGCCGGCTCATCAGGCGGTAGTCGGCGTGGTCGTGCACCACCTCCACCCCGAGCAGACGCAGCAGCCGGTAATAGGCGCGCGCCGTGCCGCGCTTGAACGCGCTGTCGCTGCCGCGGTCGCGCCGCACGCCGTACACGATGTCGCAGCCCTGCGCGTGGTGGGCCAGCATGGCGCACATGGCCTCGGGGTCGTCCTGCAGGTCGGCGTCGATGGTCACCACGGCGTCGCCCCTGGCCACCGACAGCCCGGCCAGCAGCGCGCGCTGGTGGCCGCAGTTGCGCGACAGCTTGACCCCATGCACGCGCGCGTCGCGCGCGCGCTCGGCCTCGATCAGGGCCCAGGTGCGGTCGGCGCTGCCGTCGTCGACGAAATACACGGCGCTGTCGGCGCCGGCCTGGCCGGCCGCGCACAGCCGGTCCAGCAGGGCCAGCAGGCGGCCGGCCGCCTCGGGCAGCATCTCCTGTTCGTTATAGCAGGGCACGACGATGGCAAGCGTGACGCTCATTGGGACTCCATAGCGTTGGCGGAACGGCGAAACACGAAATGGCGCTGCACCAGGTAGGACAGCACGGCCAGCGGCGCCACGCACAGCGCGCCGGCCGCGTACGGCCCCAGCCCGGCCCGCAGCAGCACGGCGATGGCCGCCACGTTGACCGCGTACAGCACCAGCCAGCCCAGCACGTAACGGCCGAACAGCGGGCCGAACGCGCGCCCGTGCGCATGGCCGAACACCAGCGTGGCGTGGGTGCGGAAGCTGAAGCACACGCCCAGCGCCAGCGCGCCCAGGTTGGCCAGCGCGTAATGCAGGCCCAGCGCCAGCAGCAGCGCGTAGGCGCCATAGCCGAACGCCGTGTTGAGCGCGCCGGCCAGGCCGAAACGGAACCAGCGCCGCCGCCACAGCCGCGTCCACAGCGCCCGCGCCGCGCGCCACGCCGGCGAGCACGCGCTCATGTTGACCACTTTCCGCACGCGGCGCAAGGGCGGCCCGTCATGTCCGCCTCACGCGAGCAGCAGGCGGTAGAACGCGCGCCGCAGGTAGCCGTTCACGCCCGCCATCAGGCGCCCGGCCAGCGCGCCGGCCGGGCCCAGCGCGTAGCGCGGATCGGCCGCCAGCCGGTCCATGAGGCGGTGGAAGTCGCCGCTCTGGCGCCGCCCCAGCGCCACGCTCCACGCCGCGCGCGACAGGCGGAACGAGGCCAGCGGCTGCGGCAGGCAGTAGGCGTCGCCGTGGCGCAGCAGGCGGCACCAGTAGTCGAGGTCCACCACGTACGGCAGGCTGGCGTCGAACGGCCCCACGGTCCGCGCCAGCTGGCGCCGGAACAGCACGCCGCCCGGTTCGCCGATCAGGTTGGTGCCGCGGCGCAGGCAGCGCCGCACCAGCGCCGGCCCCGCCACCACGCCGCCGCGGCGCGCGCCGCCGCGCACCATCACGGCGCGCCCGTCGGCGTCGATCACGGTGCGCGCGCAATAGACCAGCGCGATCGCCTGCGCCCGGTCGCGTTCGAGCACCTCGACCTGGCGCGCCAGGCAGTCGGGCGCGATCAGGTCGTCGTGCGGCAGCAGCTTGACGTAGCGCCCGCGCGCCTCGTCCAGGCAGCGGTTCCAGTTGGCCTCGGCGCCCAGGTTGCGCGCGTTGCGCAGGTAGCGGATGCGCGGGTCGGCATAGCGGGCCACCAGCTGGTCGGTGCCGTCCCCGGAATGGTTGTCGATGATGAGCAGCTCGAAGTCGGCGTAGCGCTGCGCCAGCACCGAATCGATGGCCTGGCCCAGCAGGGCCGCGCCCCGGTAGGTGGGAATGCAGACGGAGACGGTGGGGGCGCCGCTCATGGCCGGGCGGCGCGGCGCGGTGCTGCCAACGGGGATGGATGCGTCACGGCGGGCCGCCCTTTCGGTGGGGCGCCCGGCGGCGGGAATGCCCGGGCGCGCCCTGCCATATTAACCCGCATGGGGCCGCCGGCGCAAACGCCGGCGCCGTGGTGAACTCCCGCCGCCCGCGCCGTCGTTGCGTCGCATGAAACCGTCGATCACCGTGTGGACCGGGCTTAGGGACCGGAAACGGGGGCAGGGAGTCCAGCGCCATGGTAGCGTCCGCCCGGCGCGGTGGTTTGCGCCAGATCAAGCCGGCGCCGGAAAGTCAGCGCGCGCGCGCGGCCACCACGTCGCGGTACAAGGCCGCGTAGTTGGCCGCCATGCGCTCGGCCGTGAACAGCTGCTGGTAGCGCGCGGCGGCGCGCCGGCCCATGGCGGCGGCCAGTTCCGGCTGTTCCCACAAGGTGCGCATGGCGGCCCCGAACGCGGGCGGATCGTTGGGCGGCACCACCAGCCCCGTGTCCTGGTCGATGTTGATGTAGGTGGTGCCGGTGCCGATCTCGCTCGAGATCATGGGCTTGCCGTACATGGCGCCCTCCAGCAGCGAGATGCCGAACGCCTCCGAACGCAGGTGGGACGGGAACACCATCGCGTAGCACAGCTGCAGCAGCGCCACCTTGTCCTCCTCGTCCAGCGCGCCCACGAACTGCACGTGGTGCAGGCCCAGGCGCGCGGCGTGGGCCTTCAGTTCCTGCTCGATGGGGCCGGCGCCCACGATCACCACCGGATAGTCGACGCTGGCCATGGCGTCGAGCAGGATGTGCAGGCCCTTGTAGTAGCGCAGCACGCCGACGAACAGGAAGAAGCGCTCGCCGCACAGGGCGCGCCACTTGTCGCGCACGGCCTGCGACGGCTGCGGATAGATGGCCTGGTCCAGGCCGTAGGTGATGGTGCGGGTCTTGTGCGGGTAGCGGCTCAGCACTGGCGACGAGGCCAGATAGTTGGGCGAGGTGGCCACGATGGCGTCCACGCTGCGCAGGAAGCGCTGCTTGAGCGGCGTGTACAGGCGCAGCAGGTTCTTCTGGCGCACGATGTCCGAGTGGTAGGTCACCACGCTGGGCTTGTCGATCCGGGCCAGGAAGTGGGCCAGGTCCATGAACGGCCAGGGGAAGTGGTAATGGATCACGTCGGCCTGGCGCGCCAGCCGCGCCAGCTTGCGGATGGCCGCGAACGAGAAGCCGGTGGAGGCGAGCTCGAAGTCGAGCGGCACGCGGTGCACCAGGTGGCCCTCGAACGCCAGTTCGGCCGGCTCGGGCTGGCGCGTGAGCGTCAGCACCTCGTTGCGCACGCCCAGCCGGCCGGTGCCCACGCACAGCTGGCGGATCACCTGCTCGATGCCGCCCCACGTGTCGGGGTAATAGGTCTTGTAGAAATGAAGCACGCGCATGGGGAATCGGACGCTCGCGCGTCACTGAGTAAGGATGGATTGGTAGACGGCCACCGTGCGGCGCGCCGTCTCGGCCCAGGTCAGTTGCAGCGCGCGGCGCCGGCCGGCGTCGATGCAGCGCGCCCGCGTCGCCTCGTCGCGCACGATGGCGTGCATGGCGGCCGTCCATTCCGGCACCGACAGCGGGTCCGCCTCCAGCGCCGCGCCCTGGCACGCCTCCGGCAGCGAGGTCGCGTTCGACGCCACCACCGGCACCCCGCTGGCGAACGCCTCCAGCACCGGCAAGCCGAAGCCCTCGTACAGCGAAGGGAACACGAAGGCGCCGCTGCCCGCGTACAGCTGGCGCAGCTCCGCGTGCTCGGTCACGGCCGACAGCCAGCGCACGTTCTCGCCCTGCTGGCGCGCGGCCTCGATGCGGCGCACCAGTTCCTCGCTGCGCCAGCCCGGCGCGCCGACGATGACCAGCTGGCGCGCCGCGCGCACCACGGGCGGCAGCGCCAGGTAGGCCTGCAGCAGCCGCTCGATGTTCTTGCGCGGCTGCAGGGTGCCGACGGTGAGGAAGTAGCCGGGCTGCAGGTCATGGCGCGCCAGCGTGGCCGCCACCAGGGCCGGATCGGGCGCGTCGAACCAGACCGGGTCGACGCCGTGGTACACCACGCTGATACGGCGCTCGTCCACGCCGAAGCACTCGACCAGCTCGCGCACCGAGTACTGCGAACCGGTGATCACATGGTCGGCCTTGCGGGCGGCCTTGGCCTGCAGCCAGTTCTTCAGGCCGCGCAGGCGCGGGCTGCACCACTCCGGATGGGCGATCGGCAGCGCGTCGTGCAGCGTGGCCACCACCGGGCAATCCATGCGCACGATGCGGTAGTCGGTGGCGTGGTACAGGTCCAGCGGCTGGCCGGCGGGCCCCAGGTCGCGCACGGCCAGCCGGGCGCCGGCCGGCAGGATCAGGTCGCCGATGGTGGCCAGCGTGAACGACAGCGGCAAGGCCCGCCCCACGCGCAGGCGCTCGGGCGCGCCCGGCGGCGCGAACGACAGCGGCTGCACCACGCAGCCGGCGGCCGGCAGGTTGGCCAGCAAGGCCTGGGTATAGACGCCGATGCCATCCAGGCGGCCGCCCGTCAGCTCGGGCTCCATCGTGGTGGTGGACAGGCCGATGCGCAGCGCGCTCACGCCTCGTACATCCAGCGCAGCGTGTCGGCCAGCGGCGGCGGCGCCAGCGCGCCCACCACGGCGGCCAGGCGGGCGTTGTCGCCCGTCAGCCGCTGCACCTCGTTGGCCCGCACGAAGGCCGGGTTGACATGCACGTTGATGCGGTAGCCGGCGATGTCGGCCATCATGTCGAGCGCCTCGCCCAGCGAATGGGCGCGGCCGGAGCAGATGTTGAAGGTCTGGCCGGCCGGGGCAGCCGCCAGCAGCGCGCGGTAGCTGGCCGCCACCATGCGCACGTCGGAGAAATCGCGCCACACATGCAGGTTGCCCAGCTCGATGTCGGTGGCGCGGCGGCGGAAGTGGCCGACGATCTTGGGCAGCAGGAAGTTCTCGTGCTGGCCCACGCCCGTGTAGTTGAACGGCCGGGTGATAATTAAGGGCAGCTTGTCCTGCCACAGGCGGGCCATGTATTCCATCGCCAGCTTGCTGACGGCGTAATCGTTGGCCGGCGCGGCCGGCACGTTCTCGTCGATGACGGGCACGCTGGTGTTGCCGTAGATGTTGGCGCTCGACGCCAGCAGCACGGCCGACGGCTTGTGGTCGAGCCCCGCCAGCGCTTCGAGCAGGTGGCGCGTGCCGACCACGTTGACGCGGTAGAACTGCTCGACGTCGGCATGGCCGACGAAGGCGATGCCGGCCAGGTGCGCCACCACGTCCGGGCGCACCTGCTGCACCATGGCCGCCACGGCGGCGCGGTCGGTCAAGTCGACCGGGAACAGGTGCGACGCGGCGCCGGGGGCAATCGGGTGGCCCGGCGTGCTGGTGCCGAACACCTCATAGCCGGCCGCGCGCAGCTCGCGCTCCAGGTAGCGCCCCGTGAAGCCGGCCAGGCCGGTGACCAGGGCGCGCTTGCCGGCGCCCTCCTGCGCGGGGGCCATCAGGGCCAGCGGTGCGGTCGCCATGGCGCGGACTTAGAACGAGAAGCCGGCCGCGTTGCGGCGCAGGTCGGCCTCGACCATCATCTGGCACAGCTGCTCCAGCGTGGTCTGCGGCTTCCAGCCCAGTTCCGTGACGGCCTTGGCCGGGTCGCCGATCAGCAGCTCCACCTCGGCCGGACGGTAGAATTTGGGGCTGACCTTGACCAGCACCTTGCCGGTGCGGTTGCAGTGGCCGGTCTCGTGGTCGGCCGTGCCCTGCCATTCGATGGCCACGTCGATCGCCTTGAAGGCCATGGTGACGAAATCGCGCACGGTCTCGGTGCGGTTGGTGGCCAGCACATAGGTGCCCGGCTGGTCGGCCTGCAGGATGCGCCACATGCCTTCCACGTATTCCTTGGCGTAGCCCCAGTCGCGCTTGGCGTCCAGGTTGCCCAGTTCCAGCACGTCGAGCTTGCCCAGCTTGATCTTGGCCACCGCGTCCGTGATCTTGCGGGTGACGAATTCGCGGCCGCGCAGCGGCGACTCGTGGTTGAACAGGATGCCCGAGCTGCCGAAGATGCCGTACGACTCGCGGTAGTTGATCGTCATCCAGTGCGCGTACAGCTTGGCCACGCCATACGGGCTGCGCGGGTAGAACGGCGTGTCCTCTTTCTGCGGGATGGCCTGCACCTTGCCGAACATCTCCGAGGTCGACGCCTGGTAGAAGCGGATCTTGGGGTTGACGATGCGGATCGCCTCGAGCAGGTTGACGGGGCCGATGCCGGTGATCTCGGCCGTCGTCACCGGCTGCTCGAACGACACGCCGACGAAGCTTTGCGCGGCCAGGTTGTACACCTCGTCCGGCGCCGCGTTCTGCAGCAGGCGGATGCTGGAACCGAGGTCGGTCAAGTCATATTCGACCAGCTTGAGATTGGGGTGGGCGGCGATGCCCAGTTCCTCGATGCGCCAGAAGTTGACGGAGCTGGTGCGGCGATAGGTGCCCGTGACTTCATAACCCTTCTCCAGCAGCAATTCTGCCAGATAGGCGCCGTCCTGGCCGGTAATGCCCGTGATGAGCGCTTTCTTCGTGTTTTGCATAATATTCAGATCCGATGCTGGGAATGGCGGAAGGACGTGCTACGCCCTCGAACAACCCGGTATTGTAACAGAGCGACAATGGCGCACTTCTCACCAATTATGGCGATTACAACACTTACACCTTGTTACAAAGCAATTTTTCACGCCAAAATAAACACCGGGGTCAGGTCATGCCATCAGGCAAGCCGCTCAGCGGCTTGCCTGATGGCATGACCTGACCCCGGTTTTGGAGGGGGCTGAGGCCGATCAGCTCTTACGTTCAGCCACCGCGTCCACCACGCACAGGGCCGTCATGTTGACGATGCGGCGCACCGTGGCCGACGGCGTGAGGATGTGCACCGGACGGGCGCAGCCCAGCAGGATGGGGCCGACGGCGATGCCGTTGCCGGCCGCCGTCTTGACCAGGTTGTAGGCGATGTTGGCGGCGTCGATGTTGGGCATGACCAGCAGGTTGGCGTCATGGTCGAGGTTGGAGCCGGGCATGATCTTGGCGCGCAGCTTGGAGTCGAGCGCCGTGTCGCCGTGCATCTCGCCGTCCACTTCGAGGTCGGGCGCCTGTGCCTTGATCATGGCCAGCGCGGCCCGCATCTTCTGCGCCGATTCGCTGTTGGACGAGCCGAAGTTCGAGTGCGACAGCAGCGCCGCCCGCGGCGACAGGCCGAAGCGCACCATCTCGTCGGCGGCCATGATGGTGATGGCGGCCAACTGCTCGGCGTTCGGGTTCTCGTTGACGTGGGTGTCGACCATCACCAGCTGGCGCTCGGGCAGGATCAGCACGTTCATGGCCGCGTACACCTTGGCGCCGGCCCGCTTGCCCAGCACCTGGTCGATGTACTTCAGATGCAGGTCGGTGGTGCCGAAGGTGCCGCAGATCATGCCGTCGGCGTCGCCCTTGGCGATCATCATGGAGCCGATCAGCGTGTGGCGGCGGCGCATCTCCAGCTTCGCGTATTCCTGGGTCACGCCCTTGCGCGCCGTCAGCTCGTAATACGACTTCCAGTAATCGCGGTAGCGCTCGTCGAAATCGGGGTTGATCACGTCGAAGTGCACGCCCTGCTTGATGCGCAGGCCGAACTTCTGGATCCGCGACTCGAGCACGGCCGGACGGCCCACCAGGATCGGGCGCGCCAGGCGCTCGTCGACCACCACCTGCACCGCGCGCAGGATGCGCTCCTCCTCGCCCTCGGCGTAGACGATGCGCTTGAGGTCGGCGTGCGTGTTCTTGGCCACCTGGAACAGCGGCTTCATGAAGGTGCCGCTGCGGTAGACGAATTGCTGCAGGCTGTCGGCGTAGGCCTGCAGGTCCTTGATCGGGCGCGTGGCCACGCCGGACTGCTCGGCCGCCTTGGCCACGGCCGGCGCGATCTGGATCAGCAGGCGCGGGTCGAACGGCATCGGGATCAGGTATTCGGGACCGAACGACAGGTTGCTGATGCCGTAGGTGGTGGCCACGATGTCGCTCTGCTCGGCGTGGGCCAGCTCGGCGATCGCGTGCACCACGGCGATCTCCATCTCGCGCGTGATGGTGGTGGCGCCGCAATCGAGGGCGCCGCGGAAGATGTAGGGGAAGCACAGCACGTTGTTGACCTGGTTCGGATAGTCCGAACGGCCGGTGCAGATCACGGCGTCGTCGCGCACGGCCTTCACTTCCTCCGGCAGGATCTCCGGGGTCGGGTTGGCCAGCGCCAGGATCAGCGGCTTGGCCGCCATCTGGCGCACCATGTCCGCCTTCAGCACGCCGCCGGCCGACACGCCGAGGAAGATGTCGGCGCCGGGGATCACCTCGGCCAGCGTGCGGGCCGCGGTGTCGCGCGCGAAGCGTTCCTTGTCCGGGTCCATCAGCTCGGTGCGGCCCTTGTAGACCACGCCTGCCAGGTCGGTGACGAAGATGTTCTCGAGCGGGAAGCCGAGGTCGACGATCAGGTCCAGGCAGGCCAGCGCGGCCGCGCCGGCGCCCGACACTACCAGTTTGCAATCCTTGATGTTCTTGCCCACGACCTTGATGCCGTTCAGGATGGCCGCGCCGACGATGATGGCGGTGCCGTGCTGGTCGTCGTGGAACACGGGGATCTTCATGCGGTCGCGCAGCTGGCGCTCGATGTAGAAGCACTCGGGCGCCTTGATGTCCTCCAGGTTCACGCCGCCGAAGGTCGGTTCCAGCGCGGCGATGATGTCGCACAGCTTGTCGGGGTCGGACTCGTTGATCTCGATGTCGAACACGTCGATGCCGGCGAACTTCTTGAACAGCACGCCCTTGCCCTCCATCACGGGCTTGGCGGCCAACGGGCCGATGTTACCCAGGCCCAACACGGCGGTGCCGTTGGTGATCACGGCCACCAGGTTGCCGCGCGCCGTGTATTTGTAGGCGTTGGCCGGATCGACAACGATCTCTTCGCATGGCGCCGCCACCCCGGGCGAATAGGCCAGCGCCAGGTCGCGCTGGTTGGTCAGTTGCTTGGTGGGGGTGACGCTGATTTTGCCGGGGCGCGGTATCTCGTGATACTCGAGCGCGGCAAGGCGCAGTTGTTGGCGAAGTTCCTCTTTTTGATCAGATGACGAATCCATGCTGTACTGCCTTCCTGTATGTTCGATCGGAAAGCTACCGATTCTATCAGACCCATTCTTTCAATTAAGTAGGTATTTTCACCAAGTGTTATAACCATTTTGTGGGTAAATGCCAGTTTGCAAGCAGAAATTGCATATCATTAAGTAAAAATCGCCGCCGCCGCCGGCGTCCCCGCTTCGGTACAATAGCGCCATGCTCTCCGAATTCGACCTGATCAAGCAGTATTTCAACCGCGACCGGCCCGGCCGCGCCGCACTGGGCATCGGCGACGACTGCGCGCTGCTCGCGCCCACGCCCGGCATGCAGCTGGCCATCTCGTCCGACATGCTGGTCGAGGGCCGCCACTTCTTCGCCGGCGCCGACCCGTTGCAACTGGGCCACAAATGCCTGGCCGTCAACCTGTCGGACCTGGCGGCCATGGGCGCGCGGCCCGTGGCCTGCACGCTGGCGCTGGCCTTGCCGGCGGCCGAACGCGACTGGCTGCACGGTTTCTCCAGCGGCCTGTTCGCGCTGGCCGACGCCCACGACTGCGAACTGATCGGCGGCGACACCACCAAGGGTCCGCTCAACATCTGCATCACGGTGTTCGGCGAGGTGCAGCCGGGCCACGCGCTGCGGCGCGACGCGGCCAAGGTTGGCGACGACATCTGGATCTCGGGCACGCTGGGCGACGCCCGCCTGGCGCTGGCCGGCTACCTGAACGAGGTGGCGCTCGACGAGGCCAGCCTGCGCGCGGCCGCCGTGCGCATGCACGCGCCCACGCCGCGCGTGGAGCTGGGCATGCTGCTGGCGCAACAGCGCGTGGCGCACGCGGCGATCGACATCTCCGACGGCCTGGTGGGCGACCTCGGGCACATCCTGTCCCGCTCGCGCGTGGGCGCCACGCTGGACGTGGACGCGCTGCCGGCCGGCGACGTGCTGGCCACGCGCGAGACGGCGCTGCGCCGCGCCTACACGGCCGCCGGCGGCGACGACTACGAACTGTGCTTCACGGCCCCGGCCAGCGCGCGCGCGGCCGTGCTGGCGGCGGCCGGCAGCGTGGCCACGCCCGTCACGCGGGTCGGGCGCATCGAGGCCGAACCGGGCCTGCGGCTGGTGGACGCGGCCGGCCAGGCGCTCGACCTCAAACTGTCGAGCTTCGACCACTTCACCTCTTAAAGCAGCCGTCGTTGCTCCCCCGGGGCAATTACGAATTTGCTCACAACGCCGTATGGTCCTCGTCCGGCTGCCCCACGCGGCGGCCGGTGCCGTGCATCAGCCAGTAGTGGTGGAACGCCAGCCGGATGTTGTCGCGCAGCTGGGTGTCGTCCCACGGCTTGGTGTAGAAGCGGTAGATGGCGCCGCGGTTGATCGAGTCGAGCACCGCCTCCAGCCCCGTGTAGCCGGACAGGATGATGCGTATCGTGTCCGGGTACATCTCCTTGACCTTGCTGAGGAATTCCGTGCCGCTCATGATCGGCATGCGCTGGTCGCACACGATCACCTGCACCGGGTGCAGCGCCAGCAGGTCGAAGCCTTCGGCCGGCGACACGGCCGTCAGGATCTGGTAGCCGTCGCGCCGGAACAGCCGGTGCAGCGACGACAGCACGTTGACGTCGTCGTCCACGATCAGCAGCGTCTGGGCCGGCGCGTCGTGCCCGCCCGCCTCGGGCGGCAAGCCCTTGCCCGCCTCCACCAGCGCCCCCATCTCGGCGGCCGGCAGCGGGCGGCTGAAGAAGAAACCCTGCATCTCGTCGCAGCGGTTGCGGCGCAGGTATTCGAGCTGGGGCCGGGTCTCCACCCCTTCCGCGATCACCCGCAGCTTGAGGCTGTGGGCCATGCTGATGATGGCCAGCGCGATGGCCGCGTCGTTCGGGTTGGTGGTGATGTCGCGCACGAAGGCGATGTCGATCTTGAGCTTGTCGATCGGGAAGCGCTGCAGATAGGCCAGGCTCGAATAGCCGGTGCCGAAGTCGTCGATCGCCACCTGCACCCCGAGCTCGCGCAGGCTCGACAGCACGACGATGGTGCGCTCGGCGTTCGACATCAGCGCCGTCTCCGTCAATTCCAGCTCCAGCAGCTCGGGCGGCACCTTGTGGCGTTCGAGCGCGGTGCGCACCTCCTGCTCCAGGTCGCCCTCGACGAACTGGCGGCTCGACACGTTCACGGCCACGTGCACGGCGCCGGCGCCGCTCCGGGCCCAGGCCGCGATCTGGCGGCAGGCCGTGTCGATGATCCAGGCGCCGACCCGCACGATCAGGCCCGTGTCCTCCAGCACCGGCACGAACTCGGCCGGGAACACCAGGCCGTAGCCGGGCCGCTGCCAGCGCAGCAGGGCCTCGGCGCCGCTGATCGCGCCCGTGTGCAGGTTGACCTTGGGCTGGTAGTACAGCACCAGCTCGTCGTTGTCGAGCGCGCGCCGCAGCGCCATCTCCAGGTCCAGCCGCGCCAGCACCTGCACGTTCATGCCGGCCGTGAAGAAGCGGTAGCCGTCGCGCCCGGCCTCCTTGGCCCGGCTCATGGCCGTGTCGGCGTAGTTGACCAGGGTTTCCGGGTCGGTGGCGTCGTCCGGGTACATGGCGATGCCGATGCTGGCCGTCAGCGTCGGATGGTGCTCGCCCAGCTCGAACGGCGCCCGCAGCGCCTCGCGCACCTCGTTGGCCACGTAGACGGCGTCCTGCTGGTCGCGCGTCATGGTCAGGATCAGGCCGAACTCGTCGCCGCCGAGGCGGCCCACCGTGTCGCGGATGCGCACGCATTGGACCAGCCGGTTGCTGAACTGGCGCAGCAGCTCGTCGCCCAGCGCCGCGCCCAGCGAATCGTTGATGTTCTTGAAGCGGTCGAGCGCGATGAACAGCACCACGATGCGCCATTCCTTGTCCTGCGCCAGCTCGATCGACTCGGCCAGCGTCTGGAAGAACAGGCTGCGGTTGGGCAGGCCGGTCAGGCTGTCGTAACGGGCCATGTGGCGCAAGCGTTCCTGCGCCTGGCGGCGCTCGCTGATGTCGCGCGCCACCCCCAGCAGCACGGGCGCCTGGCCCGGCGCGGCGCCCGGCTGCAACTGCCAGTAGATCTCGGCCGGCACCTTGGCCTGGTCGTGGCGCGCCAGTTCGATCTCGGCCAGCTCCGGCGCGCGCGACGCCGCCGCGCCGGCCGCGGCGCCGGCCTGGCCGTCGAGCCGCCCGGCCAGCCGCGCGGCCTGCGCGCGCAGCGCCTCGGGCGTGCCCAGCGCCAGCCGCTGCGGCGATTGCGCCAGCAGCGCGTCGCGCTCGTAGCCGAGCATGCGGCAGGCGCCGTCGTTCACGTCCAGCAGGTCCAGGCTGTGGGCGTCGAGCAGGAAGATGGCGTCGGCCGTGGCGTCCATGGCGCTGCGGAAGCGCTGCAGCTCGGCGGTGCGCTCGCGCACGGTCTGCTCGAGGCGCACGTTGTAGTCGCGCGCCTCGCGGTGCAGCAGGCGCACCTCGAGCATGTTGCGGATGCGGGTCAGCACCTCGACCGGATCGAACGGCTTGCTGACGAAGTCGCGCGCGCCGGCCTCGAGCGCGGCCAGCTTCTTGTCCGGCTCGGCCGTCACCACCAGCACCGGCAGGTAGGCCTCGGTCTCCAGCGGCTTGAGCGCCTCCATCACCTCGAAGCCGCTCATGTGCGGCATGTGCAGGTCGAGGATGATCAGGTCGTAGTGGTGCTCGGCGTGCCAGGGCGCCACCTGGGTCGGGTCGCCGGTGGCGCTGACGGCCTGGTAGCCGCTGCTCGCGAGCAGGAATTCGAGCAGCTGGATGTTGACCGGCTGGTCGTCCACGATGAGGATTTTCGCCCGCAGGATGTCGTCTTGGCTGATCATGTGCGCTCCGCCGCCTTGGCCGAGGCGCGCCGGCTGGCCAGGTGGGCCAGCGTGGCGTTGATCGCCTCGGTGAATTCGTCGATGTTGATGGGTTTGACCAGATAACGGAAAAAGCCCATCGCCAGCCCCTTCTCCACGTCGCGCGGCATGGCGTTGGCCGTCAGCGCGATCACCGGGATGTGGGCCGTGACCGGGTCGGCGCGCAGCAGTTGCAGCGCGTCGAAGCCGCTCACGCAGGGCAGGTTGATGTCCATCAGGATCAGGTCCGGCACGTGGGCCCGGGCCAGCTCGATGCCGAGGTGGCCGTCCGGCGCCGACAGCAGCCGCAGGTCGGGCCGGTAGCGCAGGATCTCCTCGACCAGCTTGAGGTTGGCCGGGTTGTCCTCCACGTACAGCAGCGTGGCCTGGCCGTCGCCGCCGGCGCCGGCCGGCGCGGCCGCCAGCGCGCGCGCCGCCGCGTCCTCCTGCGGCGGCGCCAGCGGCTGCGTGGCCGGCAGCTCGATCCAGAACATGCTGCCCACGCCGGCGCTGCTGGACACGCCGATGGCGCCGCCCATCAGTTCCACCAGGCGCTTGGTCACCACCAGGCCGATGCCGGTGCCCTCCTCGGCGCCGGCCTCCTGGCCCAGCCGGTTGAACGGCTGGAACAGCAGCGCCACCTGCTCGGGCCGCAAGCCCAGGCCCGTGTCCTGCACCGACAGGCGCAGCCGCCCGGACGCCGTCATGCTGCAATCGACCACCACGGCGCCGCCGTCGCGGTTGTACTTGATGGCGTTCGACAGCAGGTTGAGCACGGTCTGCTTGAGGCGCGTGCGGTCGGCCCGCACGGTGGTGGGGCAATGGGCCGGGAACAGCAGGCGGATGTGGCGCTGGGCCGCCAGCGGTTCCGTCATGGTGCGGCATTCCTGCAGGATGTCGTCGAGCGCGACCGGCTCCAGCGACAGCGCCACGGCGCCCGATTCGATCTTGGCCAGGTCCAGGATCTCGTTGATCAGGGTCAGCAGGTGGCGCCCGGACTTGAGGATGTGGCTGGCGAACTCCTTCTTCTGCGGCAGCGTCGACGGCAGCTTGTCGGAGGTCAGGATCTGGGCGAAGCCGAGGATGGCGTTGAGCGGCGTGCGCAGCTCGTGGCTCATCGACGACAGGAACGCCGTCTTGGCCTGGTTGGCGCTGCGCGCCTCCTCCATGGCCCGTTCCAGCTCGCCGTTGGCCGCCTCCAGCTGCAGGGTGCGCTCGTGCACGCGCTGTTCCAGTTCCGCGTTCAGCCGCATCACCTCCTGCTGCGCCTGCGTGCGCTGCCCGGCCTCGCGCGCCAGCGCGTGGTTGGACGATTCGAGCGCCTGGGTGCGCGCCTCGATCTCGCTCAGCATGCGGTTGAACGAGTCCACCAGTTGCGCCACCTCGTCGTCCGACAGCTTGCGGGCCCGGCGCGAATAGTCGCCCGTCTCCACCACCTCGCGCGCGATGGCGGCGATGTCGAGGATGGGCTGGGTGATCACGTGGTTGAGGCGGCCGATGACGAGCCAGGCGATCAGCATCGCCAGCGCCGTCACGGCGAACGCGATCACCAGGTAGTCGGCGATGCGGCCCACCATCTCGTACTCGGCGCGCAGGTAGACGGTGCCCAGCAGCTCGCCGTTGTCGACGATGCGCTTGAACAGGATCAGCTTGCCCTGCGCGAAGCGGGTCTGGTCGGCCGCCGCCGCCCGGGGCGGGAAGTCGCCCGTCTGGCCCGGCGCCACGTAGCTGGCGAACAGCTGGCCGCGCGCGTTGTAGAGCGCGGCCGCGTTGATCCTGGACCGCAGCCGCAGCAGGCCCAGGTTCTCGGCGGCCAGCCGCGCATCGTCGAACGCCAGCGCGGCCGACGTCATGTGGCCGATCAGTTCGGACTGGGTGTTCATGTCGGCCACCAGGTTGCGGTGGTAGGTGCGCAAATCGTAGGCGATGATGGTGCCCACCGACACCAGCAGCGCCACCAGCGTGGTCAGCAGCACCACCCCCAGCAGTTTCTGGCGCAGGTTGCGCGGCTGCCTCATATGGCCCCCTGCACGCGGTAGGCGGCCGACAGCATGCGCGCGCTGATCCGGATGCGCGCGGCCAGCGCCTGCTTGAGCGCCACCTCGAAGCGCAGCTTGTCGTCGGCGATGACGAAGTTGATGATGCTGCCCAGCGCGTGCGCCTCCTCGCTGTCGGACACGGTCAGCACGGCCTGGCTCTGGCAGGCCGTCAGCCAGTCCTGCAACTGGGCCCTGTCGACGGCGCCCACGAACAGCATGTGCAGGCCGGCCGGTGGCTCGCCCTTGTGCACGCGCCGCACTTGCAGCGGATGGCCGCCGGCGCTGCGGCCGGCCACCATCCGTTCCAGCCGGTCGGCCAGCGCGTCGGCGCCGGCCACGCCGATCAGCAGCGGACTGTCGGGCCGGGCGAAGCTGCCCTCGGGCCACTCGACGAAACTGGCGAATTTATACAGGTAGGCGGCCTTGACTTCGCGCTCGAGCGCGCCCGCCTGCGCCAGCGTGGCGCGCGGCGCGCACAGCGCGGCGCCGGCGGCCGCCAGCAGCAGGCGCCGGCGCGGCCGCGCGGGCGCGCCGGCGCGCGCGGGCGGGGTCGTTCCAGTGTCGAAACCGTTCAACGACGTCATAGCTGGGTTGCCAGATGAGATGCGGTATGGACGCGCCGCCCACCTGCGCGGTGGCTGCCGTCGGCCGGGTCGGCGCGACGCGCGCGGCTTGCAAATGAATAGTCTCGCGGCGCGCGCCCACGGGCGCGGGCGAGCGCGGTGCGTCTCCGAGTGTACGCATTTTCATTGGATTTGGGGAGCTTTTTTCGTAACATTGCCGTTTCAGCAGGATGGCTGATTTAAGCCGGCGCGCCGCTGGCATGGACCGCGGCGCCATGGTAAAGTGAATTCAGGCCGTGACGAGGAGACCGTCCCGCATCCGACAGACTCTGCCGCGAAGGAGCATATCGTGACCCCCACCATCATCGAACTGGCCACCACGGTGGGCCAGCAACTGCAGCGCAAAGGCTTGCTGCTGGCCACGGCCGAGTCGTGCACGGGGGGCGGCATCGCCCAGGCCATCACCGAGATCGCCGGCTCCACCGGCTGGTTCGACTGCGGCTTCGTCACCTATTCCAACGCGTCCAAGACCGAGATGCTGGACGTGCCGGCCGCGCTGATGGCGCAGCTGGGCAGCGTGAGCGAGGAGGTGGCGGCCGCCATGGCCAACGGCGCGCTGGCCGGCAGCAACGCCCATGTGGCCGTGGCCGTGACGGGCATCGCCGGCCCCACGGGCGCCGTGCCGGGCAAGCCGGTGGGCACCGTCTGCTTCGGCTGGTCCGACGGCAACCAGGTGCACACGGAGCGCCTGGTGTTCCCCGGCGACCGCCATGCCGTGCGCGAGCAGACCGTGATCCACGCGCTGCGCGGCCTGCTGCGCTTCATCGACTGAGCCGCATCGGCCGGCCGGGCCGCTCCGGCTGCGTTGCATCGGCTGCATCACATCGGCCGCACCACCTCGGCCGCGTTGCATCGGCCGCGTCCCCGCCGGCCGGGGCCGCTGGTTGCTATCCGCTCCCAAAACAATTACCCTCGACGCTGTGCGGCGGGCCGGTGGCCCGCGCACGTCCGACGGAATCACAGACTCAGGGAGTATTTCGATGCAAAACACGGTACATTTCATTCTCCAGGGCAAGGGCGGCATCGGCAAGACGCTGGTGTCGACCATCCTGGCCCAGTGGATCGCGGGCAAGGATGAAACGCCGCTGCGCTGTTACGACACCGACCAGGAGAACGCCACCTTCTCGCGCTACAAGGCGATGGCCGTCAAGCACGTGCCGGTGATGACGGACACGCGCAACATCGACCCCAAGCGCTTCGACGCCCTGATGATCGACATCCTGGAGGAGGACGGCAACTGCGTGATCGACAACGGCGCCAACACCTTCTCGCCGCTGATGGGCTACCTGATCGAGAACGACTGCTTCTCGCTGCTGGAGGAATCGGGCCGCAAGGTCTACATCCACACCATCGTCGGCGGCGGCGACACGCTGCACGACACCGCCATGGGCTTCGTGTCCACGGCCAAGTCGACCAATGTGCCGCTGGTGCTGTGGGAGAACGAGCATTTCGGCCTGCTGCAATCGGCGTCGGGCAAGCAGTTCACGGAATCGCAGACCTATGCCGACAACGCGGCGCGGGTCAAGGGCCGCGTGGTGCTGACCCAGCGCAACGCCGACACCTTCGGCGCCGACATCAAGAAGATGAACACGGCGCGCCTGACGGCCAACGAGGTCAGGGAAAGCGACAAGTTCAACGTGATGGAGAAGCAGCGCATCAAGGTCGTGTTCCGCGACCTGTTCGAACAACTCGACAAAGTGCAGTGGTAACGCCCATGGACCAGCACAAGCTGCGCAGCCTCGTGTTTGAAAAGACCGGCGTGCGGATCGACGTCGACGATCCCATCTTCGCGCTGGTGGCGCTGAACGAGGCGGTGCTGGAGGAGACGGTGGCGCGCCACGTGGCGCTGATCGACGCCGCCTCGCGCGAGCTGGCGCAGCACGCGCGCGCGGCCGGTGGCTTGCCGGAGGCGGTCGCATCGCCAGCGTCGACGGCGACGGCGGACAGCGCCAGCACAGCGGCCGACGCGCCAGGCACGCCTGTGGCCGCGCAGGCGCCATCGGCGGCGTCCGCTCCGGACGCGCCCATGGCTGGCGCCTTCTCCCCGCGCGAATGGCGTTTGCTGGGCGCGGCGGCGGCCGTGTCCACGCTCAGCGCCCTGCTGGTGCTGGGCGGCCAGGCCCTGTTCTTCAAACCCGTGCCGCCGCCCGCCCCCATCGTGCAAGCCAAGAGCCTGACGGCCGAACAACTGCTGGCCATCCAGAACGGCGAAAAGCTGGCCAAAGCCGTGCAGAAACTCGATCCCAAGGCCCGCAACCTGCTGCAGGCGGAAATGCAGAAATAGTGCACTAATAGTGCAGGAGTATTGCCGCCAGCGCGATGCAACTGACAATTACACCAACCACGACCATAAATACGCCGATTCCCGTCATCAGACGATGACGTGTCTTACGCTGGTAAAGATAATCGAACAATTTCTCCATCATCGGCTCCCTGTGCACCGCTTAACACCCGCCTCGTTCAGCCCAGAGGTGGGTAAAGCTAAACGAAATGGCTACAATCACGGACGCCCAAATCGAGATTAGCATAATGCGGGACATGTTGCCCTTTGCTTCAACCGCCGTATGTTCAGCCTGGTCGCCCGTCTCTTCAATTGCGTCTGTCGCACCCAACAGAACAAGTACGGACGAGCCAATGATGATCAGCACGTGTCCACCTACCAGAATAGCTGTGATGACCGTACTCTCATCCTGGTTCGCCGCGCACGCGACGTGGCCGGCAGCCTCGTAACAAGCTGCGGCACAGAGCGCAATAACAGTCCAGAATAGTTGCCCTTCCTGCAGAGACCGGCGTATGAGTTTGCCGACGCTGCCCTCATGCCGCTTACTCGCGAACAGCAAAGGAAACAATGCAATAGGCGCCAACAGCGGCACGCAAACATTGAGCAATAGCCAGCCCATAAATTTCAAGACTTCCATAGCGCAAGGATTCCGAAGATGGGATGCCAGCCGGATTCATTCAGGCATCCACATTTACATGCGTTCAGCAGGCGGGTGATGACCTGCCGCAACATCGAGATCACCGCAACGTCCCAAGTCGCGCCAGACTGGCATTGGCCACCATCGCATGTCATTTTCTGCTAACATATGAACACCTATTCATATGTTAGCCATGAAATCCTACGCCGAATCCGATCCCGCCATCGCGCAGCTGGCCGATTTGTTCCACTTGCTGGGCGATCCGACCCGCTTGCGCATCGTGCTGGCCTGCCTGACCACGCCGGTGGCCGTGAGCTCGATCGCCGCCTCGCTGCACTTGAGCGGCTCGCTGGTGAGCCACCATTTGCGCCTGCTGCGCGCGGCGCGTATCGTCAAGTCGGAACGGCATGGCAAACAAGTGTTCTACACCGCCGCCGATGCCCACATCAGCGACGTCCTGTGCGATATGCTCGAACATGTCGCCGAACCTTCCCCGGGAAACGAAGCATGAGCCGCCACCACGATCACCACGGGCATGACCATGCTCACCACGACCACCAGCACGCCCCCGCGCCGGCCGCCAAAGCCGCGTCGTCCGGCCACGACCATGGCCACGGCCACGCGCACGGCCACCATCACCACCACGGCGACCCGACCACCCACGGCCGCGCGTTCGCCATCGCCATCGCGCTCAACAGCGTGTTCGTGGCGATCGAGTTCATCTACGGTTTCATCGCCAATTCGACGGCGCTGATGGCCGACGCCGGCCACAACCTGTCGGACGTGCTGGGCCTGATGCTGGCCTGGGTGGCGGCCATCCTGGCCAAGCGGCTGCCCGACGGCCGCTACACCTACGGCATGCGCAGCAGCTCGATGCTGGCCGCCCTGTTCAATTCCATGCTGCTGATGCTGGCCTGCGGCGCCATCGCGTGGGAGGCGGTCCAGCAATTGCTGCATCCGTCGCCGGTGGCCGGCGTCACGGTGTCGGTGGTGGCGGCCGTGGGCATCGCCATCAACGGCTTCTCGGCCTGGCTGTTCATGGCCGGCAGCAAGGACGACATCAATATCCGCGGCGCCTACCTGCACATGGCGGCCGACGCGGCCATCTCGCTGGGCGTGCTGCTGGCCGGCCTGGCCGTGATGTACACGGGCTGGAGCTGGCTCGATCCGCTGGTCAGTATTTCCATCGTGGCGATCATCGCGTGGAGCACATGGTCGCTGCTGAAGATGTCGCTCCGCATGATGATGGCGGCCGTTCCGGACGGTGTGAACCACGCCGACGTGGAGCGCTTCCTGCGCGGGCGCGAGGGCGTGGCCGATATCCACGACCTGCACATCTGGGCCATGAGCACCACCGAGACGGCGCTGACGGTGCACCTGGTGATGCCGGCCGGCTATCCGGGCGACGTGGCCATGGACGCCATCACCGACCAGCTCAAGCACGACTATGCGATCCACCACTGCACGCTGCAGATCGAACAGGGCACCACGGTCCACGCCTGCAGCCTGCAAGACAAAGCGCCAGCCCGCGCGGACAGCCATGACCATGGCCACGATCACGATCATGACCACGACCACGGTCATGCGCACGATCACGGCCACCGGCACTAAACACAACGTTTAAATACGACGGCCGGCTGGACGCCGGCCGTCTTCAATACGCGGCGCCCGCGCGGCGCCGCGTGCGTACTCAGTCCGCCAGGTTGGCGTACAGCGGCGTGCTCAGATAACGCTCGCCGAACGACGGCACGATGGTGACGATCAGCTTGCCCGCGTTCTCGGGCCGCTGGGCCACCTGCATGGCGGCCCACAGCGCCGCGCCGGACGAAATCCCCACCAGCAAGCCTTCCTGCCGGGCCGCCTCGCGCGCCGTGGCGAACGCGTTGTCGTTGCTGACGCAGACGACTTCGTCATAGACCTTGGTGTTCAGCACGCCCGGCACGAAGCCGGCGCCCAGCCCCTGGATCGAGTGCGGTCCCTTGGTGCCCTTGGACAGCATGGGCGACGCCTCCGGCTCCACGGCGATGCACTGGAAGCCCGGCTTGCGGGCCTTGAGCACCTCGCCCACGCCGGTGATGGTGCCGCCCGTGCCCACGCCGGCCACGAGGATGTCGATCCGGCCATCGGTGTCGCGCCAGATTTCCTCGGCCGTCGTGCGGCGGTGCACGGCCGGATTGGCGGGGTTGTTAAATTGCTGCGGCATCAGGCAGCGCGGATCGGCCGCGCACATTTCCTCGGCCTTGCGGATGGCGCCCAGCATGCCTTCGGCGCCCGGCGTGAGCACCAGTTCGGCGCCGTAGGCGCGCAGCAGCATGCGGCGCTCGCGGCTCATGGTGTCGGGCATGACCAGCGTGCAGCGGTAGCCGCGCGCGGCGCACACCATGGCCAGCGCGATGCCGGTGTTGCCGCTGGTCGGTTCGACGATGATGGTGTCGGGCCGGATCTGGCCGGCCGCCTCGGCCGCCTCGATCATGGCCAGGCCGATGCGGTCCTTCACGCTGTGGGCCGGGTTCGCGTATTCGAGCTTGGCCAGGATTTGCGCGCCGGCGCCGGCGGCCAGACGGTTCAGGCGTACCAGCGGGGTGTTGCCGATCAATTCAGTGACGTCGTTGGCGATCTTCATTTGTTATTCTCCGCGGGTGGAATTCGAATCAATAGTCTACCGCTTTTTGTTGGGCGCGTGAGCCGCGCCCACGCGGGACCGGCGTTATTTCACGTCCATCAGTTCGACCTCGAACAGCAGTGCGGAATTGGGCGGAATGTCGCCGCCCGGCGCGCCGCGCGCACCGTAGGCCAGATCGCTGGGGATGATCAGGGTCCGCTTGCCGCCCACCTTCATGCCCTGCACGCCCTGGTCCCAGCCTTTGATGACGCGGCCCGCGCCGAGCGGGAATTCCAGCGGTTCGCCGCGGCCCGGGTCGCGCGAGGAATCGAACTTCTTGCCTCGGAAATTGCGCGCCAGCGGACGATACAGCCAGCCCGTGTAATGGACGCGGACGATGGAGCCGGCCATGGCCTCCTTGCCGTGGCCGACCTTGGTGTCGGTGATGATGAGCTGATCGGCCAGCGGGCCGGGGCTGGCCGATCCCGGCACGATGGGCGCTGGCGCGGGCGCGGCGGCCGGCGCATCGGCGGCCGGCGTAGTGGCCGGCTGCGGCGACGCCTGGTCCTGGGCCTGGGCCGGCAACGCGGCCAGGGCGACGCTGGCGCCGCAGAAAGCGAGGGTAATGAAACGACGCATCATGTTGTATTCTTTCGGTCAGAGTTGAACGTGGCCGCGCACGGCAAGCCGGGGCGGCATCATCATAGCAAAACCTGCCATTCATGCACGACGATACCGGATCTCAGAAGTTGTTTTTCGCGCTTTGGCCAGCGCCGGCCGAGCGGGACGCGCTCGCGCCGTGGCAAAAGCTGGTGCGCGGACGGCCCGTGGTTTCGGCCAACCTGCACTTGACGCTGGCCTTCCTGGGCTGGCAGCCGGCCGGCGCCGTGGCGCCGCTGATGGCCATCCTCGACCGCTTGCGGGTGCCGCCGCTGGAACTGGAATTCGACATGCTCGGCCACTTCAGCGGCCAGCGCATCGCGTGGGCCGGCATGCGCGCGCCGCCGCCGGCGCTGCTGGCCTTGCAGGAGGAATTGATCGCCGCGCTGGCGCAGGCCGGGTTCGCGGCCGACAGCCACGGCCCGTTCCGTCCCCACGTGACGCTGGCGCGCCACGCGCCCGCGCCCGAGGCGCAGATCGCCGCGCCCGTGCAGTGGCGCCAGGCGCAGGTGGCGCTGATGCGCTCGGGCACGCCGGACGGCGTGTACCGCGTACTGCGCGCCCGGCGCCACTAGGCCGTCGGCGCCGACGCGGCGGATAGAAATACGTCGCCCACCCCTAATAGGCCGCGTACTCGGACGCTCAGCATGGATTCCCGCTTGCGCGGGAATGACGATCGCGGGTACTGTAGCCCGACTTAGCGGGGACCCGACTTAGGCAACTTCGGCCCGCGCGTCGGCCGCAACGTCAGCCACGTCGGCAGGCGCCACGGCCACGCCATCGGCCAGCTTGCGCAGCATGTGGCTGGCGGCCACCATGCCGAAGCTGGCCGTGACCACCATGGCCGAGCCGAAACCGGCGCAGTTCAGGCCCGTCACGCCGCCACGGTCGTCGCCGTCCACGGCGCACGCCTCGCCCGTTTCGGGGAACTTGAGCGGCTCCATCGAGAACACGGCATCCACGTTGAACTTGTTCTTGGTGCCGCGCGGGAAGCCGTACTGGTTGCGCATCAGCTTGCGCACGCGCTTGAGCAGCGGCTCCTGTTCCGTGCGGGCCAGGTCGCGCACCTGGATCTGGGTCGGATCGGTCTGGCCGCCGGCGCTGCCGATCATCATCAGCGGGATGGCGCGCGCGCGGCAGTAGGCCAGCAGCGCGGCCTTGGCCTTGGCGCTGTCGATGGCGTCGAGCACGTAGTCGTAGCCTTTGCCGCCTATCATCTGGTCGAGGTTGTCGGGCGTGATGAAGTCCTCCACCTGGTGCACCTGGCAATAGGGATTGATCTGGGCGATGCGCTCGGCCAGCGCCGTCACCTTGGCCTGGCCGACCGTGCTGGTCAGCGCCTGGATCTGGCGGTTGATGTTGGACTCGGCCACGTTGTCGAGGTCGATCAGCGTGAGCTGGCCGATGGCGCTGCGGGCCAGCGCCTCCACCGCCCACGAGCCGACCCCGCCCACCCCGATCACGCAGATGTGGGCATGGCGGAAACGTTCGAGCGCGGCGGCGCCGTACAGCCGCGCGATGCCGCCGAAGCGGCGCTCGAAATCGACCTCGTCGCCAAAAATTGGCATGCTATTGATATCGGTACTGTTCATCCCGCCATTTTAACGGACGTGCCGGCAAAATTATTTTAGAATGCCTTAGTTGGCAGCCAGTCAACTCCTGCCGACCTCCCTCCACGCGCCTTTTCCGAGACCATCCATGAGCATTTCCCTGATCGATACCGCGCCCGATTTCAACCAACCGATCGCTGTCCTAAAACACTGCCACGATCGCATCCGCAAGCAATTGCAGACGCTGCAGAACCTGCTGGGCCACCTGCCCCAGCATGGCGCCGACACCGCCGCCCAGAAGGCGGCCGAGGCCATTCTGAAATATTTCGACAACGCCGCGCCGCTGCACCATGGCGACGAGGAGCAAGACCTGATGCCGATGCTGCAGGCCACGGCGCGCGGCGCCGACGCGGCGCTGCTGGCGGCCGTGGTGCCCGGCATCCTGGCCGATCACGCGCGCATGGACGCGGAATGGTCTATACTAAAATCACAACTTGATAAAATTGCCAACGGTGCCGGCACGGCGCTGTCGGTGCAGGATGTGACCCGCTTCAGCGAAGCCTACGCGGCCCACATGCTGACCGAGGAAACCCAGATCGCGCCGATGGCCAAGCGCCTGTTCACGGACGAACAGATGGAATTGCTGGGCCAGGCCATGCAGCGCCGGCGCGGCATCGTCCCCACCAGCGCCCAGACCCTGGCCGATTTGCGGCTCGATTACGGTCTGGCCAGCCTGAGCGAGGAGGATGTGCTGGCCAACCCGATCGCGCAGTTCTCGAAGTGGTTCGACGAGGCGCTCAACGCCCAGGTGGCCGAACCGAACGCGATGAGCGTGTCGACCGTGGACGCGGACGGCAAACCGACGTCGCGCATCGTGCTGATCAAGCAGTACGACGAGCGCGGCTTCACGTGGTACACGAATTACGACAGCCAGAAGGGCCAGCAGCTGGCCGCCAATCCGCATGCGGCGCTGCTGTTCTTCTGGAGCGAGGTGGAGCGCCAGGTGCGCATCGAAGGCCGGGTCGAGAAAACCTCGGCCGAGGAAAGCGACAAGTATTTCTACAGCCGGCCCGTGAAGAGCCAGCTGGCCGCGCTGGCGTCGAAACAGAGCGCGCCCATCGGCAGCCGGGCGCAGATGGAAGAAAATTATGAAGCCGTGGCCCAGGCCCAGGGCGAACAGCCCAAGCGTCCCGATTACTGGGGCGGCTACCGCCTGATCCCCGAGCGTATCGAGTTCTGGCAAGGCCGCCGTTCGCGCTTCCACGACCGCATCGTGTACGTGCGCCAGCCCGACGGCAGCTGGGTCAAGCAGCGCCTGCAGCCCTGATCCCGCCCCGGCGGGGGAGCGCGCGGACGCTGGCGGCGGCCGGCTGGAACGGTTGTGACGACTTTTGTGTTTCTGAACCTGGGGCGGCCATGCCGTCCCTCACCCGGAGGCTATCTTGTTCCTACAAAACCGACTCAGCAGCTGGACCACGGGCATCCGCCAGCAAATCGCCCTGCCCTTGCGCATTGAATTGTGGGATGGGCAGCGCATCGACTTTTCCGCCGACGCGCCGCGCGTGACGATCCGCGTGCCGCGCGCCTCGGCCCTGCGCTACCTGCTCACCCCCTCGCTGTCCAACCTGGGCACGGCCTACGTGGAAGGGGCGATCGAGGTCAAGGGCAAGGCGCGCGACATGATCGCCGTCGTCAACGCGCTGGCCCGCGCCACGCTCAAGGCCGAAGGCAAGTTCGCGCGCATCGTGCGCAGCATCAGCCACGACCGCGACAAGGATGCGCAGGCCATCCGCTACCACTACGACGTTTCCAACGACTTCTACCGGCAGTTCCTGGACCCGAACCTGGTCTATTCCTGCGCCTATTTCGAAACGGGCGAGGAAGACCTGGCCACGGCCCAGCTCAAGAAGATCGACCACATCCTGGCCAAGATCGCGCTGCGGCCCGGCCAGCGCCTGCTCGACATCGGCTGCGGCTGGGGCGCGCTGGCGATCCGGGCGGCCCAGCGCTACGGCGCCCGCTGCGTCGGCGTCACGCTGTCGGAGAACCAGTGCGCGCTGGCGCGCGAGCGCGTGCGCGCGGCCGGCCTCGAACACCTGGTCGACATCCGGCTGCAGGACTACCGCGACGTGCGCGGCCAGTTCGACCGCATCACCAGCGTCGGCATGTTCGAGCACGTGGGCCTGCGCCACCTGCCCGACTATTTCGCCACCATCCGCGAACTGCTGGCCGACGATGGCCTGGCCATGAACCACGGCATCACCAGCACCGATCCCGACAACGGCGAGACGCCGTACGGCGGCGGCGAATTCATCCAGAAATACGTGTTCCCGCACGGCGAGCTGGCCCACCTCGGCCAGGTGCTGAAAGCGATGCAGCAGGGCCAGCTCGAAGCGTACGACGTGGAAAACCTGCGCCGCCACTACGCCCGCACGTGCGCGCTGTGGACCGAGAATTTCGAGGCCCACGCCGACCAGGTACGCGCGCTCGGCGGCGACAAGCGCTTCCGGATCTGGCATGTCTACCTGGCCGGCTGCAGCTACGCGTTCGAGCAGGACCTGATCAGCCTGTACCAGATCGTGTGCGGTAAGGCGGGCCGTTCCGCCTCCGCCCTGCCCTGGTCGCGCCGCTACATGTACGGCGCGCCCGACGCCGCTCAGCCGGCCTTGGGTGCGCCGCCGCCGGTGACCGTCCTGAGCGCCTCGTAGACCTGGGCCAGGGCCGGTTCCAGCCGGGCCGCCGCCTGCGCCTGGGCCTGGGCCGCGCCGCCGTTGCCGCCGGCCCGCAGGCTGGCAGACAATTGCTCGGCCGCTGCCAGCGCCCGCGCCGCCCCGAAGTTGACCAGCACGCCCTTGAGGCTGTGCACGGCCCGCGCGCTGCGCGCCGTGTCGCCGGCCGCCAGCGCCGCCGTCAACTCCTGCCACAGTTGCGGGCCGTCGTCGAGGAACAGCGCGGCCAGTTCGCGCAGCAGGTCGGCGTCGCCATCGAGCCGTTGCAGGGCCGCGCGCCAGTCGAGCACCAGCTGCGCCGGCTGCGGCCGGTAGCGGGCCAGCATGTCGGCCAGGGCGGCGCTGTCGACCGGCTTGGCCAGGTAGTCGTCCATGCCCGCCTCCAGGCAGCGTTCGCGGTCGCCGGCCATGGCGCGCGCCGTCATGGCGATCACGGGCACGTGGCCGCCCCGTTGCAGTTCGCGCTGGCGCAGCTGGCGGGTGGCGGCCAGCCCGTCCAGGCCCGGCATCTGCACATCCATCAGGATCAGGTCGTACGGCTCGCGCGCCGTGCGCTCAAGCACGGTCAGGCCGTTGTCGGCCAGCGTGACGTGGTGGCCCAGCTTCTGCAACAGGCGCAGCGCCAGCCGCTGGTTGACGGGATTGTCCTCGGCCAGCAGCACGCGCAAGCCGTCGGCGCCGGCCAGCGGCGGCGGCACGGGCTCGGCGCCCAGCGGGTCGGGACGCGGCGCCTGCACGCGCAGCGGCGGCAACGGCGCCACCAGCGCCACGCCCGTGTGCTTGAGCGGCACCGTGAAGCTGAACGTGCTGCCCTCGCCCGGCACGCTGTCCACGCCGAGCTGGCCCTGCATCAGGATCACCAGCCGCCGGCAGATGGCCAGGCCCAGGCCCGTGCCGCCGTACTGGCGCGTGGTCGAGCCGTCCACCTGGGCGAAGGCGTCGAAGATCATGGCTTGCTTTTCCGGCGGCACGCCGATGCCCGTGTCGCGCACGGCGAAGCGGACCTCGCAGCGGTCGTCATGGTCGCGCACCATCGACAGCGCCACCACCACGCTGCCGCTAGCCGTGAACTTGATGGCGTTGCCCACCAGGTTGACCAGCACCTGGCGCAGCCGGCCCGGGTCGCCCTTGACGATGCGCGGCAGCGCCGGCGGCAGTTCGCAGCGCAGCGCCAGCCCTTTCTGGCGCGCGCGCAAGTCCATGGCGCGCACCGTGTCGGCCACCAGCTGGCGCAGGTCGAACGGCACCTCCTCGATGTCGAGCTTGCCCGCCTCGATCTTGGAGAAGTCGAGGATATCGTCCACGATGTGGAGCAGCGCGTGGGCCGAGGCCTGCACCAGCGCCAGGTCGGCCCGCTGGGCGGGCGTGAGGTCCGACTCCAGCACCAGTTCCGTCATGCCGAGGATGCCGTTCATGGGCGTGCGGATCTCGTGGCTCATGTTGGCGAGGAATTCGCTCTTGGCCCGGCTGGCCGCCTCGGCCGATTCCACCGCCCGCTGCATGGCCTCGCGCGCGGCGCGCTGTTCGCTGATGTCGATGAAGTAGCCGAGCATGTAGCTGTTGCCGCCGCTGGTGATCACGTTGCGGCTGACCAGCACGTCGACCGGCGGGTCGAAGCCGGCCAGGCGGCGCTCGCTGGTGACCATGCGGCCGCTGCTCCATGCCTGCGCGTCCTCCTCGCGGGTCAGCGCCGCCCAGCGCGGCGAGGCGAAATCGTCGATGGTGCGGCCCAGGATCTCCACCCGCGAGCGCTGGGTCAGCTCCTCGAAGCGGCGGTTGAAACGCAGGAAGCGGCCTTCGCGGTCCTTCAGGAACACGGGGATCGGCAACTGGTCGAGGATTTGTTCCGTCAGCGCCTGGCCGCCGGCCTGGCCGGCCGCGTGCTGCGCGTCCTGCGCATCGAGCGCCTGCGCGCGGCGCGCGGCGCGCTTGTCGCGCCAGGTGCCGACGTTGCCGCGCTGCTGGCGGTTCTCCTTGCGCAGCAGGGCGTTGGCCTGGCGCAGCTGTTCGTTCTCCGCCTCCAGCTCGCGCAGCCGCGGCGCGATGCCGGGGTCGGCCCGCTCGGCCTGGGCGATCAGCGCCAGCAAGCCGTTGGCCAGCGTGGTCTCGCCGATGGCGCGCAGGTCGGCCAGGCGCTGCTGCATCTCCGCGTCGTCGGCCGCGTTCAGCGCGCGCCGCACCAGCTGGACCAGGCGTTCGTACTGCATCGATGGCGCCGGCTCAGGCCGGCGTCCCCTCGTCCTGGTAGCGGGCGCGGATGGCCTGCACGTCGCTCCAGCGCCGCAGCAGCGCCTGCACGCATTGCGGGTCGAAATGGCCGCCGCAGTTGTCGATCAGGTGCTGCCGGGCCGCCTCCATGGTCCACGCCTGCTTGTACGGGCGCACGCTGGTGAGCGCGTCGAACACGTCGGCCACGGCCACGATGCGGCCCACCAGCGGGATATCGTCGCCGGCCAGGCCGTGCGGGTAGCCGCCGCCGTCGTAGCGCTCGTGGTGGCTGAGGGCGATCTGGGCCGCCAGCCGCAGCATCGGCGCCTGGCAATCCTTGAGGATCTGGTAGCCGATGGCCGCGTGCAGGCGCATGATGGTCATCTCCTCGGGGTCGAGCCGGCCCGGCTTGAGCAGGATGTGGTCGGGCGTGCCGACCTTGCCGATGTCGTGCATGGGCGCGGCGTTGAGGATGTCCTGCTGCTGCCCGGGCGGCAGGCCCAGCTCGGCCGCGATCAGGCACGAGTAATGGGCCATGCGCTGGATGTGGGCGCCCGTCTCCGGGTCGCGGTATTCGGACGCGCGGCACAGCAGCATGATGGTTTCCTGCTCGCGCGCGCGCAGTTCGGCCGTGGCCTTGCTGACCTCCTCGGCCAGCCAGCTGGCGCGGTGCCGCAGGCTCACGCTGGCGCGCCGCAGCGCCAGCATGTTGCGCGTGCGGGCCAGGAATTCGACCTTGTCGATCGGCTTGATGAGGAAGTCGCTGGCGCCGTTCTCGAGCGCCCGGTGCCGCACCTCGACGTCCACGCTGGCCGTCACCATCAGCACCGGCGGGCGTTCATCGACGGGCGCCTGCAGCCCGGCGATCAGTTCCAGGCCGTTCAGGTCGGGCATCATGTAGTCGACGATCAGCAAGTCGTAGGGATGGCTGTTGCACCAGTCCAGCGCCGCGCGCGCGGACTGGAACGTGACGGTGCCCACGCCGTCGAGCTTGTCGATCAGGCGCGACATCAGCACCAGATTGATGTGGGTGTCGTCGACGATGACTACCTTCATGCGCGCTCCGCCGTGAGGGGATGGTTACTTGCGGCGTTCGCCGTAAGTCTTGCGGAACTTGGCCACCTTGGGCGCCACCACGAAGGCGCAATAGCCTTGCAGCGGGTGCTGGCGGAAGTAGTCCTGGTGGTAATCCTCGGCCTTGTAGTAGGGCTGGGCCGGCGCCAGCTCGGTGACGATGGGCGCGTCCCACACGTGGGCCATGGCGGCGATCACCTGGCGCGCCGTCGCCTCCTGTTCCGGTGACTGGTGGTAGATGACGGAGCGGTATTGGGTGCCCACGTCGTTGCCCTGGCGGTTCAGCGTGGTGGGGTCGTGGATGGTGAAGAAGATTTCGAGCAGCTCGCGGTAGCCGATCACGGCCGGGTCGAATTCGAGCTTCACCACTTCCGCATGGCCCGTGGCGCCGCTGCACACTTGCTCGTAGGTGGGATCGGGCTGGGCGCCACCCGTGTAGCCGGACTCGACGTGCAGCACGCCGGCCACCTCCTGGAACACCGCCTCCAGGCACCAGAAACATCCTCCCCCCAGCACCGCCGTTTCCGTCGCGGCCGCCGCCCCCGTGTTGCTCGTCATGACATCCCCTGCTCGTCGGCTGTTCGATGAGACTAACTGTAACGCAAACGGCGGGGCCGCGCACCTATTACAGAAAACGCGGTGATTGCCATGGCCCCTGTGATTCTTTGGCATAATGGCGGAAAGACACAGGCAACTCATGAATACTCGCTCCCCGCGCGCCCCGGCGCCCACGTTCGACTCCGGTCACTTCCGCCAGGCGCTGGGACAGTTCGCCACCGGCGTCACCGTCATCACCACCCGGCTGGCCGATGGCAGCTTCCGTGGCCTCACGGCCAGCTCCTTCAACTCCGTCTCGCTGACGCCGCCGCTGGTGTTGTGGAGCCTGGGCGCGAGCGCCAACAGCATGCCCATCTTCAGCGGCAATTCGCACTACGTGATCAATGTGCTGGCGGCCGACCAGGCGCACCTGGCCAAGGTGTTCTCCAGCCGCGGCGATTATCCGTGGGACACGGTGCCGTACGAGCTGTCGCGCACCGGGCAGCCCATCCTCACGGGCGCCTGCGCGTGGTTCGAATGCCACAACCGCAGCCGCTATCCGGAGGGCGACCACGTGATCTTCGTGGGCGAGGTCGAGCATTGCGAATTCATCCCGCGCCCGCCGCTCATCTTCCACGGCGGCCAGTTCCACAGCCTGGCCTGAGCCGGGCGCCCCAACAAAAAAAAACCCGCCGGCTGGCGGGTTGGTCCGGTGCCGCCCCGGGCGGTCAGAACTGGTAGCCGACGCTGACGCTGACGGCCAGCGGGTCGAGCCGCACATCCTGCAATTGGCCGGTCGAGAAGTGCACCTTGGTCTTCAGGAAGGTCTTGATGACGGTGGCGTCGACGAACCAGCGCTGGTTGATGCGCGCCGTGCCGCCCAACTGGACGCTGGCGGCGAACTTGTTGTCCAGCTTGAAGCTGCTGCCGGGGCCGCCCGTGTTGAGCAGCGCCGTCAACTGCGCCGAGCCGCGCTCCTTCTGGAAGTAGGCGTACGTCAGGCCCAGGCCCACATAAGGGCGCACGGTGGCGGCCGGCGGCAGGAAGCGGTACTGGGCGAAGATGGTGGGCGGCAGCACCTCGGAGCTGCCCACCTTGCCCGTGCCCTCGATGGCGCCGGCGCCGATCAGGTCATGCTTGTAGGGCAGCCCCAGGTCCAGCTCGGTGGAGATGTTATCGGTGTACATATAGGCCACCGTGAAGCGGGGCTTGGTGTCCGATTCCACGTCGGCCTTGGTGTGCGGCAGCGCCGGCGCCGACACGTCGCCGCTGTCGACCTTGGGGGTGATCTTGTTGATGCCCAGCGTGCCCAGCCAGTTGCCCGCGCTTTGCGCCGACGCCGCCGAGGCGGCCGTCATGGCGGCCGCCAGCGCCAGCAGTTGCAGCGTCTTGCCGATGGTGTTGTTGCGCTCTTTCATAGTGTCTCCAGATTCGTTGTGTGCGTGGCCGTCGCCGGCCTGTTGCCCGGGGCCGCCCGCGGGCGGCCCGGCGCGGCCTTACAGCCAGCCCTTGATCACCAGCTTCTCGGCCACGAAGCGCGCCAGCAGCAGGTTGGTGAACGGGGTCGGGTGCACGTCGTCGGCGAAGAAGTAGTGGCTGACGTCGCCCGCTTTGAGGTTGGAACCGTTGCACACCAGCGAGCTGCCGAGCGGGTTCCTGGCCGGGCTCAGATCGCACGCCGTGTCGGTCACATTGGTCAGGCCGTAGGGGCCGGGATTGATGGCCTCGTCGTGGCTGACGGCGAACACGTCCACCAGCACCACCTTGGCTTCGCCGGCCAGGCCGTTGCTGAGGGCGGTGTTGAAGGCGCCCACCATGGCGTTGATCAGGGCCTGGGTGGTGGCCCCCTGGCTGCGTCCGGACGGCGTGGAGGCCACGTCCGGCAGGTTGTTGACGACCACGTAGTTGGCGCCGTTGCCGACGATCTGGGTCTTGACCAGGGTCGCCAGCTCGGTGCCGGCCTGGCCCAGGGCGGCGATCAGCTCCGGACCGTGGGCGGCCGCGTAATCGGCGCCGGCCTTGGCGCCGGCGGCGGCGGCGTCCGCCTGGGCCTTGGTTACCATGGGGCCATACACGGCCGGCGAGGCCACGGCCGAGTCGCCGGGCTGGACGGCGGCCGCGCCGATGGCGGCCTGGGTCACGCTGGCGTCCGTGTGGCCGGGCCGCGCGGCCTCGGTCGCCATGGCGACGCTGATGGCCTGGGCCGCCGACTGCGGGTCGGTGGCGCCGGCCGCCAGCTGGCCGACCAGGCTGGTCGCGTAGGCGCTGGTGCCGGCCGCCGTGCCAGCCGCCGTGGCGGCGGCCGACAGCTGGGCCAGCTGGATCAGTACATCGTTGCCGCCGGCCATGACGAGCACCATCTCGTCGCCCTTGAACTTGCCGCCCGTGGCCGCCAGGTGGTTGGCCACCTGGGTCACGACCGGCACCGTCAGGCTGCCCAGCGGGCTGCCGGTCAGCTTGTTGCCGGGGCCGACGGGATTGGTGACGCGCGCGCCGCCCTGGGCATAGCCGTAGCAGCCGGGGTGGTTCGCCACCTGCACCGAGAAGCCCTGGCTGGCGTCGCCGTCCAGGCCGGTCTGGGCCGGGCATGGCGCCGGCAGGCCCAGCTGCGCCGCCACCAGTTCGGTCCAGTTGCGGCCCGTCAGCGCGGGGTTGACGGCCGTGTTGTCGCCGTTGATGGTGAATTTTCCGCCGCCCAGCGCCTTGACCGTGCCGACGGCGTAGGTGCCGATGTCGGACAGGCTGTCGCCGAAGGTGACCTGGGCGCTGTACTGGACTTTAAGGGTTTGGTTGCCGGGCGCGGAGCCGTTGCCGCCGCAACCGGCGAGGACGGCCAGGGCCATTGCGGCGAATGCAAGTTTGGTGTGACGCATTGTGTCTCCTGTTGATTTTTTTGAGGTTATGAGCACGTCATTAGCACGCGCGTGCTATTCACAACCCGACCAATATGCCAAACTTGCTGTCCCTTGCATAGGCCGGCGCACAACAGTGCCGGGCTTGTTACAAAATAAAGGCGGCCTGTGCGGCCGCCCTGTCGAATGGACAACTTCCCTGGCCGCCGGCTAGCGGTTCAGCCTGGCCTGGAAGAAATCGCGCGTGGCGCGCATGCAGAACGGCGCGACGAGGCCGGCGTGATAGCTGGCGCGCACGGCCTGGTCGCCGGCCGCGCCGCCGCCGGACGCGGTGCGCAGCAAGGCCTTGGCCGCTTCGAATGCCAGCCGGGTCGAACCGTAGCTGTCGACGATGATGCCGCTCTCCAGGTCCAGCACGGTCAGGCTGGCGGCCGTCATGCCATGGGCCTGGAAGTAGTCGGCCGTGGCCGTCGCGTTCTGGAACGGCACCACCGGGTCTTGCGCGCCGCCGCACAGCAGTGTGGGCACGGCCGGCACATAATTGCGTAAATCGTTCTTCACCAGCCATTTGCGCAGCGTGTGCATGGGCATGCAGTTGAGCGGGTCGGCATTGTTGACGCCGCACGGGTGGCTGTTCATGTCGGCCAGGTAGCCGTCGCGGTAGCTGGTCCTGACCAGGTTGCCGGCGCCGAAGAAGCTGGCGTAGCCGTCGCCCTGCGGCAGCGATGCCGCGGCGAACAGCACGTCGTTCGGCAACGTGCCGGCCGCCACCAGGTCGCCCAGGCTGGTCGCGCCGGGCAGCAGGTCGGCGATGCCGGCCGCGTACGGCGCTTCGTAGATGTCGCTGGTGCTCGTGTACAGGCCGGCGTTGGCGTGCTGGCCGGCATTGATCAGCATGGGCAGGAAGGCGGCCGATCCCAGCGTGGGCGCGCCGCCGAAGATGGCGTCGCCGAACTGGGTCAGCGCATACGGGCCCGACATGGGCGCGGCGGCCGTCACCGTGAATTCGCCGGGGTAGCTGGTCTGCATGGCGCGCTGGGTGGCCAGCGCCACGTAGCCGCCCTGCGAATAGCCGGTGAGCAGCAACTGGCTCGATGGATGGGCGCCGATGGTGGCGAACACCTTGCGCGCGGCGCGCAGGCCGTCCACCATGTCGCTGCTCTGCTGGCTGCCATCCAGATAGGAATGGTAGGACAGCGACGAGCCCGCGTAGCCGGCGTAATCGGGCGCCACCACGATGTAGCCCTGGGCCGCGTACATGGCCGCCACCAGGCGCGGCTCGGCGGCCGACAGGTCGCTCATGTCGTTGCGCTTGAGCACGGACGTGCCATGCGCGTACAGCAGCACGGGGCGGTTGCCCGTGCACGCGCTGTCGGTGCCGGACGGCACCATGATGGCGGTGGCCGCGTCCGTATCCTCGCCGGCGCCGCCCACCGTGTGGTATTTCAGCGTGAACGTGGTGACGGCGCAGGTCGGCGTGCCGGTGAGGGTGCTGCTGCCCTTCTGGGACGCCTCGAGCAATTGCGTGAAGGCGGCCGGCTGCAGTGTGGTCACGCTGGCGCCGTTGACGGTGACGGGCACGACGGCGGCGGCGCCGATCAGGGTGCCGCGCAGCGTGGTGGGCGGTGGCGGCGCGACGATCACGCCGCCGTCGGAGGTCTGGCCGCTGCTGCCGCCACCGCCGCCGCAGGCGCTGAGCAGGGCCAGCGACAGCGCGGATGCGCAAACAAGGGACAGGTTGCTGCGGGAGGTCGGGGGGCGCATGGCGGTTCCTTGCTGGAGTCGGGATGGCCGGACGCACTTGTGGTCGTCCGGCAATCTCCAAAGCATAGCAGATTGGCAAGGTTACGGCGCCGCCGCCCTGAAAAATTCCCGCGCCGCCATCAGGCAGTACTGGGCCACGAGCCGGCCATGGTAATTGTCGAGCACGGCCTTGTGGGGATCGTGGTCGTGCGCGGCGGCGTCGGCCCCGGTGCGCTCGACGGCGCGGGCGAAGCCGGCGCGGATGTCCTGGTAGGCGTCCGGGGCGGCCGCCTCCAGGTCCAGCAGCACGGGCGCCACGCCGTGGGCGGCGAAATAGTCGCGCGCGGCGCTGGCGTTGGCGAACGGCACCACGGGGTCGCGCTGGCCGCCGCACAGCAGCAGCGGACTGCGCGGCTGGTAGCTGCGCAGGTCGTTTTTCCGCAGCCACTGGCGCAGGCGGTTGGCGCTGTGGCAGGCCAGCGGCTGGGCCGGGTCGGTGCCGCACGGGTGGGCCGCCACGTCCTGCAGGTAAGCCTTGCGGTAGCTGGTGCGCACCAGATTGCTGTCGGCGAAATGGGTGGGCGCGGCCTCGCCTTGCGGCGGCGCGTCGCCGGCGAACAGGGCGCCGGCCGGCAGCTTGCCTTGCTTGATCAGGTCGTCCATGCGCTGGGTGGCCGGCAGCACCGATTCGATGCCATCCGCATACGGTTCCTCGTACAGCTCGGCCGGCGAGGTGTACAGCGTGGCGCCCGACTTCTGGCCGGCCGTGGTCAGCAGCGGCAGATAGGCCGTGATGCCGACGTTGGGGCGGCCGCTGAAGATGTCGTCCGCCATCTGCAGCAGGGCGTAGGGGCCGGACAGGCCGGCCGTGGCCGTGACGTGGAATTCGTCGCCGTAACGGTCCTGCATGGCGCGCTGCGTGGCCAGGGCCACGAAGCCGCCCTGCGAATAGCCGGTCACGAACAGTTTTTGCGAGGTGCGCGCGCCCAGTTTGGGCAAGGCCGCGCGGGCGGCGCGCAGCGCGTCGGCCATGTCGCCGGCCTGCTGGTCGGCATTCAGGTAGGGATGGTAGGGCAAGGACGACACGCCATAGCCGGCATAGTCGGGCGCGACGACGATGTAGCCCTGGGCCACGAACATGGCGGCCACCAGCCGCGCTTCGCCGTTCAGGCGGGCCATGCTGAAGTTACGGTCGAGCACCGTGCCATGCGCGTACAGCAGCACCGGACGCGGGCCCATGCAGCGCTGGTCGTCGCCGCCGGGCAGCATCAGCACGCCGCCGGCGTCGGTCGCCTCGCCGCGCCCGCCGCCCGTCTCGTAACGCATCTTGTAGACGGTGATGCTGCACAGCGGTTCGCCGGCGATCGCCATCAGCACCCCGCCCTGCGCGCGCTTGAGGACGGCGCTGAGCGTGGCCGGTTCCAGACTGTCCACGCTGGCGCCGCCGCCGAGCGGGATCGGCACCAGCGTGGGGCCGTCGAGCAGCGTGCCGGCCGGGGGCGCGGGCAGTGGTGGGGCGGATGCGGTGGATGCGGTGGATGCGGCAGGTGGCGCCGCCGCGCTGGCGCCGCCGTTCTCCGCCGCGCTGGCCGCGCCGGCCAGGCCGGTCAGCAACGCCAGCGCCGCCACAGCGGCACGCGACACGACAGTGAGCGGGACGAGCGGATACGTGCACATGGCGGCCTCCTGGGTTGGTCAGGCGCGCCATGGCCGTTCGTATCAAAACATTAATATCGCATCAATGTCGACGGGCTTGTGATCAAGCGCGCAGGAACCTCTCAACAATACCAGAAGATCCGAATGCTGCGCGCCGCAATCGATCATTTACACCCAGCCAGGGCAACGCATGTGGTGGGGCTTCGACCAGGATCAAATCGGCGCCACTCTGGTCGAGCTGGCGCAACGCCGCGTACAGGCCGTACGCGTAGCCGACCGGCTCATCGGGCAGGCGCACGCGCGGACCGGCGCCGGTGATGGCCGAGTACGCGATCAGGGCCACCTTGCGGCCCAGGCCTTCCAGCCGGGCCAGCGTGGCCGGCAACGCATCCGGCGCCAGCATGGCCACCGGCGTGTGCGGCGCGTAGTGCGATTCCAGCGTGCCCGACGCGCGCGGCGCGCTCTGGTCCGGCAAGCCCGGCATCTGGCCGATCACGTCGGCGATCTGCTGGGCGCTGATGTGGCCGGGCCGCAGCAGCACCGGGCCGTGCGTGGCCAGCCGCGACAGGTCGACGATGGTCGATTCGATGCCGACCTCGCTGGGGCCGCCGTCGAGCACGGCCGCCAGCAGCGGCTCGGCGCCGAACTCGTCGCGCACGTGCTGGGCCGTGGTGGGGCTGACGTTGCCGAACTTGTTGGCCGACGGCGCGGCCAGCCCGCCCTTGCCGCCCTTGAACGCGCGCAGCAAGGCGATGGTGACCGGGTGCGACGGGCAGCGCACGCCGACCGTGTCCTGGCCGCCGGAGACGGCGTCGGGAATGTGGCTGGCGCGCTTGAGGATCAGCGTCAGCGGACCGGGCCAGAACGCCGCCGCCAGCTTGCGCGCCGCTTCCGGCACCTCGCTGACCCAGTAATCGAGGTCGGCGCCGGGCGCCACGTGCACGATCACCGGATGGTCCTGGGGCCGGCCCTTGGCCGCGTAGATGGCGGCCACGGCTTGCGGGTTTTCCGCGTCGGCGCCGAGGCCGTACACGGTCTCCGTGGGGAAGGCGACCAGCCGGCCGGCCTCCAGCAGCGCGGCGGCCGCGCTGATGGCGGCCGCGTCGGCGGCGGCGTTCGCGGGCACGTTCGCGGTCAATTTCGCGGCCGGGTCGGCGGCCGGATCGGTGGCCGCGTTGCCGGTCGCGCCGGCGCCGTGTTGCTGGTTACCGCTCACGGCGCGATGCCCAGGATGGCGCAAGCGGCCTGCAACTGCTGCTGCGCCTGCTCCAGCGTGGCGCCGATCAGGGTCAGGTGGCCCATCTTGCGGCCACGGCGCGGATCGTCCTTGCCGTACAGGTGCAGGCAAGCGCCCGGCAGCGCCAGCACGCGGTCCCAGGCCGGCTCGCGCGGCTGCTCGCCGGCGCCGTCGAACCACAGGTCGCCGAGGATGTTGAGCATCACGGCCGGCGAATGCTGGCGCACCTCGCCCAGCGGCAGGCCGGCCATGGCCCGCACCTGCTGCTCGAACTGGCTGCTGACGCAGGCGTCGATCGTGTAGTGGCCGCTGTTGTGCGGACGCGGCGCCATCTCGTTGACCACCAGCGTGCCGTCGTCGAGCACGAAGAATTCGATGCACAGCACGCCCACGTAACCAAGCTCGGCCACCATGGCGCGCGCCGCGTCCTGCGCCTTGCGCGCGCAGTCGGCCGACACGTTCGAACCCGGCACCGTGGTGGTGAACAGGATGCCGTCGCGGTGCACGTTCTCGGCGATCGGGTAGACCACGGAGGCGCCGTCGGCGCCGCGCGCCGTCAGCACCGACACTTCATAGGCCAGCGGCAGCATCTTCTCCAGCAGGCAGGTGACCTGCCCCATGGATTCGAACGCGGCGCGCACGTCCTCGCGCGTTTTGACGCGCACCTGGCCCTTGCCGTCGTAACCCATGCGCACGGTTTTCAGGATGCCGGGCAGCAGCGCGTCGTCGATGGCGGCCACGTCGTCGAACGACGCGATCACCTTGTGCGGCGCCGGCAGCACGCCCGACTTGGGCGCGCAGGCGACGAAGAATTTCTTTTCCGCGATGCGGTCCTGGGCCACCGACACGCCATGCGCGTTGGGCGCCACGAACACTTTTTCGGCCAGCCGCGACAGGCTGTCGGCCGGCACGTTTTCGAACTCGGTGGTGACGGCCAGGCAGCGCGCGGCCAGCGCGTCGAGGCCGGCCGCGTCGGCATAGCCGGCCTGCACCAGATGCTGGGCCACTTGGCCGGCCGGGCAATCGGCGGCCGGTTCCAGCACGGCCACCTGGTAGCCGAGGCTGTTGGCGGCCTGGGCGAACATGCGGCCGAGCTGGCCGCCGCCCATCACGCCCAGCCAATGGCCGGGCGCGGGCAACAGAATAGAGGAATCTACTTTACTCATTACACATTACGCTAGCGGCAAGGTCATGGCTTGTGCGGCGGCCGTCTGCTGGGCGCGGAACGCTTCCAGTTGGTCGGCCAGCGCGGCGTCGGTGGCGGCCAGGATGGCCACGGCCGTCAGGGCCGCGTTGGCGGCGCCGGCCTCGCCGATGGCGAAGGTAGACACCGGCACGCCCTTGGGCATCTGCACGATCGACAGCAGCGAATCCTCGCCGCGCAAATACTTGGACGGCACCGGCACGCCCAGCACCGGCACGATGGTCTTGGCCGCCACCATGCCAGGCAGGTGGGCGGCGCCGCCGGCGCCGGCGATGATGGCGCGCAGGCCGCGCGCGCGCGCCGTCTCGGCGTAGCTGAACATCTGGTCCGGCATGCGGTGCGCGGAGATCACTTGCGCCTCATGCGGCACGCCGAATTGCTTGAGGATGGCCACGGCGTGCTGCATCACGTCCCAGTCGGAGGACGAGCCCATGATCACGCCGACCAGTGCTTGGTTCTGTTCGCTCATCGTCACACCTTCAGCGGCTGGCCGGTCAGGCGCTCGATCGCCTCCAGGTACTTGGCCTGGGTCTTGGTGATCACGTCGGCCGGCAGCGCGGGCGCCGGTGCCGTCTTGTTCCAATCGGTCAGCGTTTCCAGGTAGTCGCGCACGAACTGCTTGTCGAACGACGGTGGCGACATGCCGGGCGCGTAGGAATCGGCGGGCCAGAAGCGCGACGAGTCGGCCGTCAGCACCTCGTCCATCAGGTGCAGCACGCCGTCCTTGTCGAGGCCGAATTCGAACTTGGTGTCGGCGATGATGATGCCGCGCGTGGCCGCGTACTCGGCGGCGGCCGTGTACAGGGCGATGCTGATGCTGCGGATCTTCTCGGCCAGCTCGGCGCCGATGCGCTGTTCCATCTCCGCGAAGCTGATGTTCTCGTCATGCTCGCCCAGGTCGGCCTTGGCGGCCGGCGTGAACAGCGGCTCGGGCAGCTTGTCGGCCTGGCGCAGGCCGGCCGGCAGCTTGATGCCGCAGATGCTGCCCGTGGCCTGGTAATCCTTCCAGCCCGAACCGATGATGTAGCCGCGCACCACGGCTTCCACCATGATCGGCTGCAGGCGCTTGGCCACCACGGCCCGGCCCTTGACCTGCTCCACCTCCGACGGCGCCACCACCGACTCCGGCGCCACGCCGGTCAGGTGGTTGGGGACGATGTGGCCCAGTTTTTCGAACCAGAAGTCGCTCATCTGGTTCAGCACCATGCCTTTGCCGGGGATGGGCTCGTTCATCACGACGTCGAACGCCGACAGGCGGTCGGTGGTGACGATCAGGATCTTATCGTCGCCGACGGCGTAGTTGTCGCGGACTTTGCCGTGGCCCAACAGAGGGAGGGACTGGATGGAGGATTGGTAGAGGCTGTTCATAACGGGCGATATCTTGGTAAGCGGAACCGGCGGGAAGGGCTCCCGCCGGTTGGGAAGACCGGGCCAGTGCGGCCCCGGTCCGGATGGGATTTTACTTCACAACCTGGGCCAGGCTGCCGGCGGCGTAGCGCTCGGCCATCTTTTCCAGCGGAATCGGCTTGATCTTGGCGGCCTGGCCTTCGCAGCCGAACGCCAGGAAGCGGGCCTTGCAGATCTCCATGGCCGCCTGGCGGGCTGGCTTGAGGAAGTCGCGCGGGTCGAACTTGGAGGGGTTCTCGAACATGAACTTGCGCACGGCGGCCGTCATGGCCAGGCGGATGTCGGTGTCGATGTTGATCTTGCGCACGCCGTGACGGATGCCTTCCTGGATTTCCTCGACCGGCACGCCGTAGGTTTCCTTCATGTCGCCGCCGAACTGGCGGATGATGGCCAGCAGGTCCTGCGGCACCGACGAGGAACCATGCATCACCAGGTGGGTGTTGGGGATGCGGGCATGGATCTCCTTGATGCGGTCGATGGCCAGGATGTCGCCGGTGGGCTGGCGCGAGAACTTGTAGGCGCCGTGCGAGGTGCCGATGGCGATCGCCAGCGCGTCGCACTGGGTGCGGGCCACGAAGTCGGCGGCCTGGTTGACGTCCGTCAGCAGCTGTTCGCGGGTCATGGTGCCGTCGGCGCCGTGGCCGTCTTCCTTGTCGCCCTTCATGGTTTCGAGCGAACCGAGCACGCCCAGTTCCGCTTCCACCGTCACGCCGATGGCGTGCGAGAACTTGACCACTTCGCGCGACACTTCCACGTTGTAGTCGTAGGAGGCGACCGACTTGCCGTCCGCTTCCAGCGAGCCGTCCATCATCACCGAGGTGAAGCCGGAGCGGATCGCGGCCTGGCACACGGCCGGCGACTGGCCGTGGTCCTGGTGCATCACGACGGGGATGTGCGGGTAGGCTTCGACGGCGGCGTCGATCAGGTGGCGCAGGAACGCTTCACCGGCGTATTTGCGGGCGCCGGCCGAGGCCTGCATGATCACGGGGCTGCCGACGGCGTCGGCGGCGGCCATGATGGCTTGCACCTGTTCCAGGTTGTTGACGTTGAACGCAGGCAGACCGTAGCCGTTTTCAGCGGCGTGGTCCAGCAATTGACGCATGGATACGAGAGACATGGTAAATACTCCAACTATAGAAAAACTGTGTCGGCCACCTGGCCGTGCTGCGCGCCGGGCGGATCGCCCGGGCGGCGGCCGGTGGGCCTGAATTCTGTTTGCTTCCGCTTACTTCTGCTTCTTACTTCCGCTTACCTTTGGTGGCTGTCACTTAATCCAACGCGCCGACCTTGACGATCTTCAGCGCGTTGGTGCCGCCGACCTGGCCCATCGGTTCGCCCCAGGTGACGACGATCAGGTCGCCCTTCTGGGCCACGCCGTTGGCCAGCATCACTTCTTCCGCCTGCCTGAGCACGACGCCGCTGTCGCCCTTGGGCTCCAGGGCACAGGCGCGCACGTTGCGGTACAGCGCGGCCTTGCGCTGCGTGGTCACGCTGGGCGTGAGCGCGTAGATCGGGGTGTCGATGCTGTGGCGGCTCATCCACAGCGCCGTCGAGCCCGACTCCGTCAGCGCCACGATGGCTTTCACCCGCAGGTGGTGGGCCGTGAACAGCGCGCCGTAGGCGATCGACTGGTCGATGCGGGTGAAGGTGGCGTCGAGGAAATCGGCGTCCAGCTTGTTGTATTCGGATTGCTCGGCCTGCTCGCAAATGGCGGCCATCATCTCCACCGTCTCGATCGGGTACTTGCCCGAGGCCGTCTCGGCCGACGCCATCACGGCGTCCGTGCCGTCGAGCACGGCGTTGGCCACGTCCGACACCTCGGCGCGCGTGGGCACGGCGTTGAAGATCATCGACTCCATCATCTGCGTGGCCGTGATGGCCAGCTTGTTGGCCTCGCGCGCCATGCGGATCATGCGCTTCTGCAGCGCCGGCACGGCCGCGTTGCCGACCTCCACGGCCAGGTCGCCGCGCGCCACCATGATGCCGTCGGACGCCTTGAGGATGTCGGCCAGCGCGGGAATCGCCTCGGCGCGCTCGATCTTGGCGATCATCATCGGCTTGTGGCCATACGGCTCGCCGGCGATGTTGGCCAGCTGGCGCGCCATCTCCATGTCGGTCGCGCTTTTCGGGAACGAGATGGCCAGGTAGTCGGCCTGGAAGCTCATGGCCGTCTTGATGTCCTCCATGTCCTTGGCCGTCAGGGCCGGCGCCGTCAAGCCGCCGCCCTGGCGGTTGATGCCCTTGTTGTTCGACAGCTCGCCGCCGATCTTGACGGTGGTGTGGATCTCGTGGCCGGCGATCCTGTCGACCACCAGCACGATCAGGCCGTCGTTGAGCAACAGCACGTCGCCCGCGTGCAGGTCGCGCGGCAGGGCCTTGTAGTCGAGGCCCACGCGCTGCTGGTTGCCCAGTTCACCGTTCTCGCCCCATTTGGCGTCGAGGATGAACTTGTCGCCGTTGGCCAGGTCGATCTTGTTGTTCTCAAATTTGCCGACCCGGATCTTGGGGCCCTGCATGTCCGCCATGATCGCCACCTCGCGGCCGCATTCGGCCGCCGCGTCGCGCACCAGCCGCGCGCGGTCGATATGGTCCTGCGCCTTGCCATGGGAAAAATTCAGGCGTACGACATCCACCCCGGCACGGATCATCTGGACCAGGATGTTGAAGTCGGTGGAGGCGGGGCCTATCGTTGCGACGATTTTGGTACCACGGGACATAGGTTTCCTTGCGCGTTAGGTCAGGCGGACGCCCCCGGGCGCGGGCCCGGGGCCGGGTAACAACGGCGGCGCGGCGGTTGGGCCGCGCCCGGGTGCTGCATGTTGCCGTGTTGCTGTGCTGCCTTGATGCTGTGTTGCTTATTTGGCGTGGCGGTCGACCAGGATCTGCACGGCCGGCAGGGTTTTGCCTTCCAGGAATTCCAGGAACGCGCCGCCGCCGGTGGAGATATAACCAATTTTATCGGTAATGTCGTACTTTGCAATCGCCGCCAGCGTGTCGCCGCCGCCGGCGATCGAGAACGCCTTGGAGTTGGCGATGGCCATGGCCAGCGTCTTGGTGCCTTCGCCGAACTGGTCGAACTCGAACACGCCGACCGGGCCGTTCCACACCACGGTGCCGGCAGCTGCGATCTGGCCGGCCAGGGTGGCGGCCGTTTTCGGGCCGATGTCGAGGATCATGTCATCGTCGGCCACATCGGCCACGTCCTTGATGGTGGCGGCGGCCGTGGGCGAGAACTCCTTGGCGCACACGACGTCGACGGGAATCGGCACCTGGGCGCCGCGCGCGGCCATCATGTCGATGATGGCCTTGGCCTCGCCCACCAGTTCCGCTTCCACCAGCGACTTGCCGACGTTCAGGCCGACGGCCTTCATGAAGGTGTTGGCGATGCCGCCGCCGACGATCAGGTTGTCGACCTTGTCGGCCAGCGCCTTCAGGATCGACAGCTTGGACGACACCTTGGAGCCGGCCACGATGGCCAGCAGCGGACGGGCCGGGGCGCCCAGCGCCTTGCCCAGCGCATCGAGCTCGGCGGCCAGCAGCGGACCGGCGCAGGCGATGGGGGCGAACTTGGCGATGCCATGGGTCGAGGCTTCTGCGCGGTGGGCCGTGCCGAACGCGTCGTTCACGTAGACGTCGCACAGGGCGGCCATCTTCTGGGCCAGCGCGTCGCTGTTCTTCTTCTCGCCCGGGTTGACGCGCACGTTTTCGAGCAGCACCACCTGGCCATCCTGCAGCTGGTCGAGGCCGGCGCCGTCGACCCAGTTCTGTTTCAGTTCCACGCCCTGGCCCAGCAGTTCGGCCAGGCGCACGGCGACCGGCGCCAGGCTGTCTTCCGGCTTGAACTCGCCTTCCGTGGGACGGCCCAGGTGGGACGTGACCATGACCTTGGCGCCGGCGTCGAGCGCGGCGCGGATGGCGGGCACGGAGGCGCGGATGCGGGTGTCTTCCGTGATGCGGCCCGCATCATCTTGCGGCACGTTCAGATCGGCACGGATAAAGACACGTTTGCCGCGCAGCGCATCGCGCGCGACGAGGTCTTGCAGGCGGAGAAAGTTCAGAACAGCTTGCATGGCTACCCAAGGAGGAAAGTTGAAAGAAAGACCGCTATTTTACCGCAAGGCCGCGCCCACTTGACCGTTTATGAGAACACGTGCAACAAACGCAGGGCCGTGAAACAGCCCATGCCGAACACGATGGTTTGCAACATATTGCGGCGCAGCAAATAAAACACGATGGCGGCGATGCCGGCCACCAGCTTCAGGTTGGCCGGCGCCAGTTGCAGCTGCCCGTTGTTGAGCAACAGGTCGGGCGCGATGATGGCCGCCAGCGCGCAGGCGGGCGCGTAGCGCAGCATGTCCTGCACCCGGCGCGGGATGGTGATGTGGTGGCCGATCAGCCAGAACGAGCTGCGGGTGCAGGCCGTGGCCAGCGCCAGCGCGCCTATCGTGACCCAGATTTCCCAGTCGGCCATCATGGCTCCTTCTTGTCGGTCAGTTCTTCCGCCAGCATGGCGGCCGCCATGCCCAGCAACACGGCGGCCAGCAGGCCCAGCTTGTACGGCAGGCCGGCGGCCAGCACGGCCACCGCCCCGGCCACCAGCACCCCGCACAGGGCCGGGCGGCTGGCCACCAGCGGCACCGTGATGCAGATGATGGCCAGCGTGCCGGCGAAGCCGAGGCCCCATTCGGGCGGCACGGCGCTGCCGAGGAAGATGCCGGCGATCGAGCCGACCTGCCAGGCGGCCCAGTTCGGGTACAGCAAGCCCTTCAGGTAGGACAGCTTGCCCACCTGCGGCGCCTCGCTCGGGTATTTTTGCAGGAACAGCGCCACCGTCATGTCGCCGGCCACGTAGCCGAGCAGGAAACGGTTGCGCAGCGGCAGGTTGGCGAAATGGGGCGCCAGCAGCGCGGAAAAGATCACGAAACGCAGGTTGACCACCAGCGCGGTGGCGAAGATGACCCAGATCGGGGCGTGGGCGGCGATCAGCGGCAGCGAGGCCAGCTGGGCCGAGCCGGCGAACACGATCAGCGTCATGGCCAGCGCCTGCGGCACCGTCAGGCCGGTCTTGACCATGGCGATGCCCACCACCAGGCCCCAGGCGCCGATCCCGAACAGGGTGGGCATGCCCGTCTTCAAGCCTTCGCGCCAGGACGGCTCGTCATGCTCGGCGACGTAGGGGGTGGCGGCGCGGGTCAATTCGGTCATGTGGTTTTCTCGCCACAGCGGCGCCGGCGCGCCGGCCTGCGGCGCGCCGCGACCACGGCCATCGGCGGCGTGACGGGGATGGCGGTGGCGGTCGACAGGTCGGCTGGTGGCGTCATGTGGAGTGCGGCGCCGGCATTGTCTGAATGAAAACACGCGCCGGCGGCAGGGGAATAATGAAGGCGCTATTTTACCGATGAATTTTGTCCGTTGCGCGAATCCGTTAAAATCGCAGTTTGTTTGGCGGTTTCCAGCCGGGAGCCGTCGTGTCCCTTAGCCTCACGGAGAACCCGCAGATGACCCACGCCACCACCCCCGCCGCCGCCAACGCAGTCGAGCTCGAAGGCAAGGATTTGCCCGCCCACTGCCCCAACCCGGCCATGCCGCTGTGGTCGTCCCATCCGCGCGTCTTCCTGGAATTCAACCATGACGGCGTGGCCAAGTGCCCGTACTGCGGCACGGCCTACCGCCTGAAGCCGGGCACCGTCGTCCCGCACCACTGATCGCCCCCCATCCGCCCGGCCCGGAGCCCGCATGAAACGCAGCAAACAACTCAATGGCAGCGCCGCCGAAGTGGAAGCGGCGTTCTACGATGCGCTCAACCGGGCCGATCTCGACGCCCTGATGGCCCTGTGGGCCGACGACGAGGAGATCGTCTGCATCCATCCGGGCGGGCCGCGCCTGATCGGCCACGCGGCCATCCGCGAAGCATGGGCCGCCATCCTCGAACATGGCGGCCTGCACATCCGGCCCGCGCAGCTGCACGAAACCCATAACCTGATGAGTTCGGTGCACACGGTGGTCGAGGGCACCACGGCCGGCACCGGCGAGCCGGCCCATTTGCTGGCCACCAACGTCTACGTGAAAACGCCGCGCGGCTGGCGCATCGTGCTGCACCACGCGTCCGTGGCGCCGGGCGCGGCGCCGGCCGAGGCGCCGGGACAGATCCTGCACTGAGGCCGCATGCACTATCCCGCCCCGCGCTGGCTGCCCAACGGCCACCTGCAAACCATCTACCCGGCCATCTGCATCCCCAAGCCGGCCGTCGCGTTCCGGCGCGAACGGTGGGACGCGCCCGACGGCGACTTCATCGACGTCGATTTCGTCGATGGCCAGCCGGGCCGGCCGTTCGTGGTGCTGTTCCACGGCCTCGAAGGCTCGTCCGGCAGCCACTACGCGCGCGCCCTGATGGCGGCCGTGGCCGCGCGCGGCTGGTCGGGCGCCGTGCCCCATTTCCGCGGCTGCTCGGGGGAGCCGAACCGGGCGCCCCGTTTCTACCACTCGGGCGACGCGGCCGAGATCGACTGGATCGTGCGCAAGCTGCGCGCGCGCGGCAGCGGCAGGTTCTATGTGGCCGGCGTGTCGCTGGGCGGCAACGCCCTGCTGCGCTGGCTGGGCGAGTCCCAGCACCAGGCCGACTGGGTGGACGCGGCCTGCTCCGTGTCGGCGCCGCTGGACCTGGCCCAGGGCGGCATCGCCCTGTCGCGCGGCTTCAACCTGGTCTACACCCGCATGTTCCTGCAGACGCTCAAGCCCAAGTGCGAAGCCAAGCTCAGGCAGTTTCCCGGCCTGTTCGACCTGGACGCGCTGCGCGCCGCGCGCGACCTGTACGCGTTCGACAACGTGGTGACGGCGCCGCTGCATGGCTACCGCGACACCGACGACTACTGGGACCGGGCCAGCGCCCGCCATGTGCTGGGCGACATCACCGTGCCCACCCTGGTGCTCAACGCGCTCAACGATCCCTTCCTGCCGGGCCGCCACCTGCCGCGCCGGGCCGCCGCCTGCGTGCAATTGGACTATCCTGAACATGGCGGCCACGTCGGCTTCGCCGTGGGCGGGCTGCCCGGCCGGCTCGACTGGCTGCCGCAGCGCATGCTGCACTTCCTCGAAGGCAGCGCGGCGCCTGTCCCCGCCACCCACTGACTGAAAATATGGATGACATCGTCAAGCAAGCGATGGCCAAATGGCCCAATGTGCCGCACTGCTACGGCTGGCTGGCGCTCGACGCGCGCGGCCAGTGGCGCATGCGCGACGAGCGCGCCCAGCACCTGGACCTGCCCGGCGACAAGCTGCAGCACGCGGCCCTGATCGGCTTCATCGCGCGCAACTACGGCAGCGACGAACGCGGCTGCTGGTATTTCCAGAACGGCCCGCAACGGGTCTACCTGAACCTGGAGGCGACGCCCTACATCGTGCGCACCGATCCCGCGCTGGGCTGGCGTCTGCACACGGGCGAGGCGCTGGGGCCGCTCGACGAGGCGTTGATGACGGAACAGGGGGAGTTGATCGTGCGCAGCGGCGCCGTGCTGGCCCAGCTCGACGACCGCGACGGCGCCGACGTGCTGGCCCGCCTCGAATGGCCGGACCACGCGGCCGACGACGACGCCCTGCTGGCCTGGCTGCAGCAGTCCGGCGAGCCGGCCGGTCCCGGTCCCGCGCTGCGCGACCGTGGGCAGTTGCTGCCCGTGCAGCGCGTGGCGCGCTCGGCGCTGGCGCCGCGCTACGGCTTCGTGCCCCGCCCTGCGCCCTGAGACGCCGCGGGTCAAGGGTCGGCCCCCATGGGGCTGCCCCGGTTTGCGGGTTGGGCTTCGATATGGCCCGACAGCGCGCCGCCTAAAACCAGGGTCTGACCCGAGGGTCAGACCCTTATGCCCCTGATGGCCCTTGGGCCACTTGTTCTAGCGGCCCATCATCGGCGCCAGCGCCGTATGCTCGTGCCCGGCGGCGGCCTTGTTTTCCTTCTTGCCCCTGGCGCTCAATTCCTCGCGCCGGCGCGCCTGCAAGTCGCGCTCGCGCGCGTCGATCACGGCCTGGTCGTAGAACGAGGCGTCGGGCGCCTTGCGGGCGATCACCAGCTGGTCGAGCGCCGACAACACGCCGCCCTGCAACACATACGATTCGGCCAGCGCCATGTGCTGCAACGCCACCTTGCCCTGCTTGGCGTAGGTGCTGGCCAGCAGATCATACAAGGCCGGCTCCTCGCGGTATTGCTGCACCTGGTCGCGCAGGTAGGCGGCGGCCTGCTCCAGCTTGCCCGCCGCCACCATCGCCTGCGCGTACTGGCGCGCGATGCCGCGTGACAGCGGGAACTGCTGGTGCGCCGCGTCCGCCTCGGTCAGGGCCTGGGCGATCACGGCCGGGTTGTTGTCCTGCGCCAGTTTGATGTCCAGCGCCATGCTGACGAAGATGGGGTTCGGCACCGGCGCCGGCGCCGCGCCGTACACGCCGGCCGGCGGCGGCTTGCGCATGGCGCCGCGCGCCTCGTCCAGCAGGCGCTGGGCGGTGGCCGTGTCGCCGCGCTTGAGGGCGACGAACGCCAGCCCGTACTTGGCCGACGCCACCTGCTGCCGGTTCTCTTGTTCAAGCTGGGTCTGGAAGAAGGCGGTGGCCGCGTCCAGCCCCTGGGCCGATTCGTCCTGCAGCACGCGGGCGCGGGCCCGCACCAGGTGGAAGTCGAGGCTGTCGGGCCGCTGCTTGTACGGTTGCTCGCGGATGCGGGCCTGGATGTCGGCGATGCGCTCGCTCGTCAGCGGGTGGGTTTGCAGGTAGGCCGGCACCACGTCGCTGTAGTTGCGGGTGGCCGCCTGCAGCCGCTGGAAGAAGGCCACCATGCCCGAGGTGTCGAAGCCGGCCGCGCCCATGATCTGGAAGCCGATGCGGTCGGCCTCGCGCTCGGCGTCGCGGCTGAAGTTGAGCTGTCGCTGGATGGCCAGGCCCTGGCCGCCCAGGAACACGCCCATGGCCGCGTCGCCGCCGGCCTTGGACGCCAGCGCCGCCAGGATGATGGCGGCCAGCGGGATCAGCGCGTCCTGGCGCTGCTGGCCCAGCGAGCGGGCGATGTGGCGCTGCACCACGTGGCCGATCTCGTGGCTGAGCACGGAGGCCAGCTCGGCCTCGCTCTGGGCCGCCAGCAACAGGGCCGAGTGGACGGCGATGAAGCCGCCCGGCAGCGCGAACGCGTTGAGCTGCGGATCGCGCACGGCGAAGAAGTAGTAGTCGTAGCTGGCCTCGCCGCGCGCGCCGGGACGGGCCTCGACCAGCGCGTTGCCGAAATTGTTCAGGTATTCGAGCATGGGCGCGTCGTCGAGGAAATCATGGTCGCGCCGGATGTCGCGCATGATCTCCTCGCCCAGCTTGCGCTCCATCAGCGGCGACAAGTCCTCGCGCTCGGTGTCGCCCAGGTTGGGCAGGTTGGGGATTTTCGCGGGCGGCAACGCCGTCTGCGCCATGCCCAGCGGCAGCACGCACAGCAGCGCCACGGCCAGCAGGCGCAGGCGCGGCGCGCGGCGCGGCCGGCGCTCCTGGGTGGGGGGGAGGATTCGATCTGCGTTCACGGTGCTATCATACCCGCACTTGGCCCCCGCACGCAGCGGGACCACCACCAATTGACCCATGACGGGCCGCCCCGCGCGCGGCCCACTGACGAGCGCATCCTACCCATGACGACCAGCAAAACCACGCCGCCCGCCGACGGGCTGACCCATTTCGACGCCACCGGCCAGGCCCACATGGTCGACGTGGGCGACAAGCAGGAAACCCACCGCGTCGCCGTGGCCAGCGGCCAGATCCGCATGAAGCCCGAGACGCTGGCCATCATTGTGTCCGGCAGCGCCAAGAAGGGCGACGTGCTGGGCATCGCCCGCATCGCCGCCATCATGGGCGCCAAGCGCACCAGCGACCTGGTGCCGCTGTGCCACCCGCTGGCGCTGACGCGGGTGGCCGTGGACTTCGAAACCGACGAAGCGACCTCGACCGTGCACTGCCGGGCCCAGGTCGAAACCTTCGGCAAGACCGGGGTCGAGATGGAGGCGCTGACGGCCGTGCAGATCGGCCTGCTGACCGTGTACGACATGTGCAAGGCCGTGGACCGGGGCATGGTGATGGGCGAGATCCGCGTCATGGAGAAGCACGGCGGCAAGTCGGGCGACTGGAGCGTGACGAGCTGATGGCGCCCTCGCCTCTTGTTGTTGATGCAAGTCTGCGAGTATATAATCAATAACAACCGACAATTTTTCCTGTCGGTAGACAATAAGTGGCACCGACGGCGGACAGGGGACGGGACATCCATGCAGGCAAAGAGGACGCAAGAATGAGCAGCACGGCACCGCCGAGCGAAGCCAGGACGCAGGAATACGAATTCGAGCAGATGCATTTGCAGGTCGGTGGCCGGATCCAGTTCATCACCCACCGCACCATCAAGCCGGTACAGCATTTTTCCACGTTGATCGGCTGGGTCAAGGACGAGTACATGATCGTCAAGATCCCGATGGAGAACGGGGCGCCCATCTCCCTCAACGATGGCGACAAGCTGACCATCCGCGTGTTTTCGGGCGTCAACGTGTGCTCGTTCGCCTGCACCGTGCAGCGCGTGTTCCTGCGGCCGCTGTACTACGTCCACCTGTCGTTCCCGTCCGCCATCCAGGGCACCAGTCTGCGCACGGCGATGCGGGTCAAGGTCGACATTCCGGCCCAGGTCACCACGCCGGACGGCCACACCTCGGTGTTCCTCGTCAACCTGAGCGTGTCGGGCGCGCTGATCGAATCGACCAAGCCGCTGCCCGAGGACGAGCCGACGGTGGGCCTGTCGTTCTACCTGATCGCCCAGCCGGGCAACCGCCAGGTGCGCATCAATCCCAACGCCACCATCCGCAACATCAACGTGGTCAAGCCGGCCACGGCCGACAAGGCCGAGGTGTTCACCTACGGCGTGCAGTTCATCGACCTCGACCCCATGCACTACACCATGCTGCAGAACCTGACCTACGAAGCGCTGATCGCGGACCGCCAGAAGATCGTCTGATCCGGCGCCGCTTGTTTCGTTGCCTCAATAAAAAAACGATGCAGCCTTGCGGCTGCATCGTTTTTCCTGTTACCTGTCAGCCGAGACTATCAGGTTTTTGGACGATATTTGGCAGGCAGCGTGCTGGCCGCGTCAATCGTGGTCACGCAGCTCGAGCCGGTGGTGCAGGTGATGGTGTAGATGACGGTCTTGCCATCGAAGTTGGTGGTGTCGCCGGTGCCCTGCATCGTCACGGTGACCTTGCCGACGGTCACGCCACCAGCTGGATCGGTGCCGGTGACGGCAACGTCGCTCACATATTTGCTGGTGATGGCGTTGCTGGCGGGCAGGTTAAGGCTGGCATTGTTGGTCGCGGAGCTCAGCGAGCCTTCATTGAAGGCCTGCGCGACGGCGAGGCGGGCGGGAGCGGAGATGGAGTTCGCTTCGCTGGCCTTGGCCTTCATCGTGTAGTCGCTGTAGGCAGGAATAGCAACGGCGGCCAGGATACCGATAATTGCCACCACGATCATCAGTTCGATCAGGGTGAAACCGGCTTGGGCTTGTTTCTTGATCATTTTCATCGATTTCATTTTGCTGCTCCCGAGTGAGGTAAAAAGTTTGGTGCCACGGTTTTGTATGAGCAAAGGCCGTGCCAGACCATTTTCACGACGTTTTGGGCCAGAAATCGGCGCCGGGCGCCAAATTTTGTCGATCGCGGTGACTATTTTTGTCAGTTTTCATGCCGAAATCTGTCATCCAGGCCAAAAACGGCGGTGGGCTGACAAAATTTGTCAGCTGACGGGGTTGGCCAGGCGGAACGTCATCTGGGTGCCGCCCAGGTCGATCACGTCGCCGTGCTTGAGCCGCAGCGGCTGCCGCCCCACGGCCGCGCCGTTGACCAGCGGCGGCTGCGCGCCTTCCGCGTGGGCGATGGTGTAGCCGCCGGCGTCGCGGTTGATCACCACCACCTGCACGCCGGGCCGGCCCAGCGTGGTGAGCGGCTTGGTCAGCGCCATCTGCTTGCCCGCGTTATTGCCATTCAACACTTCGATCTGGCCCAGCGGCGCCTCGGCCGCCGCGGCCGCCGCCAGCGGACGCACGCCGTCGGCGATGAACTCGACCTGGAACTTGGCGATCTTGATCATGTCCAGGTGCTGCAGGAAATGCTTGCCGATGCGGTGGCCGTTGACGAAGGTGCCATTGGTGCTGTGCAGGTCCTCGAGGAAGGAGTCGTCGAGGATGGTGACGATCACCGCATGCTCGCCGCTCACGGACGGGTGGGTCAGCACGATATCGTTGTGCCGGTGACGGCCTATCGTCATGCGCTCCTTGCTGAGCTGCACTTGCTGTTCCACCACGCCTTCGCGCGATATGATGATTTTGGCCAATCTCGATCTCCGGGATGCGGTTGTTGCGGGTCGTGCCGTGGGCGCAAAAAAAAACGGGGAGCACCAGGCTCCCCGTCATTATTCACCAACTCGTTGCCAAATTACAGCATCGCCTTCAGCAGGCGCGCCATTTCGGACGGGTTCTTGGTGACTTTGATGCCGCACGCTTCCATGATGTCCAGCTTGGCTTGCGCGGTGTCGGCGCCGCCCGAGATCAGCGCGCCGGCGTGGCCCATGCGCTTGCCCGGAGGAGCCGTCACGCCGGCGATGAAGCCGACCACGGGTTTCTTCATGTTGTCCTTGATCCAGTAAGCGGCGTTCGCTTCGTCCGGACCGCCGATTTCACCGATCATGATGACGGCGTCGGTGTCGGGATCGTCGTTGAACATCTTCATGATGTCGATGTGCTTCAGACCGTTGATCGGGTCGCCACCGATACCGACGGCGGACGACTGGCCCAGACCGAGGGCGGTCAGCTGGCCCACGGCTTCATAGGTCAGCGTGCCCGAACGGGACACGACGCCGATGCGGCCTTTCTTGTGGATGTGGCCGGGCATGATGCCGATCTTGATCTCGTCGGGCGTGATCAGGCCGGGGCAGTTCGGGCCCAGCAGCAGGGTCTTGGAGCCGGCCTTGGCCATGCGGTCCTTCAGGGCCATCATGTCGCGGACGGGAATGCCTTCGGTGATGCAGATGGCCAGGTCCATTTCCGCTTCCACGGCTTCCCAGATGGCGGCGGCGGCGCCTGCCGGCGGCACGTAGATCACCGACACGTTGGCGCCGGTTTCTTTTTTCGCTTCCGTCACGTTGGCGAAAATCGGGATGCCTTCGAAGTCTTCGCCGGCTTTCTTCGGGTTAACGCCGGCGACGAAGCAGTTCTTGCCGTTGGCGTAGTCGCGGCAGCCGCGGGTGTGGAACTGGCCGGTCTTGCCGGTGATGCCTTGGGTTACAACTTTGGTGTCTTTATTGATCAGGATGGACATGTTGATTCCTTAATTAAGCTTGACCGGCAGCGGCGGCGACAACGCTCTTGGCTGCATCTTCCATGGTGTCGGCCGAGATGATGGGCAGGCCCGATTCGGCCAGCATCTTCTTGCCCAGGTCTTCGTTGGTGCCCTTCATGCGCACCACCAGCGGCACTTGCAGGGAAACGGCTTTCGAGGCCGCGATCACGCCTTCGGCGATCACGTCGCAACGCATGATGCCGCCGAAGATGTTGACCAGGATGGCTTTCAGGCCCGGGTTCTTCAGCATGATCTTGAACGCTTCGGTCACTTTCTCGGCCGTGGCGCCACCGCCCACGTCCAGGAAGTTGGCGGGCTCGCCGCCGAACAGCTTGATGGTGTCCATGGTGGCCATGGCCAGGCCGGCGCCGTTCACCAGGCAGCCGATGTTGCCGTCGAGCGAAATGTAGGCCAGGTCGAATTTCGACGCTTCGATTTCAGCCGGATCTTCCTCGTCCAGGTCGCGGTAGGCGACGATCTCAGGCTGGCGGAACAGGGCGTTGGCGTCGAAGTTGAACTTGGCGTCCAGGGCGATGACCTTGCCGTCGCCGGTCAGGATCAGCGGGTTGATTTCGGCCAGCGAGGCGTCCGTTTCCCAGTAGGCTTTGTACAGGCCTTGCAAGTTGGCGCGCGATTGCGGCAGCGAGGCGGCCGGCACACCGATCTTGGTGGCGATGGCATCGGCGTCGGCGTCGGTCAGGCCGACGGAAGGATCGATGGCGATCGAGTGGATCAGCTCGGGGTGCTTCTCAGCCACTTCCTCGATGTCCATGCCGCCTTCGGACGAGGCCATCAGCACGACGCGCTGCGAAACGCGGTCGGTGACCATCGACACGTACAGTTCCTTCTTGATGTCGGCGCCCTCTTCGACCAGCAGGCGGCGCACTTTCTGGCCTTCAGGACCGGTCTGGTGCGTGACCAGCTGCATGCCCATGATTTGGTTGGCGTATTCTTTGACTTGTTCCAGCGACTTGGCCACTTTCACGCCGCCGCCTTTACCGCGGCCGCCAGCGTGGATCTGCGCCTTGACCACCCAGACCGGGCCGCCCAGGGTTTCGGCAGCTTTGACCGCCTCGTCCACGGACATGCACGGAATACCGCGCGGTACCGTCACTCCGTATTTTCGGAGGATTTCTTTGCCTTGATACTCATGGATTTTCATGCTGGCTTCCCTTCTGATGCTGATGTGTAAAGATCGGTTGAGATCGGTTGATATTGCGGAAAATAACTCTTGAAAAAGCAGGTGAAGCTACGCGCTATCCTGGTGCTGCTTTGACCACCCAGCGCGGGTAAAACTCGGCCACGGCCCCGCCATCGGTGCGCAGGGCATGGCATTTGTCCAGCTGGAACGGCTTATGGTGCGGCAGGTCGGCGTCGGGACTGGCGGCATCGTTGGTCGACCACACGTCGTTGGCGAACGCTTGCACGGCGGCCGTGGGCAGGATCTGCGCCAGTTCCGTCAAATGGGTGCAACCGGCGATGCCGGCCAGGCGCTGCTTGAGTTCGTGTCGGAAACCTTTCAACAGGTTCAGGCCCACCAGTTGCTGGTAGGCATGGCCGTTGGTGTCGCAGTAACCGGGATAGGGCACGGCGTCGGAAGCGGCTTCGGCCGCCACGACGTTCAGGTCCAGGTCCACGGTCAGACGCAGGGAGAGGTCATGCAGATAGGTGCCACCAGGGCGCGGGCCGGAGGCCAGCATGGTGTCCATGGCTTTGATATCGGTGATACGGGCGTCGATGTCCCACAGGCCGTCGTCGCGCTTGAACGCTTGGACGTCGATGGCACGCGTGTGCCGCAGCGCACGTCGGGAAACGGGAGTTGACAAGGACATATACCGATGCCGCTTGCGCGGCGGAAATTAATAAGCAGCCATGTGCTTGACGCACGTTGCCGCAGCTTCTACGGACAACCACCGCACCCGCGGTGCTGCAAAACCACAAAAGTGTAGCACACCATGCCCGCCGTTGCGCCAAATCATGCGGTTTGCGGCGAAAAACGGGGCCGAACCGGGGGCTTTGGAGTCATTTTTGCAAGGATTCGATGCGGTGCGCGCTGATGGCGCCGGTAATTGTCTTCACTGGGAAATGGCCGCTGGCGCGGGCTGCGGGGCCGATCCTCGGCCCCCTCAGCATGCATCGTCGGGATCGCCGCCGCCCAGGGCCGCCTGCACGGCGCGCTGGGAGAAGCCGCGCTGCAGCAGGAAGCGCATCTGCTTGTTGCGCTCGTTGCGGTCGGCGGCCACGGCGCCGAACTTGCGGCGCCACACCTCGCGGGCGCGGGCCGTCTCGTCCCCGGCCAGCGTGTTCTTGAGCTCCTGCAGCGCCTCGCCGGCCACGCCATGGCTTTGCAGCTCGGCCACGATGCGGCTGTTGCCGTAGCGGGCCGCGCGGCGGTGGATCAGGGCTTCGGAGAACCGCTCCTGCGACAGCCATTTGTTCTGTTCCAGCCAGTCCAGCAGGGCGTCCACGTCGTCGCCCTCCTCCGCGTGGCGGGCCAGCTTGCGGCCCAGTTCCAGGCGGCTGTGCTCGCGCATGGACAGGTAGCGCAGGGCGCGCGCCTTCAGGCTGGGTTGCTGTGCTGCCATAAATTCCCCTGCACGATGAACAAACCACCGGCCGCTCGCGCGGGACGGTGGTTCAGGTTGTGGTCCGCGCCGGCCTCAAGCCGGCGCCAGGCCGCGCTTAGTCGACGGCCTTGAGCTTGGCCACCGGCGCGTCGTGCTCCTCGGCCAGCGGCGGCAGCGCGCGCACGCCCAGCGATTCGCGCACCTTGTTCTCGATCTCCCACGCCAGCTGCGGACGCTCCTGCAGGAAGGCGCGCGCGTTGTCCTTGCCCTGGCCGATGCGTTCGCCGTTGTAGCTGTACCAGGAACCGGACTTCTCGACGATCTTCGCTTCCGCGCCCAGGTCCAGGATCTCGCCCTCGCGCGAGGTGCCGGCGCCGTACAGGATGTCGAAGTGGGCTTCCTTGAACGGCGGCGCGATCTTGTTCTTGACCACCTTGACCTTGGTTTCGTTGCCGATCACCTCGTCGCCGGACTTGATCGAGCCGGTGCGGCGGATGTCGAGGCGCACGGAGGCGTAGAACTTGAGCGCGTTGCCGCCCGTGGTCGTCTCCGGGCTGCCGAACATGACGCCGATCTTCATGCGGATCTGGTTGATGAAGATCACCAGCGTGTTGGTGCGGTTGATCGAGCCGGTCAGCTTGCGCAGCGCCTGCGACATCAAGCGGGCCTGCAGGCCGGGCAGCGAGTCGCCCATGTCGCCTTCGATCTCGGCGCGCGGGGTCAGGGCCGCCACCGAGTCCACCACCACCATGTCGACGCTGCCGGAGCGGACCAGGGCGTCGCAGATCTCCAGCGCCTGTTCGCCCGTGTCCGGCTGCGAGATCAGCAGTTCGTGCAGGTTCACGCCCAGCTTCTGCGCGTAGCCCACGTCCAGCGCGTGCTCGGCGTCGATGAAGGCGCAGGTGCCGCCCAGCTTCTGCATCTCGGCGATGGTCTGCAGGGTCAGCGTGGTCTTGCCCGACGACTCGGGACCGTAGATCTCGACCACGCGGCCGCGCGGCAGACCGCCCACGCCCAGCGCGATGTCCAGGCCCAGCGAGCCGGTCGACACCACCTGCACCTCCTCGATCGGGGTGCTGGAGTCCATGCGCATCACGGAACCCTTGCCGAACTGCTTTTCGATCTGCGCCAGCGCAGCGGCCAGGGCCTTGGCTTTTTCAGATGCGGGTACTGCGCCTTTTTTGTCGTCCATAATGTTCTTTCAGCCTGATGCGCAAGGGTACGCGCGGGGTTGGTGTGTCGGTACAAGCGATACTGTATAAAAAAACAGTGCTTATTGCAAGCGCGATTTTACACGAGCGTTGAAACTGATCAAATCTTGACAGCGGCCGACACAAAAACTCGCTTCGCGGGGGGAAATGTCACACAATACAGGCTTCTGCAGCCGGAGTGACTCATGCGTATTTTACTTGCCGAAGACGATAGCGTGCTGGCCGATGGACTGACCCGCTCGCTACGCCAGTCCGGTTATGCCATCGATTGTGTGAAGAACGGCCAGGACGCCGACACCGCCCTGTCGACCCAGGAGTTCGATCTGCTGATCCTGGACCTGGGCTTGCCCAAGCTGTCCGGGCTGGAGGTGCTGCGCCGGCTGCGCGCGCGCGCCTCGCTGCTGCCGGTGCTGATCCTGACGGCGGCCGATTCGATCGAGCAGCGCGTCAACGGCCTCGACCTGGGCGCCGACGATTACATGGCCAAGCCGTTCGCGCTGTCGGAACTGGAGGCGCGCGTGCGCGCGCTGACCCGGCGCGGCGCCGGCGGCGGCGCCACCGTGGTGCGCCACGGCCCGCTCAGCTACGACCAGGTCGGCCGCAGCGCCTACATCAACGACCAGATGCTGGAACTGTCGGCGCGCGAGCTGGGCTTGCTGGAGATCCTGCTGGCCCGCACCGGCCGCCTGGTCTCCAAGGAGCAGCTGGTCGACCACCTGTGCGAATGGGGCGAGGAGGTCAGCAACAACGCGATCGAGGTCTATGTGCACCGGCTGCGCAAGAAGATCGAGGTGGGCGGCATCCGCATCGCCACCGTGCGCGGGCTCGGCTATTGCCTGGAAAAATACGCTGAACCGGCCGCCACCGAGGCCGGCAAGCCCGAGGCCAAGTGAGCCCGGCCGACGCGCCAGGGGCCGCCCCGGCCGCCGACGACTACCAGCCGCCGGCCGCCGAGCGCGACGAGGAGATCCAGCATTCGCTGTTCGGCGAGATCCTCGACTGGATGCTGGCCCCGCTGCTGCTGCTGTGGCCGATGAGCATCGCCATCACCTACCTGGTGGCCAAGTCGATCGCCAACCAGCCGTTCGACCACGCGCTCGAGGACAGCGTGACCATGCTGGCCCAGCAGGTGCACGCCGTCCACGGCACCACCATCAAGCGCCTGCCGGCCTCGGCGCGCGACATGCTGCGCGCCGACGACGTCGACAACGTCTATTTCCAGGTGCTGGGGCCGGGCGGGGTCTACGTCGACGGCGACCGCGACCTGCCGCCGCCGCAGGAGGAGGACTACTTCCGCGCCGGCACCGTCCACTTCCGCAACGACGCCATGCACGGCACCCAGGTGCGGGTCGCCTATTCCTACGTCAAGCTCGACCACGAGGACCCGGACGACACCCACCAGGCCCTGGTGCAGGTGGCCGAGACGCTGGAGAAGCGCGCCAAGCTGGCCAACGAGATCATCAAGGGCGTGATCCTGCCGCAGTTCATCATCCTGCCCATCGTGCTGGCCCTGGTGTGGTTCGCGCTGGCGCGCGGGCTGTCGCCGCTGGCCCAGTTGCAGGAGCGGATACGGGCCCGCAACCCGGACGACCTCAGTCCCATCGAGGCGCGCCAGGTGCCCGAGGAGATCTCGCCGCTGGTCAACTCCCTGAACGACATGCTGGGCCGGCTGTCGCAGTCGATCGACATGCAGAAACGCTTCATCGCCGACGCCGCGCACCAGATGAAGACGCCGCTGGCCGGCATGCGCACCCAGTCCGAGCTGGCGCTGCGCCAGACCGACCACGAGGAGGTGCACCGCTCGCTCGAGCAGCTGGCCAAGAGTTCGCAGGCCGCCACCCGCCTCGTCAACCAGCTGCTGGCCCTGGCCCGCACCGAGAACCAGCCGCAGGCCGGGGTGGCGTTCGCGCCGCTGGACCTGGGCGAACTGGCGCTGAACGTGGTCAAGGACTGGGTGCCGGCCTCGTTCGCCCACCAGATCGACCTCGGCCTGGAGCCGCCGCCGGAACCGGTGCAGATCGCCGGCGACGCCACCATGCTGCGCGAGATGCTGTCCAACCTGGTCGACAACGCGCTGCGCTACACGCCGGCCGGCGGCAGCGTCACCGTGCGCGTGCACGCGACGACCGAACACGCCTTCCTCGAGGTCGAGGACACCGGGCCCGGCATCGCGCCGGCCGAGCGCGAGCGCGTGTTCGAGCGCTTCTACCGCATCCTCGGCAGCAACGTCGAGGGCAGCGGCCTGGGGCTGGCCATCGTGCGCGAAGTGGCCCAGCAGCATGGCGCCGAGGTCGACATCTACAGCAACCCGCGCAGCCAGTCGGCCAAGCTGCCCGGCAGCCTGTTCCGGCTCACCTTCCCGCTGTTGCCGCCCGCGCCGCCGGCCACCATGGACGAGACGATTTACTATGGATGAACACGCCCCGCCGCCGGCCCACTGGCAACGCACGCGCCGCCTGACCGGCCTGCTGTTGCTGGTGTGGCTGCTGACCACGTTCTGCGCCACCTTCTTCGCCCGCGAACTGTCGGGTCTGAACCTGTTCGGCTGGCCGCTGTCGTTCTATCTGGCGGCCCAGGGCGGCTGCCTGGTGTACCTGGCCATCCTCGGCGCCTACGCCTGGCGCATGCGGCGGCTCGACCGGCAATGGCGCCGCCAGCACGGCCGGGAGCGCCCATGAGCCGCTCGCTGGCGCGCCGCCTGCGCAGCACCTACCTGTGGTTCACGGCCGGCTTCGGCTGCTTCCTGGTGGCGCTGGCCGTGCTGGAGCAGGAGGGCATGCCGCGCCAGTGGATAGGCTATATGTTCATGCTGGGCACCATCGTGCTGTACGCCACCATCGGCGTGCTCAGCCGCACCTCCAACGTGCTCGAATACTACGTGGCCGGACGGCGCGTGCCGGCCCTGTTCAACGGCATGGCCACGGCGGCCGACTGGATCTCGGCGGCCAGCTTCATCAGCCTGGCCGGCGGCCTGTACCTGCGCGGCTTCGACGGCCTGGCCTACATCATGGGCTGGACCGGCGGCTACGTGCTGGTGGCGCTGCTGATCGCGCCCTACCTGCGCAAGTTCGCCCAGTACACGATCCCCGACTTCCTGGCCGCCCGCTACGACGGCGGCGACGGCGGCCGCGCCGTGCGGCTGCTGGCCGTGGCGGCCACCATCGCCGTGTCGTTCATCTACGTGGTGGCGCAGATCTACGCGGTGGGGCTGATCGCCTCGCGCTTCACCGGCGTCGACTTCTCGGTCGGCATCTTCCTCGGGCTGGCCAGCATCCTGGTCTGCTCGTTCCTGGGCGGCATGCGCGCCATCACCTGGACCCAGGTGGCGCAATACATCATCATCGTGGTGGCGTTCCTGATCCCGGCCATGTGGCTGGCCGTCAAGCACAGCGACAACCCGGTGCCGCAGCTGGCCTACGGCAAGCTGCTGTCGCGCCTGAGCGCGCGCGAGGCCGTGCTGCAGAAGGACCCGAAGGAGGCGCAGGTGCGCGCCACGTTCCGCCAGCACGCCGCCGAGTACGACGAGCGCCTGCGGCAGTTGCCGGTGTCGTGGGAGGTGGGCCGCATCGAGGCGCAGCGCCACCTGGACCGCATCAAGCAGCGCAACGCCTCGCTGCTGGAGATCCGCGCCGCCGAGCGGGCCCTGATCGCCTACCCGAAGAACGTGGACGAGGCCAGCCGCGAATGGACCGAGGCGCGCGACCAGTACCTGGCGCGGGCCGAGCCGCTCACGCCGCACGCGCAGCCGTACCCGGGCACGCCCGAGCAGTCCGACATCAAGCGCAACAACTTCCTGGCCCTGGTGTTCTGCCTGATGCTGGGCACGGCCGGCCTGCCCCATATCCTGATGCGCTCCTACACCACGCCGTCGGTCGAGGAGACCCGGGTGTCGGTGTTCTGGACCCTGTTCTTCATCCTGCTGATCTATCTGACCATCCCGGCGCTGGCGGTGCTGGTCAAGTACGACATCTACCATGCGCTGGTGGGCAGCGACTACGCCCACCTGCCCAACTGGGTGTCGTACTGGGCCAATGTGGACAAGCTCAACCCGCTGCTCAGCATCACCGACATCAACCACGACGGCGTGGTGCAACTGGCCGAGATCGCCGTCGACGGCGACGTGCTGGTGCTGGCCACGCCCGAGATCGCCGGCCTGCCCTACGTGATCTCCGGCCTGGTGGCGGCCGGCGGGCTGGCGGCCGCCCTGTCGACGGCCGACGGGCTGCTGCTGGCCATCTCCAACGCCCTGTCGCACGACGTCTACTACAAGCTGGTCGACCCCACCGCCTCGACCCAGAAGCGGGTCACCATCTCCAAGCTGCTGCTGCTGGCGGTGGCCTTCATCGCCGCCTACACCGCGTCGCAGAAGCCGGCCGACATCCTGTCGCTGGTGGGCGCGGCGTTCTCGCTGGCCGGCTCGACGCTGGTGCCGGCGCTGGTGCTGGGCGTGTTCTGGAAGCGCGCCAACCACTACGGCGCGCTGGCCGGCATGGCCACCGGCTTCTGCACCTGCGTCTACTACATGGTGCACACCAACCCGGTGCTGGGCGGCAGCGCGGCCGGCCAGTGGCTGCACATCGCGCCGATCTCGGCCGGCATCTTCGGCGTGCCGGCCGGGATGCTGGCCATGGCCGTCGTCAGCCTGGCCACGCCCGCGCCGGCGCACCGCATCGCCGCCATGGTCGACTACATTAGAGCGCCCGAACCATAGCCATTTTGGCAAGTTGATGTTATTCTGCGGAAATTATTAATTTGGCAAAGTTAGCTCGCCGCATAATTTCCCCCCATGCGTTCCCCCCTCCCCCTGTTGCGCGTCGCCCTGCTGGGCGGCGCCCTGCTGGCCGGCCGCGCCGCCGAAGCCGCCGCGCCGCCACCGCTGGAAAGCTTCTTCGAAAACCCCGCCTTCACGGGCGCCAAGCTGTCGCCGAGCGGCAAATACCTGGCGGCCCGGGTGGCGCTGCCGGGCCAGCGCGACCGGCTGGCCGTGGTCGACCTGGTCACGCTGGAGGCGCGCATCGCGGCCAACTTCACCGACGCCGACATCGGCCAGTTCGTCTGGGTCAACGACCAGCGGCTGGCCTTCACGGCCACCGACCGCGACCTGGGGCCGGGCGACGAACGCTACGCGCCCGGCCTGTACGCGGTGGACCGCGACGGCAAGCACTACCGCCAGCTGGCCGAGCGGGGCGGCAGCTTCTTCACCAACGGCGACAGCCACAAAATCCTGCCATGGAATACCTATTTGCTGGGCCAGGACGGCGCCCAGGATTCCGAATTCATCTACGTGCTCCATCCCAGCGTCGAAGGAACGGCACAGCTGGGCGACTACGAGTTGCAGCGGCTTAACACGCTGACGGGACGGGCCAAGGCCATCGCCGCGCCTGAACACAACACGGGATGGCTGCTGGACCAGCACGGCGAACCGCGCCTGACCATCACGACCGAGCAAGGCAAGTCCACCGTCCACTACCTCGACCCGGCCAGCGGCCAGTGGCGCGCGATCAATTCCTACGACCCCTACACGGGCAAAGGCCTGCGTTTCAATCCGCTGGCCTTCACGCCGGACGGCAAACTGTACGTGAGCGCGACCGGCGCCCACAGCGACAAGGCGGCCCTGTACCTGTTCGACCCGGCCACGGGCAAGCTGGGCGACCAGCCCCTGCTGCGGGTCGAGGGCTACGACTTCGCCGGCCACGTCATCACGGACCAGCATCAGCTGCTGGGCGTGCGCTACGACGGCGAAGCCCGAGACACCAAGTGGCTGACGCCGGAAATGCAGGCGCTGCAGGATGCGGTGGACGCCAAGCTGCCCTCCACCGTCAACCTGGTGAGCCTGCCGGCACAGCCGGGCACGCCATGGGTGTTGGTGGAAGCGTATTCCGACCGCCAGCCGCACGCCTTCCTGCTCTACAACCGCGACAAGCACAGCGTGCACATGGTGGGCGAGAGCTTCGCCCATCTCGCCCCCAACGACATGGGGCGCCAGAAAGTGGTGCATTACACGGCCCGAGACGGGCTCGACATTCCCGCCCTGCTGACCCTGCCCAAGGGCCAGCAGGGCAAGCTGCCGATGGTGGTGCTGGTCCACGGCGGCCCCTGGGTACGCGGCAACCACTGGGGCTTCAACCCGGAAGCACAATTCCTCGCCTCGCGCGGCTATGCCGTGCTGGAGCCGGACTACCGCGGCAGCACCGGCTACGGCTACCGCCATTTCAAGGCCGGCTGGAAGCAATGGGGGTTGAAGATGCAGGACGACCTCGCCGACGGCACGCGCTGGGCCATCGCCCAGGGCTACGCCGACGCCGGCCGCATCTGCATCGCCGGCGCCAGCTACGGCGGCTACGCCACGCTGATGGGCCTGGTGAACGATCCCGACCTGTACCAGTGCGGGGTGGACTGGGTGGGCGTGACCGACATCAACCTGATGTACGACGGCAACTGGCGCTACGCGTCCGACCTGTCCGACGGCTACAAGCAATACGGCATGCCGCAACTGGTGGGCGACCAGGCCAAGGACGCGGCCCAGTTGAACGCCACCTCGCCGCTGAAGCAGGCGGCCCGCATCAGGCAGCCGCTGCTGCTGGCCTACGGCGGCGCCGACCTGCGCGTGCCTATCTACCACGGCAACAAGTTCTACGACGCCGTCAAGGCCGGCAACCAGCAGGTGGAATGGGTGGAATATCCGGAGGAAGGCCACGGCTGGAAGCTGCCCAAGAACCGCATCGACTTCTGGGGCCGGGTCGAGAAATTCCTCGACCGCAATATCGGTCGGCACTGAGCCGGCGCCGCGCGCCCGCATCACCAACACCACAACTATCAAGGACCATCATGCCACCTCTTTCCCATCCCATGCTGCGCGCCTGCGCATTGGCCTGCGCGTTGATCATGGGCGGCGCCGCGCTGCCCGCCGTGGCCGCCGCGGCGTCGGCGCCGCCGCTGGCCGCCTTCTTCGACAACGAAACCTTCAGCGACGCCAAGCTGTCGCCGGATGGCAATTTCCTGGCCGCCCGCCTGTGCACCAAGGGCGAACGGGCCTGGCTGTCCGTGCTGGACCTGAACACCAAACAACTGAAGGTGGTGGCGCAATTGCGCGACGCCGACATCGGCCAGTTCGAATGGGTCAACGACAAGCGCCTGGTGTTCAACGCCTACGACAGCCGCAGCGCCCAGGGCGAACAGTTCTACGGCCCCGGCCTGTACGCGGTGGACCGCGACGGCGGCAAGTTCCGCCAGCTGGCCGACCGCAGCGGCGATGTGACGGAAACCACCGACATGCGCAAGATGCTGCCCTGGAACACCTTCATGCTCGACGAAACGGGGCCGCAGGACAGCGATTACTATTACGCCGTCAACAGCAAGTACGACGAGCAATACCGCTTCAGCAACCTGAGCCTGATGCGCGTGAACACGGTCACGGGCCAGTCCAGCTTCGTGGAGCAACCGAGCAAATGGCGCGACATCTGGCTCGACCAGCATGGCCAGGCGCGCCTGGCCAGCATGAGCGACAGCGAGACGCAAACGCTGTCCTACCGCGACCCGGCCAGCGGCGCATGGCGCACGCTGGCCACGTTCAAGCGCTACGAGCCGGAGGCGGCCAGGTTCTGGCCGCTGGCGTTCGGCCCGGACGGCACGCTGTATGTGATCAGCGCCAACGGCAAGGACAAGAAGGCCTTGTACACCTATGATCCGGCGGCCGGCCGCCTGTCCGGCGAACCGCTGCTGAGCCTGCCGGACTTCGACTTCACGGGCAGCCTGATCATGGACCGGCACAAGCTGCTGGGCGTGCGCTACACCAATGACGCCGAGAACACCCTGTGGTTCGATCCCGGCATGAAAGCCATGCAGGCGGCCGTCGACGCGCTGCTGCCGGACACGATCAACCTGCTGACCCCGGCCACCCGGGGCAGCGCGCCACGGGTGCTGGTGCGCGCCTATTCCGACACCAAACCCGCCGCGTTCCACCTCTACGACGGCCAGGCCAAGACGCTCACGCGGCTGGGCCTGAGCCGTCCCGGCATCGAACCGTCCCAGATGGGCGAACAGAACCTGGTGCGCTACCAGGCCCGCGACGGCCTCACCATCCCCGCCTGGCTGACGCTGCCGGCCGGTAAGAGCAAGAACCTGCCGATGGTGGTGCTGGTGCACGGCGGCCCCTATGTGCGCGGCGGCCAGTGGGGCTGGCACCCGGACGCGCAATTCCTCGCCTCGCGCGGGTACGCCGTGCTGGAACCCGAATACCGGGGCAGCACGGGCTTCGGCACCCGGCACTTCCACGCCGGCTGGAAACAATGGGGCTTGAAGATGCAGGACGACATCGCCGACGGCACGCGCTGGGCCATCGCCCAGGGCATCGCCGACGGCAAGCGCGTGTGCATCGCCGGCGCCAGCTACGGCGGTTACGCGACGCTGATGGGTCTGGTCAACGACCCCGATCTGTACCGCTGCGGCATCGACTGGGTGGGCGTGACCGACATCAACCTGCTGTACACCGACAACAGCTGGTACGACGACAGCGCCATGAGCAGCGAATGGCGGCGCTACGGCATGCGCCGCCTGGTGGGCGACCCGGACCAGGATGCCGCGCAACTGCGCGCCACCTCGCCGCTGGCGCAGGCCGCCCGCATCAAGCAACCATTGCTGCTGGCCTATGGCGGCGTCGATCACCGCGTGCCGCTGGTGCATGGCAACAAGTTCCACGACGCCGTCAGCGCCACCAACAAGGATGTGGAGTGGGTGGTCTATCCCAAGGAGGGCCACGGCTGGGTGCTGCCGGAGAACCGCATCGATTTCTGGGGCCGGGTCGAGAAGTTCCTGGACCGCAATATCGGCCAGCACTGAGGCGGCAAGACGGCCGCTGCGGCCGGTTCTGGTGTAGGCTAGCGGCTGGCCGTTCATCCACACACGAGGAGCTGCGCATGTCGTCGGGAAAAATTCTGGTCGCACAGGGAGGCGGTCCCACCGCCGTCATCAACCAGTCGCTGGCGGGGGTGGCGCTGGAGGCGCGCCGCTTCCACAACGTCACGCGCGTGTACGGCGCGCTGCACGGGGTGCGCGGCATCGTCAACGAGGACTTCGTCGACCTGACCCGCGAAACCAGCCACAACCTGGAGCTGGTGGCGGCCACGCCCTCGTCGGCGCTCGGCTCCACGCGCGACAAGCCGGACCTGGCCTATTGCCAGGAGATCTTCCAGGTGCTGCGCGCGCATGAGATCGAGCATTTCTTCTACATCGGCGGCAACGACTCGTCCGACACGGTGCGCATCGTCAGCGAGCAGGCGCGGCTGGCCGGCTATCCGCTGCGCTCGGTGCACATCCCCAAGACCATCGACAACGACCTGGTCGGCAACGACCACACGCCCGGCTTCCCGTCGGCGGCCCGCTTCGTGGCCCAGGCCTTCGCCGGCGCCAACCTCGACAACGCCTCGCTGCCCGGCGTGTACGTGGGGGTGGTGATGGGCCGCCACGCCGGCTTCCTGACGGCCGCCTCGGCGCTGGGCAAGAAGTTCCCCGACGACGGGCCGCACCTGATCTACCTGCCCGAGCGCGTGTTCGAGCTGGACCGGTTCCTGGCCGACGTCAAGGCCGCCTACGCGCGTTACGGGCGCTGCGTGATCGCCGTGTCCGAGGGCATCCACGACGCATCGGGCGAACCGATCGCCGCGCTGCTGGCCAAGGACATCGAGCGCGACGCGCACGGCAACGTGCAGTTGTCGGGCACGGGCGCGCTGGCCGACCTGCTGTGCGAGGAGATCAAGTCCAGGCTCGGCATCAAGCGCGTGCGCGGCGACACCTTCGGCTACCTGCAGCGCTCGTTCATCGGTTGCGTGTCGGACGTGGACCAGCGCGAGGCGCGCGAGGTGGGCGAGAAGGCCGTGCAGTTCGCCATGTGGGGCGAGCGCGACGGCTCGGTGGCCATCAAGCGCACCGGCTTTTATTCCGTCGATTACGACTTGCTGCCGCTGGACGCCGTGGCCGGCAAGACGCGCGTGATGGAGGACGAGTTCATCAGCGCCAGCGGCACCGACGTGACGGACGCGTTCCGGCTCTACCTGCGCCCGCTGCTCGGCTCCGGCATGCCGGACGCGTTCCGGCTGCGGCCGGCGTCGGTCGAGAAAATCCTGAAGAAATAGGCCGCCACAGCCGCAGTCCTGCCATTGAGTCTGCTCAAGCGCTCGGCCGTCCGGCTTGCGCTATCATGACGCTTTCTCCCCCGACGGCAGGACTGCCATGAATTCGCGTGCACAGCAGATGGTCGACGCTCTCGCGGCCTTGTCAACCGGCGACCGAAACCGGCTGGGCCGCCTGGCCGAGCGGGCGGGAATGCGTGCCGAGGAAATTTGGCCCGATGTCTGGCGATATGGATTCGATGACACGGAAGCAAGTGTTCAAGCCAGTATCGAAGCCGACACCGATATCGCGGCGGGCCGCACGATCCCCAATGAACAAGTCATGGCCGACATGTGGCGGATTGTGAATTCTGGTCTGCAGAAGAAAAAAGCTGGCTAGCCACATGATCCGCTGGTCATGGACAGCGGCAAAGTCACTGGCTCAAACGCTTGAGCACATCAACACACAAGATCCCAACACTGGCCACCTTGTCGCGCAGCGCGTTCAAACCGCGCTGGATTTGATTTCATTGCGTCCAGCGATAGGCACGCCGACCACCCGACCTGGCATCCGCCGGTTTGCCATACCGAAAACCGGGCATCTCATTGAATACAGGTCGGATAAAACTGGCATCACCATTACCCGCTGGATGCGCGATGCACAGCTGCGCAAACGGTAACGCCCGCACTGGCACAAGAAAAAAGCGGACGCTGCCGGGGCAGGGTCCGCTCTCTGATCAATGCCGGCGCGCCGCGTGCGGCGCGCGTGGCATTTATTTCACGATGGTCTGGTGCTCGTCACCGACGCGGGCGCGGATCACGCCGATGCGCGAGACGGTCTCGCCGGCCGCCTGCAACTGGGCGAAGGCGGCGTCCGCGTTCTCTTTCGACACGATCACGGCCATGCCGATGCCGCAGTTGAACACGCGGTGCATCTCGGCGTCGGCCACGCCGCCGTGCTGCTGCAGCCACTGGAACAGCGGCGGCATGGTCCACGATTTCGCGTCCAGCTCGGCCACCAGGCCGTCCTGCAGCACGCGCGGGATGTTCTCCACCAGGCCGCCGCCCGTGATGTGCACCATGCCCTTCACTTCCATCGCGTCCATCAGCGCCAGCAGCGGCTTGACGTAGATGCGGGTCGGCTCCATCAGCACGTCGGCCAGCTTGCGGCCGTGGAAGTCCGCTTCCAGGTCCGGTTTTGCCACTTCGATAATCTTGCGCACCAGCGAGTAACCGTTCGAGTGCGCGCCCGACGAGGCCAGGCCCAGCACCACGTCGCCCGGGCAGATCTTCTTGCCGTCGATCAGTTTCGATTTCTCCACCGCGCCCACGGCGAAACCGGCCAGGTCGTATTCGCCGGCCGGGTACATGCTCGGCATTTCCGCCGTTTCGCCGCCGATCAGCGCGCAACCGGAGATTTCGCAGCCCTTGGCCACGCCCTTGATGACGTCGGTGGCGGTCGGCACGTCCAGCTTGCCGCAGGCGAAGTAGTCGAGGAAGAACAGCGGCTCGGCGCCCTGCACCAGGATGTCGTTGACGCTCATGGCCACCAGGTCGATGCCGACCGTGTCGTGGCGGTTCAGCTCGAAAGCCAGCTTGAGCTTGGTGCCCACGCCGTCCGTTCCCGACACCAGCACCGGCTCCTTGTACTTCTTGCTGATCTCGAACAGGGCGCCAAAGCCGCCAATGCCGCCCATCACGCCTTCGCGCATGGTGCGCTTGGCAAAGGGCTTGATCGCTTCGACTAAGGCGTCGCCCGCGTCGATATCGACGCCGGCGTCACGGTAGGACAGGGAAACATTAGAAGTTTGGCTCATGGTGTATTTCGCAGCGGAGGCGGTAAAATAGAAGGCGGAGACTAATTTTGCATGGTTTTTGCCACATTTGCGGCAAAACGGTCGTCGGACCCCATGCAAATCCGGTCAATCCGCTATTTTATCAAAATGCCCCGTCCACCAGCCCTTTTTTCGCGCAGCGTACCCCAATCCATGCCATTTCCCCTCTCGGTAGAGCAAAAGCAAACGGCTTTCTGGATCGCAATCTGGCTCGCATTCGTGCTGTTACTGGTGGCGCTGGGCCCCGTGCTCACCCCGTTCATCGCCGCCGCCATCCTGGCCTACGCGCTCAATCCGGGCGTCGATTACCTGGACCGGCTGCACGCGGGCCGCTTCGGCGTGCCGCGCGCGCTGGCCGTGCTGGTGGTGCTGCTGCTGTTTTTCGCCGCCATCGGCGCGCTGGTCCTGATCGTGGTGCCGGTGCTGCAAAAGGAAATCCCCCTGCTGCAGGCCCAGATCCCGGCCTTCCTCGACAAGTTGAACACCATGCTGGCGCCGCGCCTGCAGGAGATGGGCATCACCACCCAGCTGGACGGGGAGAGCATCCGCAAGCTGGTGTCGCAGCAGCTGGCCGGCGGCGGCGACGAGATCCTGTCCGCCGTGCTGGCCTCGGCCAAGGTGGGCGGCACGGCCGTGCTGGGCTGGATCGCCACCGTGGTGCTGATCCCCGTGCTGCTGTTCTACCTGCTGCTGGACTGGCACGCGCTGCTGGCGCGCGTGGCCGGCGCCGTGCCGCGCCGCTACATCGAGCGCACGCTGGCCATGGCCGGCGAGGTCGACGGGCTGCTGGCCCAGTACCTGCGCGGCCAGTTGCTGGTGATGCTGGTGCTGGCCGTGTACTATTCGAGCGCGCTGGCCATCGCCCACTTCGACGTGGCGCTGCCGGTCGGCATCATCACCGGCCTGCTGGTGTTCATCCCCTACCTGGGCTTCGGCCTGGGCCTGGTGCTGGCCCTGATCGCGGCCGTGCTGCAATTCCCCGGCTGGAACGGGCTGGTGGCGGTGGCCATCATCTACGGCTGCGGCCAGGTGCTGGAGGGCTTCTTCCTCACGCCGCGCCTGGTGGGCGAGCGCATCGGCCTCAATCCGCTGGCCGTGATCTTCGCCCTGCTGGCGTTCGGCCAGCTGTTCGGCTTCGTCGGCGTGCTGCTGGCGCTGCCCGCGTCGGCCGTGCTGATGGTGGCCTTCAAGCACCTGCGCCGCCACTACCTGGACAGCAGCTTTTATAATGCGTGACGTGATGCAGACAACATGGACGCAAATGACAGGAACTGGGCGTAAGCCATGAAGCAACTGGTGCTCGATTTAGGCGCGGAACAGGCGCACAGCCTCGAGTCGTTCGAGGTGGGACAGAACGCCGAGGCGGCGCAGCTGATGACGCAGTTCGCCGCCCGCAGCTCGCGCGAGCACTTCGCCTACCTGTGGGGCGAGTGCGGCGTGGGCAAGACCCACCTGCTCAAGGCGCTGGCCAGCACCGACAAGGCGCGCTACATCTCGCCGTTCTCGATCGAGTCGGAATTCGTGTATTCGCCGGAGGTGGACCTGTACCTGCTCGACGACTGCGAGAAGCTGTCGCCGGTGGCGCAGATCGACGCCTTCGCCCTGTTCAACGAGATCCGCGCCAACCACGCCTTCATGGTGTGCAGCGGCGCCGTGGCGCCGGCCGTGCTGCCGGTGCGCGAGGACCTGCGCACCCGCATGGGCTGGGGCCTGATCTACCAGATCCACGGCCTGACGGACGACGAGAAGGTGGCGGCCCTGAGCGCGGCGGCGGCCGCCCGTGGCTTGACGCTCTCGCCCGGCGTGTTACCCTACCTGCTGTCGCACTTCCAGCGCGACATGCGGTCGCTGTCCACGATGCTCGATTCGCTCGACCAGTATTCCCTTGAAACCCAACGCCCGATCACCTTGCCGCTGCTGCGCGAGTGGTTGCAGGCGGAAGCGAAAGAATGATGAATCTCGCCCTGTTTGACTTAGACCATACCCTGCTGCCGCTGGACTCCGACTACGAGTGGGGGCAGTTCCTGGTCCGCACCGGCGCCGTGGACGCGGCCGAATTCGACCGCCGCAACAAGGAATTCTTCGCCCAGTACCAGGCCGGCACGCTGGACCCGGTGCAGTACCTGGAGTTCGCGCTCGGCACGCTGGCGCGCTTCCCGCGCCCGCGGCTGGACGCCATGCACCGCCAGTTCATGGACGAGGTGATCCAGCCCGCCATCCGCCCGTCGGCGCTGGCCCTGCTGCGCCGCCACCAGGACGCGGACGACCTGACGGCCATCGTCACGGCCACCAACGAGTACGTGACGGCGCCCATCGCGCGCGCGCTGGGCGTGGAGCACCTGATCGCGGCCAAGCCCGAGACGGACGCGGCCGGCAACCTGACGGGCAGGCTGCTGGGCACCCCGACCCAGGGCGCGGGCAAGGTCGCGCACACGCGCGCTTGGCTGGAGAAGCTGGGCCACACGCTGGAAGGTTTCGAGCGCAGCCACTTCTACAGCGACTCGCACAACGACATTCCGCTGCTGTCCGTCGTCACCCACCCCGTCGCCACCAACCCCAACGCGACGCTGAAAACGCACGCCGCCGCCCACGGCTGGCCATCACTCGAACTGTTCAATGATTAAGAAATTTATCCGCAAAATTTTGGGTACCAAGACTAAAGGAAAGCGCGACGAGGGCACGCCCGTCGTACTGGGTCCGCAGGAGCACGGCATCGATCCGCGCCTGCTGTCGAACAACGCGATCCGCGTCACCAGCACGCTGCAGGAAGCCGGCTACGAAGCGTTCGTGGTGGGCGGCGCCGTGCGCGACCTGCTGCTGGGCGTGAAGCCCAAGGACTTCGACATCGCCACCAACGCCACCCCCGAGCAGGTGCGCAAGCTGTTCCGGCGCGCCTTCATCATCGGCAAGCGCTTCCAGATCGTGCACGTGATGTTCGGCCAGGACCTGCTGGAGGTGACCACCTTCCGTGGCACCGCCTCGGCCTCCGCGCCCAAGGACGAGCATGGCCGCGTGCTGCGCGATAACACCTTCGGCTCGCAGGCCGAGGATGCCGTGCGGCGCGACTTCACCATCAACGCCATGTACTACAACCCGGCCACCGAACAGGTGCTGGACTACCACGGCGGCATCGAGGACATCCGCGCCAAGACGCTGCGCATCATCGGCCAGCCCGAGGCGCGCTACCGCGAGGATCCCGTGCGCATGCTGCGCGTGGTGCGCTTCGCGGCCAAGCTGCATTTCCACATCGAGCCGACGACGGCCGCGCCGATCCGCGCCATGGCGCCGCTGATCGACAACGTGCCGGCCGCCCGCGTGTTCGACGAGATGCTCAAGCTGCTCATGAGCGGCCAGGCGCTGGCCTGCCTGCAGCAGCTGCGCAAGGAAGGCCTGCACCACGGCCTGCTGCCGCTGCTGGACGTGGTGCTGGAGCAGCCGCTGGGCGTGAAATTCGTGACCCTGGCGCTCGATTCGACCGACGCCCGCATCCACGCCGGCAAGACCGTCTCGCCCGGCTTCCTGTTCGCCTCGCTGCTGTGGCACCAGGTGCTGGAGAAGTGGACCGCCTACCGCACGGCCGGCGAGATGCCGATCCCCGCGCTGCACCTGGCGGCCGACGACGTGCTCGAATCGCAGACCGAGAAACTGGCCCTGCAGCGCAAGATCGGCTCCGACATGCGCGACATCTGGGCCATGCAGCCGCGCTTCGAGCGCCGCAACGGCAAGAACCCGTACAAGCTGCTGGAGCATCCGCGCTTCCGCGCCGGCTACGACTTCCTGCTGCTGCGCTGCGGCTCGGGCGAGATCGACGGTGAGCTCGGCCAGTGGTGGACCGCGTTCTACGAGGGCGACGAGGCCGAGCGCGAGGAACTGGTGGCCACCGCCGGCCGCGGCCCGGCCGCCGGCGCCGGCGGCGCCAAGCGCAAACGTCCGCCGCGCCGTGGCCCGCGCAACCGCGGCGGCCAGGAGGGTGGCCAGGACAGCGGCCGCGACGAGGGCGCGCCGCGCGCCACCGAAGGCGGCGGCGAATAAGTTCGCGTGACCGTATGAGCACCACCGAATGACCACCATCGCATGAACACGATCGCCTACATCGGCATCGGCGCCAACCTGGGCGACGCGCGCGCCAACGTGGCCGACGCCATCGAACGCCTGCGCCGCCAGCCCGGCTGCACGCTGCTGGCCGCGTCGGGCCAGTACCGCACGGCCCCCATCGACTCCAGCGGCGACGACTACGTCAACGCCGTGGCCAGCATCAGCACCACGCTGGACGCGGAGGCGCTGCTGCGGGCGCTGCACGGCATCGAGCAGGCGCACGGGCGCGAGCGCCCCTACCGCAACGCGCCGCGCACGCTGGACCTGGACCTGCTGCTGTACGGCGAGCAGCAGATCGCCAGCCCCACGCTGACCGTGCCCCATCCACGCATGACGGAGCGGGCCTTCGTGCTGGCGCCGCTGCTGGCGCTGGCGCCGGACGTCGTGATCCCCGGCCGTGGCCCGGCGCGCGACTACGCGGCGGCCGTGGCCGACCAGGCCATCAGCCTGCTTGGCTGAGGGGCGCATGGTCCGCATCATCATCCGTAGCTAGAGGACTAGCTCGAAAAAAATCACGCGCCCAGCGCGCCCACCGGCAAAGGTCTACACTAGCGCCGATGTCACTCTTACCATTCGAGGAATCCCATGTCTGGATATTTGCAAGGAACCGAAATGACGGCGAGCCAAAAGCCCGCCGCCACGCCCGCGCCGTCCAAGCCGGTCGTCACCAAGGCCGTCACCATCCCCTCGCTCAACGCGCTGCGCGCGGCCGGCGAGAAGATCACCATGCTGACCTGCTACGACGCCAGCTTCGCCGCGCTGATGGACCGCTGCGGCGTGGAAGTGCTGCTGATCGGCGACTCGCTGGGCATGGTCTGCAACGGCCACAGCTCCACCCTGCCCGTCACCGTCGATGAAATCGTGTACCACACGGCGGCCGTGGCGCGCGGCAGCAAGTCGGCCATGGTGCTGGCCGATATGCCGTTCGGCAGCTACGCCACGCCGGAGGCGGCGTTCAACAACGCCGTCAAGCTGATGCAGGCCGGCGCCCACATGGTCAAGATCGAAGGCGGCGCGTGGCTGGCCGACACCGTGCGCTTCCTGACCGACCGCGCGGTGCCCGTGTGCGCGCACCTGGGACTGACGCCGCAATCGGTGCACCAGCTGGGCGGCTACAAGGTGCAGGGCAAGACCACGGAGTCCGCCGACCTGCTCAAGGCCGACGCGCTCAAGCTGCAGGCGGCCGGCGCGGCCATGGTGGTGCTGGAAGCCATCCCCACCCAGCTGGGCAAGGAGGTGACGGACCTGCTGGCCATCCCCACCATCGGCATCGGCGCCGGCCCCGATTGCGCGGGCCAGGTGCTGGTGATGCACGATTTGCTGGGCGTGTTTCCCGGCCGCAAGGCTCGCTTCGTGAAGAACTTCATGGAAGGCCAGACCAGCATCGAGGCGGCCGTCGGCGCCTACGTGCAGGCGGTGAAAGACGGCAGCTTCCCGGCGCTCGAACACTGCTTCTAAACCCGGAACCCGGTCTGTCCACGACAGGCTGTTCCGCTGATTGTCCAGGCTGTTGCGTCCTGCAACAGCCGGAATAAATCATGCCAGGCCTCCCTCCCGGGGGGCGCATTCTTTTCCCTCCCCGCCCGCCCCTGCGCCACAGGCCATGCAAGCACAGGCATGAACCTTGCTCACCTTGATGGTAATCAAATTCACCAGGGCGTGGGTTCACTCTGCCGCCCAGCCTGGTTTCTCTCTATCGTTACCGTTGGCAGGATGGCGCAAGCCGGGAGAGCATCATGGACAAGGTCAAACAACCGAGCAAGGAACAGGTCAGGCAATACATGGAACAGCGCCGCGCGGCCAACGATCCGCCGCCGTCGATGGACGAAATCCGCCGCCAGCTGGGCTGGCAGATGATCGTGCTGCCGCCGCTGTCGGACTGGAAGGTGGCGTGACGCCCCGCGCGCTCAACCGATCTGGATCCACGTGGTCTTGAGCTCCGTGTATTTGTCGAACGCGTGCAGCGACTTGTCGCGGCCATTGCCGGACTGCTTGTAGCCGCCGAACGGCACGGTGATGTCGTCGCCATCGTACTGGTTCACGTGCACGGTGCCGGCCCGCAGCGCGCGCGCCGTCCGGATCGCCTTGCTCATGTCGGCCGTCCACACGGCCGCCTGCAGGCCATACGGCGTGGCGTTGGCCTGGCGCACGGCGTCGTGGATGTCGGTGAAGCTGAGCACCGACAGCACGGGGCCGAAGATTTCCTCGCGGGCGATCTTCATGCCGCTGTCCACCTGGTCGAACAGGGTCGGTTCGACGTAGTAACCACCGCTGGCCGTGCGCGCCTGCGCCCCGCCCGCCAGCAATGTGGCGCCGTCCGCCCTGCCCGCGTCGATATAGCCGAGCACCGTCTTGAGCTGGGTGGCATCGACAATGGCGCCCATCACGGTGGCCTCGTCCAGCGGGTCGCCCGGCTGGAAGTCCGGCATCATGGCCAGCGCCTTTTCCAGGAAGCGCTCGCGGATAGAAGCTTCCACGAACAGCCGCGACGGCGCGTTGCAGCTTTCGCCCTGGTTGAAGAAGATGGAACCGATGGCCGCCGCCACGGCCGCATCCAGGTCGGGGCAGTCGGCGCACACGATGTTGGCCGACTTGCCGCCCAACTCGGTCCAGGCCCGCTTCAGGTTGGACTGGCCGGCCATCTGCATGATCTGCTTGCCGACCCGGGTGGAGCCGGTGAAGCCGATGCAGTCCACGTCCATGTGCAGCGCCAGCGCGGCGCCGGCCTCGTGGCCGTAGCCGGGCAGCACGTTGAACACGCCGGCCGGAATGCCCGCCTCCAGCGCCAGCTCGGCCAGCCGCAGCGCCGTCAGCGGCGACTTCTCCGACGGCTTGAGCACCACGCTATTGCCGGCCGCGAGCGCCGGCGCGATCTTCCACGCGGCCATGATCATCGGGTAGTTCCACGGCACGATGGCGGCCACCACGCCGACCGCCTCGCGCGTGATCAGCGCCAGGCTCGATTCGGCCGTGGGCGCGATCTCGTCGTAGATTTTATCGATCGCCTCGCCGTACCAGCGCAGGCAGTTGGCCGTGGCGCCCACGTCCACGCTCTGGCTGTATTTGATCGGTTTGCCCATGTCCAGCGTTTCGAGCAGGGACAGTTCGGGGCCGTGCTGCTGCACCAGGTCGGCGAACTTGATCAACACCCGCTTGCGCTGCGCCGGCGACTTGCCGGCCCAGCGCCGGTCCTCGAACGCGGCGCGCGCGGCGGCCACGGCCAGGTCCACGTCGGCGCCGTCGCAGCGCGCCACCTCGCCCAGCTTGCGTCCGTCCACGGGCGACAGGTTGTCGAAGCGCTGTTCCGAACTGGCCCACACGCGCTGGCCGCCGATGAAGGCGCGGCCGTCCATTTTGAGCGCGGCTGCGCGCTCATGCCACAGAGTGCTGCTCATCGTTGCTCCTCCTGTATGCGACACTTCGCTATACCCAGCCGCGCTGCTGGATGTCGGCGTAGGTCAGGTCGAGGCAATGGCGGATCAGCGCCACCATCTCGTCGATCTGCGCGCGCGTCATCACCAGCGGCGGCGCGATGATCATGCGGTCGCCCACGGCGCGCATGATCATGCCGTTGTTGAACATATAGCCGCGGCACACCATGCCGACGCTGAGCGCCTCGTCGAACGGCACGTTCTCGTGCACGGTGGCGCCCTTGCTGCGCACCAGGTTCAGGCCCGCCACGAAGCCGCAACTGCTGGTGTAGCCCACCAGCGGATGGTCGCCCAGCGCGGCGAAGCGCTGCTTCAGATACGGCCCCGTGTCCCCGCCCACGCGCTGCACCAGCTGCTCGGCCTCGATGATACGGATGTTCTCCAGCGCGGCGGCGCACGCCACCGGGTGGCCCGAGTAGGTGAAGCCGTGGTTGAATTCGCCGCCCTTCCCGATCAGCACATCGGCCACGCGGTCGCCCACCAGCACCCCGCCCAGCGGCACGTAGCCGGAGGTGACCCCCTTGGCGAACGTGATCAGGTCGGGACGGATGCCGAACAGCTCGGAGGCGAACCACTTGCCGAGCCGGCCGAAGCCGCAGATCACCTCGTCGGCGATCAGCAAAATGCCGTACTTGTCGCAGATGCGCTGGATCTCGGGCCAGTAGGTGGCCGGCGGGATGATCACGCCGCCGGCGCCCTGCACCGGCTCGCCGATGAAGGCGGCCACCTTGTCGGCGCCCAGTTCCAGGATCTTGTCCTCCAGCCAGGAGGCGGCCTTGATGCCGAAGGCGTCCTCCGTCATGCCATGGCCCGCCTCCACGTAATTGGGCTGGCCGATGTGAACGATGCCGGGGATGGGCAGGCCGCCTTGGGCGTGCATGCCGTCCATGCCGCCCAGCGAGGCGCCGGCCATGGTGCTGCCGTGGTAGGCGTTGTGGCGGCTGATGATGGTGTGGCGCTCCGGCTGGCCCATCAGGTCCCAGTAGCGGCGCACCATGCGCACATTGGTGTCGTTGCCCTCCGAGCCGGAGCCCGTGTAGAACACGTGCTGGAAGCCGGGCGGCGCGATCTCGGCCAGCTTGGTGGCCAGCTGCACGGCCGGCACGTTGGTGGTGTTGAAGAAGCTGTTATAGAACGGCAGCGTCTCCATCTGGCGGTACACGGCTTCCGAGATGCTGGTGCGGCCGTAGCCCACGTTGACGCACCACAGGCCGGACATGCCGTCCAATACCTTCTTGCCCTGCGAGTCCCAAAGATAGATGCCGTCGCCGCGCACCATCACGCGGGCGCCGTGTTCGTTGAGCTGCTTGAAGTCGGTGAACGGGTGCAGGTAGTGGGCCGAGTCCTGTTGCTGGATCGCGGCCGTGTCGAACGGTTCGTTGCGGGTGGCGGCGGCCTTCACCGATGCCACCAGTGCGGCGCTGGGCGCCAGTGGATTTGAAGACATGATGGTCCTATCTCGAATGCGTTGGATGGGCGGGCGGCCTTACACGTGCAGCAGCAAGTGCTCGCGCTCCCACGGGCTGATGACGGTCATGAATTCCTGGTGCTCCAGATCCTTGATGGCCGCGTACACGTCGATGAAACGGTCGCCCAGCACGGTGCGCAGCTTGTCCTCGGCCCGCAACGCGAACAGCGCTTCGGGCAAGCCTTGCGGCAGCTCGAACTTGAGGTCGTAGGCACTTCCCTCGGTGATCGGGGTCGGCTCCAGCTGGTCCACCATGCCCAGGTAGCCGCAGGCCAGCGTGACGGCCAGCGCCAGATAGGGATTGGCGTCGGCGCCGATGATGCGGTTCTCCACGCGGCGGTCCTGCACGCCGGACTCGGGGATGCGGAAGCCCACCGTGCGGTTGTCCATGCCCCACTGGATGTTGATCGGCGCGGCCGTGTGGCGCACGATGCGGCGGTAGGAATTCACATACGGCGCCACGATCGCCATGGCCGACGGCATGTAGCGCTGCAGGCCGCCGATGTAGTGCTTGAAGATGGGCGCGGCCGAACCATCGGGCGCGCTGAAGATGTTCTGGCCCGTCTTGATGTCCACCACGCTCTGGTGCACGTGCATGGCCGAACCGGGTTCGCCCGCCATCGGCTTGGCCATGAAGGTGGCGTACATATCGTGCTTGAGGGCCGCCTCGCGCAGCGTGCGTTTGAAGAAGAACACCTTGTCGGCCAGGCCCAGCGGGTCGCCATGCAGGAAGTTGATCTCCATCTGGCCGGCGCCGATTTCGTGGATCAGCGTGTCCACGTCCAGGTTCATCATGTCGCAGTAATCGTAGATGTCCTCGAACAGGGGATCGAATTCGTTCACGGCGTCGATGCTGTAGACCTGGCGCGTGGTTTCGGCGCGGCCGCTGCGGCCCACGGGTGGTTTGAGCGGCAGGTCGGGATCGCTGTTCTTGGCCGTCAGGTAGAACTCCAGTTCCGGCGCCACCACGGGCTTCCAGCCACGGTCGGTGTACAGCTTGAGCACGCGGCGCAGCACCGAGCGGGGCGCGAAGTCGACCAGGCGGCCGTCGGCGAAATAGCAGTCGTGGATCACCTGCGCGGTGGGGTCGGCGGCCCACGGCACCATGGTGATGGTGGTGGGGTCGGCCTTCAGGACCATGTCGCGGTCGGTGCTGGAGATGGCGCGGTCGTAGGCCATGTCCTCGGTCGGGTAATTGCCGGTCACGGTCATGCCCAGCACGGCCTCGGGGATGCGCATGCCGCGCTCCTGTGTGAATTTACCGCGCGGCAGAATCTTCCCGCGCGCCACGCCCGTCAGGTCGGGCACCAGGCATTCGATTTCCGTCACCCGTTTCTCGTTGAGCCACAGGTCCATGTCCGTATAGGTGAAGTTCTCGCGTATTGCCATTGGATTCTCTCGTCAGTCTTGATCTTGCGCGGTGCCGTCTGGTTCGCCGCGCGCCTCTGGTCATGCGTGGCCAGCGGCACTAAGGAACCCGCCGCGACCACAGTTCGTAGGTCGTCATGCGCCCCTCCCTGCTTTGCTCTGGTAGTTCCGGCATGCCTGACCGAAGGCCAGGAATATTTTCTGAGAATCGCGGTTGTGCTCCAGGCGCCACTCCGGGTGCCACTGCAGCGCCAGCGCGAAGCCGGGCGCGTCGGCCACGCTGTAGGCTTCCACCAGGCCATCCCCGGCGCGTGCCTCCACTTGCAGGCCGGGCGCCAGCGTGGCAATGCCCTGGCCGTGCAGCGAATTGACGTCGATCTCGCTGGCGCCGTCCAGGATGCGCGACAGCAGGCCGTCCGGCGCCAGGCGCACGCTGTGCGACGGCGCGTACTGCTCGTCCAGCGACAGGTGCTTCGGCTCGCGGTGGTCGCGCATGCCTTCCACCTCATGCACGGCCTGGTGCAGCGTGCCGCCCAGCGCCACGTTCACTTCCTGAAAGCCGCGGCAGATGGCCAGCAGCGGCAAACCGCGCGCCAGCGCCGCACGGATCAGCGGCAATGTGGTGGCGTCGCGCGCCGGGTCCAGCGGCAGGCTGGGGTCGCGCAACGTCTGGCCATACAGGCTGGCGTGCACGTTGGAGGGGGAGCCGGTCAGCATGACACCGTCGGCCACGGCCAGCACGGCTGGCAGGTCGGTCGCCTCGCCCAGCGCGGGCAGGATCAGCGGCTGGCAGCCGGCGCCGGCGGCCACGGCGTCGACGTATTTGCGTTGCGCCGTATGGTTGGGATGAACGCCGATCTGGTTGATGCAGGCGGGGACGATCACAATGGGGCGATGCATAAGTCTTGTCTCGCTGGTTGTCTTCACACGGGCCGCATTACCGCTGCCGGATGCCCAGTGCACGGGGACCAATCTGCCGCAACTTCTTGTTCAAATCATACCCGTTGTGCCCTGTCTTACGGATGCCCGGTGAAAATTTCTCCGTTTCGCTGTCGTTTTCATGCATTTTTATCAATCATAGCACCGGCAAATCAACGGCGCGCGGTGCGCGGCGCGGGATGTCGCACCGTACACCGGTGCACCAACCGGGCGCGATGGGCGCGGTAGAATGCAATCAGCCGGGCGCGCGACGCCGCCCAACACTGAAAGGCTGCCATGCTTACTCTGAAAGATCCGGCGCTGCTGCGCCAGCAATGCTTCATCAACGGCGAATGGTGCGACGCGGACGACGGCGCCACCGTCAACGTCGTCAACCCGGCCACCGGACAGACGGTCGGCACCATCCCCCACATGGGCGCGGCCGAGACGGCGCGCGCCATCGATGCGGCCAACCGCGCCTGGCCCGCGTGGCGCAAGAAGACGGCCAAGGAACGGGCCGCCGTGCTGCGCAAATGGCACGACCTGATGCTGGAGCACGCCGACGACCTGGCCCTGATCATGACCACCGAACAGGGCAAGCCGCTGGCCGAAGCGAAGGGCGAGATCGGCTACGCCGCGTCGTTCATCGAATGGTTCGCGGAGGAAGGAAAGCGGGTCAGCGGTGACACCATGCAGTCGCCATGGCCGGACCGGCGCATCGTCGTCACCAAGGAACCGATCGGCGTGTGCGCCGCCATCACGCCGTGGAACTTCCCGTCGGCCATGATCACGCGCAAGGTGGGCCCGGCGCTGGCGGCCGGCTGCCCCATCATCGTCAAGCCGGCCGAGCTCACGCCGTTCTCGGCGCTGGCGCTGGCCGTGCTGGCCGAGCGGGCCGGCATGCCGGCCGGCGTGTTCAGCGTGCTGACGGGCGACGCGCGCGCCATCGGCGGCGAGATGACGAGCAATCCCGTGGTGCGCAAACTGAGCTTCACCGGCTCCACGGCCGTGGGCCGCCTGCTGATGCAGCAATGCGCGCCCACCATCAAGAAGCTGTCGCTGGAACTGGGCGGCAACGCGCCGTTCATCGTGTTCGACGACGCAGATCTGGATGCGGCCGTGGAAGGGGCCATCGCCTCCAAGTACCGCAACGCGGGGCAGACCTGCGTGTGCGCCAACCGCCTGTACGTGCAGGACGGGATCTACGACGCGTTCGCCGAAAAGCTGGTGGCGGCGGTGGCCAAGCTCAAAGTCGGCAACGGCGCTGAGCAGGGCGTGACGCAAGGACCGCTGATCGAGGAGAAGGCCGTGGTCAAGGTAGAAGAGCACGTGGCCGACGCGCTGGCCAAAGGTGGGCGACTGCTGACGGGCGGCCAGCGCCACGCGCTCGGCCACAGCTTCTTCCAGCCCACCGTGATCGCGGACGTGACGCCGGACATGCTGGTGGCGAAGGAGGAAACCTTCGGCCCGCTGGCGCCGCTGTTCCGCTTCAGGACGGACGAGGAAGTGCTGGCCATGGCCAACGACACGGAATTCGGTCTGGCCGCCTACTTCTATTCGCGCGACATCGGCCGCATCTGGCGCGTGGCCGAAGGGCTGGAGAGCGGCATGGTGGGGGTGAACACGGGACTGATCTCGAACGAGATCGCGCCGTTCGGCGGGGTCAAGCAGTCGGGCCTGGGGCGCGAAGGCTCCAAGTACGGCATCGAGGACTACCTGGTCATCAAGTACATCTGCATGGGCGGGATTTAAACAATTGCCGGCCTTCAAATGGCCGGCGCCTGATATACCCAACCACGCGAGCGCGCGAAGGCAGAAAGTAGCTTGGCCTTCTTTGAAATCCGGTCGCCGTCATAGACCGAAAGCCTGTTTTTATCTTTGGGCGTGGGCCGAAACGATTGCGACGATACCCTGCCCTGCTGAACGAACGCCGGATGAATCTGGCGCAGCAGCAAGGTCTGCGGCCTCATTCCGATATCGCGCCAATGACGCGCAGTTGCCGTTCAAGTTCCTTCCAATCTGGCTGCAGTTGCAGCGCCATTGTGCATTCTGCAATTTGCCCGGTATGAGAGTTGTAGGCCTGATACTCACCCGTCATGGAGGCGAGGTTCATCTCCAGGCTGACTTCCCAGTTGCCGACGCTCCATTCAGCCTGAAGCCCGCCTTCGGCGGTTGGATATAGATGGGGCAACAATAAATCTGCGGGGAAATACTGATCAAAAGCGGTGGCGAATCGCCGCAATTGTTCACTGTTGGGCGCAGTCCCGGCGCCGTCCAGCCATCCATCCTGCAAGGCGGCAAGCTCGGCTAACCTGGTGGTCATATCCGAACGTTCCAGCTGAACCACAGGCTCATCTGACAAACTATCGCTGGCTTGAATGTGCCTGTTTTTCACTTCGACCTCCCGCTTGCAGCGCCACCCTATGCCGTCCGAGTGTAGGCCGCCTCGAGTTCATTGGCAAGCGGGTAAATCAGCAGGAACGTCTATTCCGCCTTGGCGGCGGCCGCCACCTGCTTCTGGCGCTGCCGCTCCATGCGCGCCATCCAGAGGCTGGACGCGACCACGGCCACCGACACCACGAGGATGGTCAGCGCCGCCACGGCGTTCACGCGCGGATCGAGGCCCAGGCGGGCGCGCGAAAAGATCACGATCGGCATGGTCGAGGAACCGGGGCCGGACAGGAAGGCCGACAACACCACGTCGTCCAGCGACAGCGTGAACGTGAGCAGCCACGCCGATCCCAGCGCCTGCGTGATGTTGGGCAGCGTGACCAGGAAGAACACCTGGTGCGGTTTGCAGCCCAGGTCCATGGCCGCCTCCTCCAGCGACTTGCTCATCTCCTGCAGCCGCGACTGCACCACCACGGCCGCGTAGGCCATGCCCAGCAACGTGTGGCCCAGCCAGATCGTCATCATGCCCCGGTCCGGGTAGCCGAACACCTTCTGCACCGACACCAGCATCAGCAGCAGCGACAGGCCGATGATCACCTCCGGCATCACCAGCGGCGCGCTCACCATGCCGGTGAACAGCGTGCGACCGTGGAAGCGCTGGTAGCGGTTCATCACGAACGCGGCGAAGGTGCCGAGGGTGACGGAGGCGAACGCGGTGAGCACGGCGATCCGCAGCGACAGGCCGAAGCCGGAGATGATCTCCGTGTCGTTCATCAATTCGCCGTACCACTTGGTGGAGAAGCCGCTCCACACCATGTCCTGGCGCGAGCTGTTAAACGAGAACACCACCAGCACCACGATGGGCAGATACAGGAACAGGTAGCCCAGCGACAGCCAGCCGCGCCCGAACCAGCGTTGGATGAAATTCCGTCCGTTCATGCGCGCCCCGCCATCTGTTGTTCCGCCTTGTACTTGTTGAAGATCGCCATCGGCACCAGGATCAGCAGGATCACCACCACCGTCACGGACGAGGCCATCGGCCAGTCGTTGTTGGTGAAGAATTCGTCCCACAGCACGTGGCCGATCATCAGCGTCTCCGGCCCGCCCAGCAGCTCGGGGATCACGTATTCGCCCACGGCCGGGATGAACACCAGCATGGAGCCGGCGATGATGCCGGACTTCGACAACGGCACCGTGATGCGCCAGAACGTCTGCATGGGCGTGGCGCCCAGGTCGGCCGCCGCCTCCAGGAAACGCACGTCCATCTTCACCAGGTTGGCGTACAGCGGCAGGATCATGAACGGCAGGTAGGCGTACACCATGCCGATGATGAGCGAGAACTGCGTGTTCATCAGGTGCAGCGGCTCGGTGATGGCGCCCACGCTGAGCAGGAAGTGATTCAAGATGCCGTTGTTGGCCAGGATGCCCTTCCACGCGTAGATGCGCAGCAGGAACGAGGTCCAGAACGGCAGCATCACCATCATCATCAGCACCGGCCGCACGGTCGGCTTGGCGCGCGCCATGAAGTAGGCGAACGGGTAGCCGATCAGCAGGCACAGGGCCGTGGTGATGGCGGCGAACTTGATCGAGCTGAGATAGGTCAGCGCGTACAAATCGTCCTGCGCGATGAACAGGTAGTTCGAGATTTTGAGCTTGAACGTGATCACGCCGTCCACCAGCGTCATCAGCGTGCCGAACGGATTGGCGGCGTCCGGTTCCGTGAAGCTGATGCGCATCACGATCAGGAACGGCACCAGGAAGGCGCACACCAGCCAGAAGAACGGCACGGCGATCACCAGGCGGCGGCCCGTGATCCAGCGCAGCGTGAGCAGATGCAGCAGCTTGTTGAACAAGGTAGTCATGGCCACACTCCGCTTCAGCTGGTCAGCACGACGACGTCGGCGCCATCCCACCACACGTACACGCGCTGGTCGCGGCGCAGGGCGGTGTCGTCATGGCGGGCCGCGTTGGTGCGCGACACTTTCACCTCCATGCCGCTGTCGAGCTTCACGTGGTAGCGCGTCTCGTTGCCGAAGTAAGCGATGGCCGTGATCGTGCCCTGCACGCAGTTGTAACCATCTTCGTTGGGGTGGGCACGCTGTTCGCGGGTGGGCGCCTCCGATTGCAGCCCCATCTTCTCCGGCCGCACGGCCACCGACACGGGCATGTTGTCCGTGCCCGTGATGCCATGGGTGACGTAGTGCCGGCACTCCGGCGTGTCGATGATGACGTGGTCGGGATGGTCGTCGGCCACGCGGCCGTCGAACAGGTTGACGCTGCCGATGAAGTCGGCCACGAAGCGGCAATTGGGTGTCTCGTAAATCTCGTCCGGCTTGCCCACCTGGAGGATGCGACCCTCGCTCATGACGGCGATGCGGGTCGCCATGCTCATGGCTTCATCCTGGTCGTGCGTGACCATCACGCACGTCACGCCGACTTGCTCGATGATGTTGGCCAGTTCCATCTGCGTGCGCTCGCGCAGTTTCTTGTCCAGTGCGCCGAGCGGCTCATCCAGCAGCAGCAACTGCGGCCGCTTGGCCAGGCTGCGCGCCAGCGCCACGCGCTGCTGCTGGCCGCCCGACAGCTGGTGCGGCTTGCGCTTGCCGTAGGCCTTCAGCTGCACCAGGTCCAGCATCTGGTCCACGCGCTGCGCCACCTCGTCCTTGGGCAGGCCGTCGCGGCGCAGGCCGAAGGCGATGTTGTCCCACACGGTCAGGTGCGGGAACAGCGCGTAGGACTGGAACATCATGTTGATCGGGCGCTCGTAGGGCGGCACGTTGATGATGTCCTTGCCGGCCAGTTCGATCCGGCCCGAGGTGGGCGTCTCGAAACCGGCCAGCATGCGCAGCAACGTCGATTTGCCGCAGCCGGAGCTGCCCAGCAGCGCGAAGATCTCACCCTTGTCGATGGCGACCGACACATCGTTGACGGCCCTCACGCCATCGAATTCCTTGACCAGGTTGCGGATCAACAGAAAAGGCTGGCCGGATTCGCCTGTGGCGGCGGCAGGTCGGTCTATGGTCATAGTGTCAAAATATAAAATTTATAAGAGAGACAGCGTATGGCAGGCCGGTCGCGGGCCGCCGTTGTGGACAACCCGTGATTATAGATGGAGCGCGGGGGATGGGGAATCAGACATGCAACAACAAATGCTCGCGCTCCCACGGGCTGATGACGGTCATGAACTCGCGGTGTTCGAGCTCCTTGATGGCCGCGTAGACGTCGATGAAACGCTCGCCCAGCACGTCGCGCAGGCGCTCCTCGGCGCGCAGCCGCTGCAGCGCCTCGGGCAGGCCCTGGGGCAGCTCCAGCGGGTGGTTGTGGGCGCTGTCGACCGTCATCGGCGTCGGCTCGATCTGCTCGATCATGCCCAGGTAGCCGCAGGCCAGCGTGACGGCCATCGCCAGGTAGGGATTGGCGTCCGCGCCGATGATGCGGTTCTCCACGCGCCGCTCCTGCACGCCGGAGACGGGCACGCGGAAGCCCACCGTGCGGTTGTCCATGCCCCACTGGACGTTGATGGGGGCGGCCGTGTGGCGCACGATGCGGCGGTAGGAATTCACATACGGGGCCATGATGGCCATGCAGGCCGGCGTGTAGCGCTGCAGGCCGCCGATGTAGTGGCGGAACAGCGTGGACGGCGCGCCATCGGGATCGCTGAAGATGTTGCGGCAGGTGGCCGCGTCGGCCACGCTCTGGTGCACGTGCATGGCCGAACCGGGCTCGCCGCCCATGGGCTTGGCCATGAAGGTGGCGTACATCTTGTGCTTGAGGGCGGCCTCGCGCAAGGTGCGTTTGAAGTAGAACACCTTGTCGGCCAGCGCCAGCGCGTCGCCGTGCTGGAAGTTCAGGCCCATCTGGCCGGCGCCCACCTCGTGGATCAGGGTGTCCACGTCCAGGTTCATCATGTCGCAGTAGTCGTAGATGTCCTCGAACAGCGGATCGAATTCGTTGACGGCGTCGATGCTGTAGACCTGGCGCGACGTTTCGGCGCGGCCGCTGCGGCCCACGGGGGCCTTGAGCGGCAGGTCGGGGTCGATGTTCTGCTCGGTCAGGTAGAACTCCAGTTCCGGCGCCACCACGGGCTTCCAGCCACGGTCCGCGTACAGCTTGAGCACGCGGCGCAGCACGGAGCGCGGCGCGAAGTCGACCAGGCGGCCGTCGGAAAAATAGCAGTCGTGGATCACCTGCGCCGTGGGGTCGGTGGCCCATGGCACGGTGGTGATGGTGGTGGGGTCGGCCCGCAAGATCATGTCGCGGTCGGTGCTGGAGATGGCGCGGTCGTAGGCGGCGTCCTCGGTCGGGTAGTTGCCCGTCACCGTCATGCCCAGCACGGCCTCGGGGATGCGCATGCCACGGTCCTGCGTGAATTTGGCGCGCGGCAGGATCTTCCCGCGCGCCACGCCCGTCAGGTCGGGCACCAGACATTCGATTTCGGTGACGCGTTTATCGTTGAGCCACTGATCCATGTCGGCATCAGTGAAATTGTCGCGGATAGGCATGTGTGCTCTCGACAGGCATGATCTGGCGATCGATGAGCTAATTTACCATATTTCAAAAAGCCCGATTTCAGGAAAGTGCGTACGACTGCCAAAGCCACGAATCGCCCAATTCAACTGCGTGAGAATCTGAGCGTGTTTAACAAATGCAAACTGTTATGATGACATTTCCACAACGCTTAGTAGGGAGACTTAGAATGTTTTTTGGTGGAAGGTATTGATGAGCAAAGTCACGACCGGACTCATAGGAACATCCAGCGCCGCTATTACCCTCGTCGTTGCCTTTGCTAACTACGCGGGCCTTGAAAATTTCTCTGGAATTGTAAGGCTGGTGGCTATTGTGTTGTCGGCGTTGGCAATAGGACTGATTCAGGGATTTTTTATACAACGCGCCAGGCATAAAACCATAGGTATAGGCGCATTTTTCGGCCTATTGATACTGTGGTCACCAGTCGTTGTCGTGACCTACGGATTTGCTTTAATGGGGCTGCCGTTCCTGGCTGCCTTTGCAATCCTCGTATTCTCCGGGGCAAAGGCTGGTGCCAATTTGAGACTGAAGTCTCGCTGGCCCGTATAGCACTCAGGGAGTGTGCTACATTTGTCCCTCTAACGGAGACTCCCATGTCCACTACGACCACGATCCGCTTACCAAAGGAGCTGAAGGCGCGGATCGCCAGCGCCGCCGAGCGCACCGGCAAAACCACCCATAGCTTGATACTGGAAGCCATCACGGAAAAGGCCGAGCTGGAAGAACGACGGGCCGACATGGACACCGAGGCCGACGCCCGCTTCGCTCGGATCGCCGCCACAGGCGAAACCATACCGTGGGCCGATATGCGACGCTATCTTGAAGATCGCGTAGCGGGCCGGCCGGCAACGCCCCCCACGGCAAAGAAGAAACCTGGCTAAACGTGGCGCAAGTCGAGCTTGCACCTGAAATTTTCGAAGACTTCAGCCGCATCCTTGCGTATCTGGAGCGGCACCAGATCGCCGACGGCCCCGTGCGGATTGTGGAAATCATGCATGCCATCGACGTGCTGGCTCACAATCCGCTGATCGGCAGAGCAGTTGCCAACGGCAAGCGCGAATTGGTGATAGGTCGAAAAGGACAAGGCTACCTTGCCCTCTACCACTACCTGGACGCGGTTGACACGGTGTTCGTCCTGGCCGTGCGCAGCCAACGTGAAGCTGGCTACGCGCGGCACGCGCCCTGACGATATTCGTCCTCAGGCCGCCCGTTCCTCCGCCACCGCCACCCGCGTTTCCACCAGCAGCTTCTTGATCTCCGGGACGCAGGAGCCGCAGTTGCCGCCCGCCTTCAGGCAGGCCGTCACCTGCGCCACCGTCTGCAAATCCTGCTGCACGATGGCGCCGCAGATCGTGTTGCGGCCCACACCGAAGCACGAGCACACGGTCGGCCCGGTGTCGGCGCCCTTCTCCACCGGCTGGCCCACCAGCAGGCCCACGCGGTCGATCTCACTCAACTGCGGCTTTGAAAACAGGCCGGCCAGCCACGCGCGAGAGGGCATGTCCTGGCGCGGCGACAGGAAGATGCATTGGTCGATACGGTCGTCCACCAGGTGCACGGCGCGGTACACGCCGGCGCTGCGGTCTTCGTATTCGAGCCAGTCGGCCTGCTCGCCCTGCACGCCCAGCAGGTCGCGCGCCCAGCTGGCGAAATCGGCGATGTTCTGGCGGCCGGCCAGTTCGTAGCGGGCGAAGTCGCGGCCCTGGATGCGGGTCCAGTGGGCCACGCTGTCGAGGTTCAATTCGCTGCGGCTCAAAATGAAGCCGTGCCAGTTCAGGCGGAACTGCTCCACCCGCACCGGCGTGTGCTTGAATTCCGGTTCGCCCGACACGGGATCGACCTCGGGGTTCACCAGCGCCCCCACGCGCGCGTCGGACGCCGTCTGGCCGTTCCAGTGGATGGGGATGAACACGCTGCCGCGCGCGATGCCGCCGCCGTGCTGCACGCGCGCCACCATCGAGCCCCAGGCGGTGCTGATGCGCGCCAGCTCGCCGGCGCGCACGCCATGCAGCAGCGCGTCCTGCGGGTGCATGTCGACGAACGATTCGGCGATGTGGTCGGCCAGCTTGGGCGCCTTGCCGGTGCGCGTCATGGTGTGCCAGTGGTCGCGCACGCGGCCCGTGTTGAGCGCCAGCGGATAGTCTTCGCAAATCGTATTGACGGGCAGGCGCGGCGCGACGGCGATGAAACGCGCCTTGCCGTCCGCATGGGCGAATTGGCCATCGCCGAACAGGCGGGACTGGCCCAGCAGCTCACCGGAATCGAGCCGCGTCACTGGCCACTGCACCGGTTCCAGCGCATCGTAGCCCTGCTGGCCCAGCCCGGCCAGCGCGCCGATGTCGAACGCGCGCGGCACGTCGTCGGCCGTGTTGCGGTAGCTGCTCAGGCGCGCGTGCTCGTCGAAGATTTCATGCGCGCTGTTGAAGTCGAAACCGGTGTAGCCCATGCGCTGGGCGAAGCGGCAAAGGATCTGCCAGTCCGGCAGCGCCTCGCCCGGCGCCGGCAGGAAGACGCGCTGGCGCGAGATGCGGCGCTCGGAATTGGTGACGGTGCCGTCCTTTTCGCCCCAGCCCAGCGCCGGTAGCAGCACGTGGGCGCAGGCGTTGGTGTCGGTGTTCTGCATGATGTCGGTGGCCACCACCAACTCGCACTTCTCCAGCGCGCGGCGGGCCTGGTCGGCGTCCGGCAGGCTGACCAGCGGATTGGTGGCGATGATCCACACGGCCTTGACCTTGCCGTCCTCGATGGCGCGGAACAGGTCCACCGCCTTCAGGCCAGCCTTGTCGGCCATGCGCGGCGATTCCCAGAACGTCTGCACCAGTTCGCGATGCTCACCGCGCTCCAGGTCCATGTGGGCGGCAAGCATGTTGGCCAGTCCGCCCACTTCGCGCCCACCCATGGCGTTGGGCTGGCCCGTGATCGAGAACGGCCCCATGCCGGGCTGGCCGATGCGGCCGCCGATCAGGTGGCAGTTGATGATGCTGTTGACCTTGTCCGTACCGGCCGAGGACTGGTTCACGCCCATCGAGAACGCCGTCACCACCTTGGCGGTGGCCGCGAACGATTCGTAGAACTCCATCAGCACCGGCAGTTCGATGCGGCACTTGCGGGCCACAGCGGCCGGGTCGGCGCAATCGACGTCGGCCGCCGCCACCGCTTCGGCCATGCCGTTGGTGTGGCGCGCGACGAAATCGGCGTCCACCGCGCCGATGCGGGCCAGGTAGCTGAGCAAGCCGTTGAACAGCCACACGTCCGTGCCCTGTTTGACCGACAGGTGCAGGTCGGCCAGCTCGCAGGTGGCCGTGCGGCGCGGGTCGATCACCACCAATTTCACATGCGGGCGGGTTTCCTTGATGCGCGCGATGCGCTGGAACAGGATGGGATGGCACCAGGCCGTGTTGGAGCCCACCAGCACCACCATGTCGGCCAGTTCCAGATCCTCATAGCTGACCGGCACCAGGTCTTCGCCGAAGGCGCGCTTGTGGCCGGCCACGGCCGACGACATGCACAGGCGCGAGTTGGTGTCGATATTGGCGCTGCCCACGTAACCTTTCATCAGCTTGTTGGCGACGTAGTAGTCCTCCGTCAGTAGCTGACCCGACACGTAGAACGCCACCGCGTCCGGCCCGTGTTCGGCGATGATGTCCTGCCACTGCCCGGCCACCCGGTCCAGCGCCGCATCCCACGACACGCGGCGCAGCGCGCCATCTTCGCGCACTTGCGGGTGCAACAGGCGGCCCTCCAGTCCCAGCGTCTCGCCCAGGGCCGAGCCCTTGACGCACAGTTTGCCGAAGTTGGCGGGATGGCTGGTGTCGCCGGCGATGTCGATGCCGCCATCGCCCTTGGGCGTGGCCTTGACGCCGCAGCCCACGCCGCAATAAGCGCAGGTGGTGCGGACCGAGAGGGGTTCGAGTGACAGGTTCACGATGCTTTCCAGTTCAGGCGTTGCCAGTTCAGGCGGCGGCGCACAGCGCTTCGCCGAACAGCAGATGATGGCGGATAGGCCCGATGTCGGTGCCTTTCTGGATCAGGCCGAAGTACCACGGCCCGTCTTGCACGTCGCCGTAGAGCACAGCCCCGGCGATGCGGTTGTCCTTCAATACGAGGCGCTTGTAGACGCCGCGCTTGGCGTCGCGCAGCACCAGATCTTCGCTGCCTTCGCCGCCGATGAAATCACCGACCGAGTACAGGTCCACGCCCGTCACCTTGAGGCGGGTGGGCGAGGTTTGCTGCACATAGCGGCGGTGGCCGGCGCCGGCCAGGTGGGCGCCGCACACGCGCGCCTGTTCCCAGATCGGCGCCACCAGGCCAAAGGTGGCGCTGCGGTGCTGCACGCATTCGCCCACGGCGTACACGCGCGGATCGTAGGTCTGCAGTGTGTCGTCCACCACGATGGCCCGTTCGCAGTGCAGCCCGGAGGCCTTGGCCAGTTCGATGTTGGGGCGCACACCGGCCGTCATCACCACCAGGTCGGCGGGGATTTCGCTGCCATCCTTGAAGCGCACGGCCGTCACCCGGTCCGGGCCGACGATGGCCTCGGTCTGGGCGCTCAGAATGAATCGCAGGCCCTTCACCTCCAACGCCTTTTGCAGCAGCTGGGCGGCCGGCTTGTCGAGCTGCTGGTTCATCAGCGCGTCCGTCACGTGCACCACCGTCACCGTCATGCCCTGGCGCAGCAGGCCGTTGGCCGCCTCCAGACCCAGCAGGCCGCCGCCGATCACCACGGCGTGGCGATGGTTGCGCGCCGCCTCCAGCATGGTTTCCACGTCCTGGATGTCGCGGAACGCGATCACGCCCGGCAGGTCGTGGCCCGGCACGGGAATGATGAAGGGCTTGGAGCCGGTGGCCAGCAGCAGCCGGTCGTAGCGCACCTCCCGCCCGGAGGCGGCGCGCACCACGCGCTTGCGGCGGTCGATGTGCACCACCGGGTCGCCCGCGTGCAGCGTGATGCCGTGCTCGACGTACCACTGGCGCGTGTGCAGCATGATGTCGTCGATGCTCTTTTCGCCGGCCAACACGGGCGACAGCAGGATGCGGTTGTAGTTACCGTGCGGCTCGGCGCCGAACACGGTGATGTCGTACATGTCGGGCGCCAGCTTGTGCAGCTCCTCCACGGTGCGCATGCCCGCCATGCCGTTGCCGATGACAACCAGCGCCGGTTTCATAACCCGACCCAGACCTTCCCGCCTTCGACCCGGGCCGGATACGTGATCACCGAGTGCTCGGGCGATTCCAGGCATTCGCCCGTCTGCAGATCGAAGTGCTGCTTGTAGATGGGCGAGGCCACCACGATGCGTTCGCCCAGGCTGCCCACCAGGCCGCGCGAGAGCACGGCGGCCTGCGAGTTGGGGTCGTAGTTCTCGATGGCGAACACGCGCGGGCCGTTGTCCTCCACATGGAACACGGCGATCTGCGTGTCGTTGAGCAGGGCGCAGACGCCGGTGTTGGGCACGATCTCGTCGAGCGCGCAAACGGAAATCCAGTTATCGGTTTGAATGTCGCGGTGCATGGTGTTCTCCTTTGCTGGGACGGGTTAGGCTGCTTTGACTGCGATGGGGATCACGCGCTGGCGTTCTTCCGGCGTGGCGGGACGGATCTGGCCGCGCTCCTCCATGAACAACACGTTCTGGTCGGTCTGGTCGCTGTTGACGAAGTGGCGGAAGCGCTTGCGGGTTTCCGGATCTTCGACGGCGGCCTTCCATTCGCAGGCGTAGGTGTTGACCACGTGCTGCATGTCCGCTTCCAGTTCGGCGGCGATGGCCAGCTTGTCGCCGATGACGACGTCCTTCAGATAATCGAGGCCGCCTTCGAGGTTGTCGCGCCACACGCTGGTGCGCTGCAAGCGGTCGGCGGTGCGGGTGTAGAACATCAGGAAGCGGTCGATGTAGCGCACCAGCGTGGCCTTGTCCAGATCGGAAGCCAGCAGTTCGGCGTGGCGTGGCTTCATGCCGCCATTGCCGCACACGTACAGGTTCCAGCCCTTCTCGGTGGCGATGATGCCCACGTCCTTGCCCTGCGCCTCGGCACACTCGCGGGTGCAGCCGGACACGCCGAACTTGATCTTGTGCGGCGTGCGCAAGCCCTTGTAGCGGTTCTCCAGTTCGATCGCCAGGCCGACGGAATCGTCCACGCCGTAACGGCACCAGGTCGAGCCCACGCACGATTTGACGGTGCGCAGCGACTTGCCATAGGCGTGGCCCGACTCGAAGCCGGCCGCGATCAGCTCTTCCCAGATCAGCGGCAGCTGCTCGACGCGCGCGCCGAACAGGTCGACCCGCTGGCCGCCCGTGATCTTGGTGTACAGGCCGTACTTCTTGGCCACGGTGCCCACGGCGATCAGGCCATCGGCCGTCACTTCGCCGCCGGCCATGCGCGGCACGACGGAATAGGTGCCATCCTTCTGGATGTTGCCCAGGAAGTAGTCGTTGGTGTCCTGCAGGCTGGCGTGCTCTTTTTTCAGCACGAAGTCGTTCCAGCACGAGGCCAGGATGCTGGCCGCCAGCGGCTTGCACACGTCGCAGCCCAGGCCTTTGCCGTGCTGCTTGAGCAGGTCGGCGAAGGTGGTGATCTTGCCGACGCGGATCAGGTGGAACAACTCCTGGCGCGAGTACGGGAAGTGCTCGCACACGTGGTTGTTGACGGCCATGCCCAGCTTCTTCATTTCCGACTTCATGATCTGCGTCACCAGCGGCACGCAGCCGCCGCAGGCCGTGCCGGCGCCGGTGCACGACTTCAGCTCACCGATGCTGGTGGCGCCGCCGCCCACCGCGTCGCACAGCGCGCCCTTGGAGACGGCGTTGCACGAGCAGATCTGGGCGCTGGCCGGCAGCGCGTCCACACCCAGGCCGGGCTTGGCCTTGCCGTCGGACTGCGGCAGGATCAGGAATTCAGGCGACTCGGGCAGCTCTATCTTGTTGAGCATCATCTGCAGCAGCGTGCCGTATTCGCTGGCGTCGCCCACCATCACGCCGCCCAGCAGGTATTTGCCGCAGTCGGACACGACGATCTTCTTGTAGATCTGTTTGCGCTCGTCCGTGAACTGGTACGAGCGGCTGCCTTCCACCTTGCCGTGCGGGTCGCCGATGCTGGCCACGTCCACGCCCATCAGTTTGAGCTTGGTGCTCATGTCGGCGCCGGTGAACTCCGCCTCATGCTCGCCCATCAGGTGCTTGGCGGCGATGCGGGCCATGTCGTAGCCGGGCGCCACCAGGCCGAACACCTGGCCGTTCCACAGCGCGCATTCGCCGATGGCGTAGATGTCCGGGTCCGAGGTCAGGCACTGGTTGTTGATCGAGATGCCGCCGCGCGGGCCGGTGGCCAGGCCGGCTTCGCGCGCCAGATGGTCGCGTGGACGGATGCCGGCCGAGAACACGATCATGTCCGTGTCCAGGTGGCTGCCGTCGGCGAACTCCATGCGGTGGGTGCCCTCTTCGCCATCGACGATGGCGGTGGTGTTCTTGCCCGTGTGGACGGTCACGCCCAGGTCCTCGATCTTCTGGCGCAGCACGCGCGCGCCGGCGTCGTCCACCTGTACCGCCATCAGGCGCGGCGCGAATTCGACCACGTGGGTTTCGAGGTTCATGTCGCGCAGGGCTTTCGCGCATTCGAGGCCCAGCAGGCCGCCGCCGATCACCACGCCCGTTTTCGAACGCTTGCCGCAGGCGAGCATGCCTTCCAGATCCTCGATGGTGCGGTAGACGAAGCAGTCCTTGCGGTCCTTGCCCGGCAGTTGCGGCACGAAGGGGAAGGAGCCGGTGGCGATCACCAGCTTGTCGTACTCCAGCACTTCGCCGCTGCGCACGGTGACGGTCTTCTCCGCGCGGTCGATGGCGACCGCGCGGGTGTTCAGCTTGAGCAGCAGGTTGCCGCGCTCAAAAAAACCGGGCGGCACCAGCGACAGCTGTTCGGCCGTGGTTCCGGAGAAGTACTCGGACAGGTGAACGCGGTCGTAGGCCGGACGTGGCTCTTCGGACAGCACGGTCACGTGCAGATCGCTGCTGTCACCCAGCGTTTCCAGGAATTTTTGGCCGACCATACCGTGGCCGATGACGATGATTTTCATGATGCGGTTCCTTATGCTCGATTACATTTATGCTGCGATCTTGGATGGCATGGCCGCCGATTCCATGGCTTCGCTGGAGAAGCGGGCCGCCAGCGCGCACAGCGCGGAGATCGCCACCACCACGCCGAGGACGCTCAGGGTTTGCTGCGTGTTGCCCAGGCCCTTCATCAGGAAGCCCGCAGCCACGGCGCCCACGTTGCCGCCGGCGCCGATGATGCCGGCCACGCCGCCCAGGGCGCGCTTGTCGACGAACGGCACCAGCGCGTAGGTGGCGCCGCACGCCATGTGGGTGAACAGGCCGAAGGTCAGCATGGCGATCACGGCGTAGGTGGCGCCGTCGGCGTTGGCGAACCACAGCAGGCCGGCGCCTTCGCCGATCATCATCACGAACAGCAGCGTGACGCGGCTGTTCAGGTCACCGCGCATGGCGGCCTTGTCGGATACCCAGCCGCCCAGGGCGCGGGCGAACAGGGCCAGCAGGCCGAAGCTGCCGGCGGCCAGGCCGGCCGACTTGACGGAGAAGCCGAAGTGGTCGACGTAGTAGGTGGCGGCGATGTTGTGGATGAATATCTCGATGCCGAAGCAGGCGCCGTAGGTGACGAACAGCAGCCACACGCGGTGGTTGGCGGCGGCCAGTTTGAAGCTGTCCCAGCCACCTTTCTTGCCGCCCTCGATCGGGATGCCGGCGGCGCGCATCTCGCTGTAGTTGCCTTCCGGGCAGTCCTGGGTGTAGCGGTAGTAGAGGCCGGCCATGATGACCATCAGCACGCCCGGCACGATCAGGGCGGCGCGCCAGCCCATGGTCTCGCTCACGCCGGCCATCACCATGGCGCCCATCAGCAGCGGCATGGCCGCTTGCGCCGCGCCACCGCCGGCGTTGCCCCAGCCAGCCGAGGCCGCGTTGGCCGTGCCCACCACTTTCGGCGCGAACATGACCGAGGTGTGGTACTGGGTGATGACGAAGCTGGCGCCCACGGCGCCGATGCCGAGGCGGAACATCAAAAAGCTTTCATAGCTGTGGGCGAAGGCCACGCCGATCACGGGGATGGCGCCCAGTAGCAGCAGGCCGGTGTAGGTCTTGCGCGGGCCGTAGTGGTCGCACAGCGGGCCGACCACCAGGCGCACGAGAATGGTGATGGCCACGGCGGCGATGTTGATGTTGGCGATCTGCGCCACGCTGAGGTTGAACTCGCCCTTAATCACAGGCATCAGCGGCGCGCAGGCGAACCACGCGAAGAAGCAGACGAAGAACGCCATCCAGGTCAGGTGGAAGGCCCGCATCGCCGGCGTGGAGATCGAGAAAAGCTTGATGCTGTTAGCTTTGCTGGTCATTTTGATTTCCCGTTTAGAAAACGCAAACGGCGTCCGCCCCACTCAGGTCTCAAGACCAGGTTGGGCGGACGCCGTTGTCCTGCCGGTCCATCGTTAGACCGGCGAAATGTGAGGGGGGATCGCCTTTGATCCCTTACCCTACCTATTGCAAGAGCTGTGCCAGCTGTATCGGGAAGGTGCTGTAGGGGGGAACAGCGGGGAAAAGCGGGGAAAGCGGGAGGAAAGCGTTGCTTGAGGGCTAGTTTGGGCGGCGTTGGTGCGGATGCTGTGCGATGTTGCGGTGCAGCGACGCACGCTAACGGTGCGCGCGCTGCACCAGGCGCCGCTCAGCCGCAGGCGCGCGCGCCAGCGCTGACGCAGGGGCTGGCAAGCTCGTGCTGCGCCAGCATGGCCGGCCAGTCGTCGGCGCAACGCACCACGTCGCCGATGACGATGATGCTGGGGCTGCCCAGGCCGCTGGCGCGCAGCGCGCCCGGCAATTCGCCGAGTGTGGTCAGCAACTGGCGCTGCGCGCTGCGGGTGGCCGACTGCACCACGGCCACCGGCGTGGACGGATCCGCGCCGCCAGCGAGCAAGCCAGCCTGGATCGCTTCGCAACGGGCCACGCCCATGTAGACCACCAGCGTCAGCCGGCTTTGGGCCAGCGCGACCCAGTTCGGCTCGGACGCGGCGTCCTTGCCATGGCCCGTGACGAACACGGCGCCCTGGCTCCAGGCCCGGTGCGTGAGCGGCACACCGAGCGTACCGGGCGCGGCCAGCCCGCTGCTGATGCCGGGCACCACTTCGACGGCGATGCCGTGCGCCTTCAGCGTGGCGCGTTCCTCGCCGCCGCGGCCGAACAGATAGGGATCGCCGCCCTTCAGCCGCACCACGTGGTGGCCCGCGCGGGCTTCGGCCACCATCAGCCGCTCGATGAATTCCTGCGGCGTCGATTCGCAGCCGCCGCGCTTGCCCACCTCGATCACGCGCGCGTGGGGCGCGTGCACCAGGATCTCCGGGTTCACGAGGTCGTCGATCAGCACCACGTCGGCGCGGGCGATGGCTTTCACGGCCTTGATGGTCAACAGGTCCGGGTCGCCGGGACCGGCGCCCACCAGGGTGACACTGCCTTGATCATGCATGGTGCTCTCCTCAGAAAGTTGCGGTGTCGGCCGGGGCCTGGGCCCGGTGCCGGATAGGGAACGCGGCGGCGTAGGCGCGCGGGTCGCGACCATCCCAGACGATGCCGTCCATAAGCTTGGAACTGCGCAGCATGCTGTCGGGCACGGGCGTGCCGCTCATCTCGGCGGCCTGGCGGTACAGGCCGATCTGGTGCACATGGCTGGCCACGGCCAGGTATTCGGGGTCGCGCGTGATCAGGCCCCAGCGCCGCAGCTGGGTCATGAACCACATGCCGTCCGACAGATAGGGGAAGTTGGCCGCGCCGTCCGCATGGAATTGCAGGCAATACGGGTCTTGCCAGCTCTTGCCCAAGCCATTCTCGTAATGACCGAGCGCGCGTGGCGCGATCACGTCGCGGCTGGTGTTGACGTAGCTGTGGCCGGCCAGGATTTCCAGCGCGGCCAGCTTGTTGGCCGGCGACGCTTCGATCCACTTGCCCGCGTCCAGCACGGCCGCCACCAGCGCGCGGCAGGTGTTCGGATGGTGCTTGACGAAGGCGGCCGTGGTGCTCAGCACTTTCTCCGGGTGGTCGGGCCAGATCTGCTGGCTGGTGGCGGCCGTCACGCCCACGCCGTCGGCCACGGCGCGGTGGCCCCACGGTTCGCCGGCGCAAAAGCCGTCCATGTGGCCGGCGCTCAGGTTGGCCACCATCTGCGCGGGCGGCACCGTGATCACGCGCGCGTCGCGTATCGGATCGACGCCGTGCGCGGCCAGCCAGTAGTACAGCCACATGGCATGGGTGCCGGTGGGGAAGGTCTGGGCGAAGGTGTAGGTGCGCGGCGCGCCCTGCATCAGGGCCGCCAGCGAGGGGCCGTCCACGGCGCCCTGCTCGGCCAGCCGGCGCGACAGCGTGATGGCCTGGCCGTTGCGGTTCAGGTTCATCAGGATCGCCATGTCCTTCTGCTGCCAGCCCACGCCGAGCTGGGCGCCGTAGACCATGCCGTACAGCAGGTGGGCCGCATCCAGCTCGCCGCTGACGAGCTTGTCGCGCACGCCGGCCCACGACGGCTCCTTGCGCAGCACGATCTTGATGCCGTATTTCTCGTCCATGCCCAGCACGGAGGCCATGACCACGGTGGCGCAGTCGGTCAGTGGATTGAAGCCGATCTTGACGGTTTGCTTTTCCGGTCGCAAGGCGCTGCTCATGGCCGCGCTCCGGTTGGCTGGGTTCGCATGTGGGTACATGTCATCGCAGTGCTCTCCATCGACAAATAAAAAGGCGCCCTTCCCGGCATGCTCGCTGGCATGCGGTGCAGACGCCCTTGTCTCGTGCAGCCCGGCCGCCGTTGGCCGGACCCGCTACGGTATGAAGTGCAAGGACCATGCCATGCGTTGCAGGGGCGTTACGCGGCGTTCGGGGGGAAAAGATGGGGCGGCAGGCACGCAATGCGCACCGTTTCTGTGCCGCGCACCATTTTGGACAGCGTTCAGCCCAGCAAGTCCTCGACATCGAGGATGCGCTGCGCGATCTCGGCCAGCTTGAGGTTCTTGTTCATGGCCATGTTGCGCAGCTTTTGGTAGGCCTGGTCTTCGGTGAGCCGGTGGCGCGCCATCAGCAAGCCCTTGGCGCGCTCGATCACCTTGCGCTCGGCCAGCTTGTGCTTGGTGTCCGACAGTTCCGTGAGCAGCTTCTGCTCCTGCCTGAAGCGCGCCAGCGCCACGTTGAGCACGGGCTTGATGCGGTCGGCCTTGAGACCGGCGACGATGTAAGCGCTCACTCCGGCGCGCATGGCCTGTTCCATGGACTGCTGGTCCTCGCTCTCCGTGAACAGCACGATGGGGCGGCGCTCGTCGCGGGTGGCCACGACAATGTGTTCAAGCACGTCGCGGGCGTCCGATTCGGCGTCGATGATGATCATATCGGGCTGCAACTGGGCGATCTGCTCGGGCAGATGCATGTCGGCCGGCAGCGAGGCGACGATGTCGTAGCCGGCCTCCAGCAAGCCCTCGCGCAGGGCCTGGGTCCGCGCCGCCTGGGCGCGCTGGGCCACGTCGCCCGCGTTGGCGGCCGTGATGACGGTGTTGACGATGACGATACGTAGATTGCGCATGGCTGATTGTGGTGGCAGCCGAGTATTCAAGGCGTGCAAAAGTTAAACTTCATGCAGCTTAACGTAAGCAAGAACCGCACCACGCGCTGAGGGGAACGCCGGGGCGGACGGCATGGCCGACCGCCCCGGCGACGGCGTTAGGCCGCCTGTTGGCCGTACTTTTGCAGGCGGGCGGCCAGACGGGGTGCCAGGTCTTCGGCGGAAGTCACCGTCATTTCGAGGTCGTTCAGCAGGCCATCCTTGAGGCCGTAGACCCAGCCGTGCACGGTCAGTTGCTGGCCGCGGTCCCACGCATCCTGCACGATGGTGGTCTGGCACACGTTGACCACCTGCTCCACCACGTTCAATTCGCACAGGCGTTCCGAGCGGGCGGCGGTGTTGAGCACGTCACCGAGGTAACGCTCATGCTTCTGGTTCACGTCCTGCACGTGGCGCAGCCAGTTGTCGGCCAGGCCCACGCGGGCGCCCGTCATGGCCGCGTGCACGCCCTTGCAGCCATAGTGGCCCACGATGATCACATGCTTGACCTTCAGCACGTCGATGGCGAACTGCAGCACGGACAGGCAGTTCAGGTCCGAGTGCACCACCACGTTGGCAATGTTACGGTGCACGAACACGTCGCCCGGCGCGAGGCCCAGCAGTTCGTTCGCGGGCACCCGGCTGTCGGAACAACCGATCCACAGATATTCGGGCGAAGCCAGTTGCTCCAGGCGTTTGAAAAACTCGGGATCGCGATTGACCTCCGATTCGGCCCACTGGCGGTTGTTACGCAGCAGATCTTGCAGGGGGGAATTACCGATCACTTGCTCGCTCATTTCGTCCTCTCTACATAATAAAACCGCCGTTCTGTCCCGGAGGGCATGGCGGCGGTCTGTCTGTGGACGCCGAAGCGTCCTGGATGTGTGGAGCGAATTCTACCTGAAATTACTCAAAGAAGTCTTTGACCTTGTCTTTCCAGGTTTTGCTCTGCGGGCTGTGCTTGGCGCCGCCCTCGGTGGTGGCCTTCTCGAACTCGCGCAGCATGTCCTTCTGCTTTTCCGTCAGCTTGACCGGGGTTTCCACGGCCACATGGCAGAACAGATCGCCGGCGTAACCGGAACGCACGCCCTTGATGCCCTTGCCCTTCAGGCGGAAGGTCTTGCCCGACTGGGTGCCTTCGGGAATCGTGAACGACACCTTGCCCGACAGCGTGGGCACTTCGATGTCGCCGCCCAGGGCCGCCTTGGCGAACGAGATCGGCATTTCGCAATGCAGGTCGTCGCCTTCGCGCTGGAACACCGGATGCGGCTTGATGTGGATCTCCACGTACAAGTCGCCCGACGGCCCGCCGTTGGTGCCCGGTTCGCCGTTGCCGGACGAGCGGATGCGCATGCCGTTGTCGATGCCGACCGGAATCTTCACCTCCAGCGTCTTGTTGCGCTTGATGCGGCCCGCGCCGCCGCAGGGCGAGCACGGATCGGTGATGATCTTGCCCGTGCCGTGGCACTTGGGGCAGGTCTGCTGGATGCTGAAGAAGCCTTGCTGCATGCGCACCTGGCCGTGGCCGCCGCAGGTCGAGCAGGTCGACGGCGAGGTGCCGGGCTTGGCGCCGGAACCGTGGCAGGTGTCGCACTTGTCCCACGACGGCACGCGGATCGTCGTGTCGAAGCCGTGCGCGGCCTGTTCCAGCGTGATTTCGAGGTTGTAGCGCAAGTCGGCGCCGCGGTACACCTGCGGGCCGGCGTTGCGGCCGCGGCCGCCGCCAAAGATATCGCCGAAGATGTCGCCGAACGCGTCGCCGAAGCCGCCCGCGCCGCCGCCGAAACCGCCGCCGCCACCCATGTTGGGATCGACGCCGGCGTGACCATAACGGTCATACGCTTCGCGCTTCTCCGGGTTGGTCAGCATCTCGTACGCTTCTTTGACTTCCTTGAACTTTTCTTCCGACTCTTTGCTGTCCGGATTGCGGTCCGGATGGTATTTCATCGCCAGTTTGCGATAAGACTTCTTGATCTCGTCTTCCGTGGCATTTTTTGCGACACCGAGTGTCTCGTAGAAATCACGCTTTGCCATGTTGTCGGCACCTTGCTGTATTTACTGATGTACTGATTATGCGAAAAAGCCGAGCGACCACCATCAGGCTCGCCCGGCTCGGCAGGAGAGCGCGGCGCAGGGGAGCCCCACGCCGCGCGGATGCCTGGATTACTTGCTGTCCTTGACTTCCTTGAAGTCGGCATCGACCACGTCGTCCTGCGGCTTGGCCTGCTCTTGCGCGCCAGCGTGCTGCTGCTGGGCGCCTTCGCCGCCGGCCGCGGCCTGCTGCGCCTGCATGTCGGCGTACATCTTCTCGCCCAGCTTCTGGGACGCGGTCGACAGCGCCGCCACCTTGGCGTCGATCTCGGCCTTGTCGCCGGACTTGATCGAACCTTCCAGCTCGGTGATGGCCGCTTCGATCTTCTCCTTCTCGCCCGCTTCCAGCTTGTCGCCGTATTCGGTCAGCGACTTGCGGGTCGAGTGCACGAGGGCGTCGGCCTGGTTGCGCGATTCGGCCAGTTCCTTGATCTTCTTGTCCTCTTCCGCGTTGACTTCGGCGTCCTTCACCATCTTCTGGATTTCCGCTTCCGTCAGGCCGGAGTTGGCCTTGATGGTGATCTTGTTTTCCTTGCCGGTGGCCTTGTCCTTGGCGCCCACGTGCAGAATGCCGTTGGCGTCGATGTCGAAGGTCACTTCAATCTGCGGCGTGCCGCGTGCTGCCGGCGGGATGCCTTCCAGATTGAATTCGCCCAGGCCCTTGTTGCCGGCCGCGATCTCACGCTCGCCCTGGTAGACCTTGATGGTCACGGCGGGCTGGTTGTCGTCGGCGGTCGAGAACACTTGCGAGAACTTGGTCGGGATGGTCGTGTTCTTGTGGATCATCTTGGTCATCACGCCGCCCAGCGTTTCGATGCCCAGCGACAGCGGGGTCACGTCCAGCAGCAGCAGGTCCTTGCGCTCGCCCGACAGCACGGAACCCTGGATGGCGGCGCCCACGGCCACGGCTTCGTCCGGGTTCACGTCCTTGCGTGGATCCTTGCCGAAGAATTCCTTGACCTTCTCCTGCACCTTGGGCATACGGGTCATACCGCCGACCAGGATGATGTCATCGATGTCCGACACTTTCACGCCGGCATCCTTGATTGCAATGCGGCATGGCTCGATGGTGGCGTTGATCAGCTCTTCCACCAGCGATTCCAGCTTGGCGCGGGTCATCTTCAGGTTCAGGTGGACCGGCGCGCCGTTCGCCATGGCGATGTACGGCTCGTTGATCTCGGTCTGCTGCGACGACGACAGTTCGATCTTGGCGCGCTCGGCCGAAGCCTTGATGCGCTGCAGGGCGATCGGATCCTTCTTCAGGTCCAGGCCGTTGATCTTCTTGAACTCGTCGATGATGTAGTCGATCACGCGCTGGTCGAAGTCTTCGCCGCCCAGGAAGGTGTCGCCGTTGGTCGACAGCACTTCGAACTGCTTCTCGCCGTCCACGTCCGCGATCTCGATGATGGACACGTCGAACGTGCCGCCACCGAGGTCATACACGGCGATCTTGCGGTCGCCCTTTTCGGTCTTGTCCAGGCCGAAGGCCAGCGCGGCCGCGGTCGGCTCGTTGATGATGCGCTTGACGTCCAGACCGGCGATGCGGCCGGCGTCCTTGGTGGCCTGGCGCTGCGAGTCGTTGAAGTAAGCAGGCACGGTGATGACGGCCTCGGTGACTTCTTCACCGAGGTAGTCTTCGGCCGTCTTCTTCATCTTGCGCAGCACTTCTGCGGAGATTTGCGGCGGGGCCAGTTTCTTGTCGCGCACACCGATCCAGGCGTCGCCGTTGTCGGCCTTCATGATCGAGTAAGGCATCAGGCCGATGTCCTTCTGCACTTCCTTTTCCTCGAACTTGCGGCCGATCAGACGTTTGACGGCGAACAGCGTGTTCTTCGGGTTGGTGACGGCCTGGCGTTTGGCAGGCGCGCCGACGAGGATTTCACCATCTTCCTGGTAAGCAATGATCGATGGCGTCGTGCGCGCGCCTTCGGCGTTTTCGATTACCTTTGGCTGACCATTTTCCATGATGGAAACGCAGGAATTTGTGGTTCCCAGATCGATACCGATAATTCTACCCATGATTGTTTTCCTTATTTGCTAAAGTTCAGATGGTTCTAATGTGTGGAAATGCTGTACGTTTTCAAGTGCTTGTCGCGAAATTTCAAACGTTTGCCGCAGTCCCCGTTTATTTGGCCTGGGCCGCCGTCACGATGGCCGGGCGCAGCAGGCGGTCGGCGATCATGTAACCCTTTTGCAGCACGGCCACGACCGTGTTGGCCTCCTGCTCGGCCGGCACCACGGCCACGGCCTGGTGCTTGTTCGGGTCCAGCTTGTCGCCCTGGGCCGGCATGATCTCCAGCAGACGGTTCTTCTCGAACGCCGACGTCAGTTGCTTCAAGGTCATCTCGACGCCCTCTTTCAGCGATTCGAGCGAAGGCGACTCGACCTTCAGGGCCATTTCCAGGCTGTCCTTGACGGGCACCATGGCCTCGGCGAAGCTTTCCACGGCGAATTTATGCGCCTTGGCGACGTCCTCCTGGGCGCGGCGGCGGATGTTCTCGCCCTCGGCCTTGGCGCGCATGAAGGCGTCGTGCATCTCGGCCAGACGCGCCTCGGTGGCGGCCAGTTGCTCTTCCAGAGTAGATTCAGCGGGAGTCGAAGCTTGGGCCGACGCCTGATCCGCCTCTGGATTAGGTACAGCTTGGTTTTCCTGATCTTGCATCTAAAAGACTCCTACATTCATATTGTTTGACTAAGCATTGACGACTGCACTGTGCGATCAGATGGGGCTAATCCCTGTCGTTTCAAGGGCTTGCCCGCGCTCCACCCGGCGCCGCCTGTGCCATGTAACAACGGTTACAAAACTTCCGATACGCGCAGATTCTCTTTTGCCAAGAACCGGCTAGTATGAATAGAGACGGCTGAGCAGACGACTGTGCAGACCGTTTTCCCGGGAGCGCCCCATCATGAAGTTGCCATTGATCGCAGCATCCATCCTCGCCTACATCATCCTGGCAACCGCCTGGCTGTGCTACGCGGCCGATCCCCTGGGCCGGCTATTTTAACAGGCTGGCACTCGTCACCGCCAAGTGCTGATTATGCCGCGACGGCGCGCGGAGTTCCAGTCCCCGCGCGCCGCTTTCGCATCTTTATGCGGCCGCGCCGCGCCGGATGGCCGCCTCGCGGCCCAATTCCGCCTCTTTTTTCAGCAACGCGCGCTGGGCTGGCGTGGTCAGCGTGGGCCAGCCGACGAGATGCTGTTCGGCAATATCGGCCAGCGCCGCGATCCAGGCCGGGGTCGCGTTCAGGCAGGGGATGTAGTGGAACTCGCGGCCGCCGGCCGCCTCGAAGTCGTGCCGCACTTCCATCGCGATTTCCTCCAGCGTCTCCAGGCAATCGCTGGTGAAGCCGGGGCACAGCACGTCGATGCGGCGCACGCCGTCGCGCGCCAGTTGCTGGACGGTGGGCGCCGTGTACGGCTGCAGCCACTCGGCCTTGCCGAAACGGGACTGGAAGGTGACCACATATTGCTCGGGCGTCAGCTTGAGGCGGGCCGCCAGCAGGCGCGCCGTCTTCAGGCATTCGCAGTGGTAGGGGTCGCCCAGCAGCAAGGTGCGCTTGGGCACGCCGTGGAAGCTGAGCACCAGTTTGTCGGGACGGCCGTTGGCCTCCCAGTGCGCCTGCACCGACTGTTCGAGCGCCTGGATGTAGCCTTCGTGGTCATGGTAATGCTTGACGAAGCGCAACTCCGGCACGTTGCGCACGCGCGCGTAGTGGCTGAACACGGCGTCGTAGATGGAGCCGGTGGTGGTGCCCGAATACTGCGGATAGGCGGGCAGCACGGCGATGCGTTCGCAACCTTCGGCCTGCAGCTGGGCCAGCACGCCGGGCAGCGACGGGTTGCCGTAACGCATGGCCATGACGACCTTGACGTCGTGGCCGCGCTCGCCCAGCAAGCCTTGCAGGTACTGGGCCTGCTGCTGCGTATACACTTTCAGCGGCGAACCTTCACGGGTCCAGATCGACGCGTATTTCGCGGCCGATTTACCGGAACGGAACGGCAGGATGATGAGGTTGAGGATGAACCACCAGACGGCGCGCGGGATTTCCACCACGCGCGGGTCGGACAGGAATTCCTTCAGGTAGCGCCGCACGGCGGGCCGGGTCGCCTCGTCGGGCGTGCCCAGGTTGACCAGCACGACGGCGCTGCGCGGCACCTTGCCATGCGTGTGGGGAGGTTCGGGAAGAAAGGTCATGGCGGGCGCGGTGGTGGACGGAGCTTGCCATTATAGTTAAATCGCCCGGCGCGGGGGGAATGCCGGGGTCAGGTCCAACATCGCGCCCGTTAAGACGCCAGCAGCTCGCGCGCGTGCTTGCGCGTGGTGGCCGTGATTTCCAGCCCGCCCAGCATGCGCGCCACCTCCTCCACCCGGGCCTTGGCGTCGAGCACGTCGATGCGCGAGGCCGTCTTGCCGTTCTCCAGCGTGCTTTTCGCCACCTGGAAATGCTGGCCGGCCTGGCTGGCCACCTGCGGCAAGTGCGTCACGCACAGCACTTGCCGCTCCTGGCCCAGCCGGCGCAGCAAGCGCCCCACCACTTCGGCCACGCCGCCGCCGATGCCGCTGTCGACCTCGTCGAAGATCAGGGTCGGCGTGGTGGTGGCGTTGGACGTGATGACGGAGATGGCCAGCGCGATGCGCGCCAGTTCGCCGCCCGAGGCCACCTTGGCCAGCGGCCGTGGCGCCACGCCCGCGTGGCCGGCCACCAGGAATTCCACCTGCTCCAGGCCGTGCCCGGCCGGTTCGCACGGGTTGAGCGCGACCTCGAAGCGGCCGCCCGTCATGTTCAGGTCCTGCATCGCGCGCGTGACGGCCTCGCCCAGCTGGCGCGCCGCCTGCGCGCGCGTGGCCGACAGGCGCTGCGCCACGGTCAGGTAGGCCGCCTTCAGCTTCTGCTCCTGCTGGCGCAAACCATCCAGGTCGGTGGCGTCGGCCAGCTGGCGCAGCTTGGCGGCCAGCGCCGCGTGCTCGTCCGGCAACTGCTCCTCCGTCACCCGGAACTTGCGGGCCGTCGAGTGGATCGCCTCCAGCCGCGCGTCGACCTGGCGCAAGCGCTCCGGGTCCAGCTCGACCCGGTCCAGGTAGCTGTTGAGTGCGTAGGCCGCCTCCTGCAACTGGATGCGGGCCGGCTCGATCAGGTCGACGATGGCCTGCAGTTCCGTGTCGATGCCGGCCAGCTTGCCCAGCTTCTGGTTCAGGGCCGACAGTTGCGACAGCACCGGGTGGTCGTCCGCCTCGGAAATGACGGCCAGCGCTTCCTGCGCCCCTTCGAGCAGGCTGGCCGCGTGCGACAGGCGGCTGTGCTCGTTGCTGATCTCGGTCCATTCGCCGGGCCGCACGGCCAGCTTGTCAAGCTCGCCCACCTGCCACTCAAGACGCTCGCGCTCGTACAGCACGTTGGCGGCGTTGGTCTCGTATTCCTCGCGCTGGCGGGCCAGTGTGCGCCAGGCCTTGTAGGCGGCGGCCACGGCCTTGCCATCGTCGGCCGCCGTGGCGCGCGCGCCGCCGTCGGCCGTCAGCGCCTGATGGTCGAGCAATTCGCGCTGGGCGTCGGCCTTGAGCAGCGACTGGTGCGCGTGCTGGCCGTGGATGTCGACCAGCAGGTCGCCGAGCTCGCGCAACTGGGCCGCCGTGGCCGCGATGCCGTTGATGTAGGCCTTGGAGCGGCCGGCGTTGTCGATCACCCGGCGCAGCAGCGCGCCGCCCTCGTCGGCCGCGTATTCGTTCGCCTGCAGCCAGGCGGCGGCCTGCGGCGTGACGGCGAAGTCGGCCGTGATGTCGGCCTTGGCCGCGCCCTCGCGCACCACGCTGGCGTCGCCGCGCCCGCCCAGCGCCAGCGTCAGCGCGTCGATCAGGATGGACTTGCCGGCGCCGGTCTCGCCCGTGAACACGGAAAAGCCGGCGGAAAATTCCAGTTCTATGGTATCGACGATGACGAAGTCGCGGATGGTCAGGGTACGCAGCATGGTGGACTGGGGATGGGGTCGCTGGATGGTGGGTCGGTGGGCCGGGTCAGCTGAGCTTGCCTTCGCCGGACGGGTATTCGTTCCAGTGCAGCTTTTCGCGCAGGGTGTTGTAGTAGCTCCAGCCCTCCGGGTGCAGGAAGGTGATGGTGTGCGGCGAACGCTTGATCAGGATGCGGTCGTGCGCGGCCAGGCTGGCGAAGGTCTGCATGTCGAAATTGACGCTGATGTCGCGCCCGCGCATGATCTCGATCTCGATCAGGCTCGATTCGGGCAGCACGATGGGCCGGTTCGACAGCGCGTGCGGCGCGATCGGCACCAGGCCGATGCCGCCCAGGCTCGGGTGCAGCAACGGGCCGCCGGCCGACAGCGCGTAGGCGGTCGAGCCGGTCGGGGTGGCGATGATCAGGCCGTCCGAGCGCTGGTTGTACATGAAGTGGCCGTCGACGTCCACGCGCAGCTCGGCCATGCCGGCGCCCGCGCCGCGCGACACCACCACGTCGTTGACGGCCATGCCCACGTGGATCACCTCGCCGTCGCGCAGCACCTGGCCTTCGAGCAGCGTGCGGCGCTCGGCCTGGAAGCTGCCCGTCAGCATCTTGGCCAGCACGTCGAGCATGCCATCGAGCGGAATGTCGGTCATGAAGCCGAGCCGGCCCTGGTTGATGCCGATCAGCGGCACGTCGTACGGCGCCAGCTGGCGCGCGATGCCGAGCATGGTGCCGTCGCCGCCCATCACGATGGCCAGATCCGCGTGGGCGCCGATCTCGATCGCGCTCATGGCCCGCGCGCCGGTCAGGCCCAGGTGCGCCGCCGTCTCCTCCTCGAACACGACCGCGTGGCCACGGCGCTCGAGGAACGCGACGATGTGGCCCACCGATTCCTCGATGCCGTCCGTGTTCTGGCGGACGACGAGCGCGATGGTGTGGAACGGGACATGCAAGTCAGGCATAAGGATCTCGGTGTAGTGAGGAGTAGCGACACGCAGCAGGGTAACCGATAACGCCGGCTTCTGCCATAAACGGCGCGGCCGCTACGCGCAGACCGGATGCCCGGCCGCACGCCTGCACGACTCGACCATCGAACACTGTATAGGCGAACAGTATAGTGCGGCGGCCGCGCCGGCGTCAATGACCGGCCGTCAGCACGCCGGCGCCGATGGTGAACATGAAGCCGATGGCCATGGTCACGGAATAAGCGGCCATCAGGGCCAGCCAGCGCCACGTCGTGGCCAGCTTGCCGCCGGGGTAGACGCGGCGCATGGCCCACGGCAGATAGGCGATCAGCCACACCCACAGCGCGAACCGGACGATGCCGGGCATGGGCAGCATCAGGCCCATGAACACGGCGAACGCGAACGCGTTCACGTGCAGCGCGAACAGCAGGTGCTCGCCATAACGGCGGCCCGAGCCCAGGTACAGCAGCTTCAAGTACAGCGCGAACAGGGGCAGCAGCAGGAACATCGCGTACGGCGCGAAATGGTAGAAGCCTTGCGTGAACACGTCCACGCGCTGCGCGTCCGTCAGGCTGGACAGGTATTGCTCCTGGTGCTTGAGCTTGGCCGCGCCGGTCGGCCACACGCCCTTCAGGCCCGTGACCAGCAGATCGCCATCGCTGTCGCCGTCGTCGTCAAAGAACACCACCTCGCCCCGTTGCGGCTTGGCGGGCGCGGCCTTGCCTGACGTCGCGTGGGCCGTCGCCGGCGTGGCCGCCGCGCCTGGCTCGGCCGTCGAACCGGCGAGGTCGATGGGATTGGCCAGCTTGATCAGCGCGAAGAACAGCACGCTCAAGGTCAGGTACAGCCGCAGCGGCTGGACGAAGCGCACGCGCCGGCCCCGCACGTACTCGTTGGTCAACGCGCCGGGCCGGAACAGCAGCCGGCCCAGCGTGCCCCACAGCTTGCCTTCCAGCGCCACGTAATGGCCGATGAACTCGTGCAGGAATTCGCGCGCGCTGGGTGGATGGAGCACCGTCTCCTGTCCGCACTGGTGGCAATAATTGCCGCTGACGGCGGCCCGGCAGTTGGCGCAATGGGACGGCGCGGCATGGGCATGGACATCGGCGGCGTGCAGTTCAGAGCTCAAGGCGCTTCCTTCGCAAACAGCGACCTGCATGGTCGCGAAATCAATGATGGCGAAATAGTAACCGAGTTTCGCCCGGAAAAGACAGTCCGCATCCCGCCCCCGGCGCGCGCCAGCCGTGCGCCAATCGCGCGACCGGCACGCGCGGGGCGCGCTAAGATGGCGCCTTCAAGCCTTACCTGGAAAGGCACGATCATGGCGACAACCAGCAAACCCGGCACCGGGCCCGGCGGCGGCCACCTGCCCCACGAACGCGACGAAACGACGGAACAGCCGCCCCGCCACCCGCGCACCATCATCGAACAGGCCAATAGCGACCTCGAACGCGGTCTGGTCGATACCGACCTGCACGGCGTGCGCGGCGTGGATCAGGTCAAGCCCACCGCGCCCCATCCGGGAGGCGCCAAGCCCAAGCCGGACGTGCGGCGCGACTGAAGGCCGACGACCATGTGGCCCACGCCCCGCTGGGCGCCGCGCGCGCTGGCGCGCATGATGTTGCCGCTGCTGGCGGCGTTGTGCGCGTGCGCGCTGGCCGAGCAGCCATACCCGCAATATCCACCCGGCTTCGGCCCCCACCCCGAGCTGCCCGAACCGTCCCGCTCCCTCATCCCCACGGTCGCCGTGGCCCCGGTCGCGCGCTGGCAGGAGAATGAACGCCCGGTGCCGGCCGCCGGCTTCCAGGTGCAGGCCTACGCGCGCGGCCTGGACCATCCGCGCTGGCTGGCCGTGCTGCCCAATGGCGACGTGCTGGTGGCTGAAACCAACGCACCCGCGCACGCCAACGACGGCCACGGCGTGCGCGGCATGATCACGCGCCACCTGATGAAAAAGGCCGGCGCCGGGGTCGCCTCGGCCGACCGCATCACCTTGCTGCGCGGCGTGGGCGCCGATGGCATGGCGGCCGAGCGCACGGTGTTCCTCGACCAGCTGGCATCGCCGTTCGGCATGGCGCTGGCCGGCAACCACCTGTACGTGGCCAACACCAACGCGGTGCTGCGCTTCGACTACCGGGACGGCCAGACCAGCATCGTCACGCCCGGCACCAAGGTGCTCGATCTGCCGGCCGGTCCGCAAAACCAGCACTGGGCCCGCAACCTGCTGGCCACGCCCGACGGCCGCACGCTGTATATCGCCGTGGGTTCCGGCAGCAACGTGGGCGAGAACGGCCCGCAGGCCGAAACGGGCCGCGCCGCCATCTGGCAACTGGACCTGGCCAGCGGCCAGAGCCGGCCGTACGCGACCGGCCTGCGCAACCCGGTCGGCATGGACTGGGAACCGCACAGCGGCCAGTTGTGGGTGGCCGTCAACGAGCGCGATGAACTGGGCGACGATCTGGTGCCCGACTACATGACGGCCGTCCACGACGGCGCCTTCTACGGCTGGCCCTACAGCTATTTCGGCGCCCACGTGGACCCGCGCCCGTCGCCCGCGCGGCCCGACCTGGTGGCGCGCGCCGTGGCGCCCGACTACGCGCTGGGCGCGCACACGGCCTCGCTGGGGCTGGCGTTCTACCGTGGCCAGCTGTTCCCGCCCAGCTACCGCGAAGGCGTCTTCATCGGCCAGCACGGCTCGTGGAACCGGCGCCCGCCCAGCGGCTACAAGGTGATCTTCGTCCCGTTCGCCAACGGCGCGCCGTCCGGCCCGCCGCGCGATTTCCTGATCGGCTTCCTGGACCGCAAGGGCACGGCCCACGGCCGTCCGGTGGGCGTGGCCGTGGCCCGCGACGGCGCGCTGCTGGTGGCCGACGACGTGGGCAACACGATCTGGCGCATCACGCCCAAGGCGCGCTGACATGGCCTGCCTTATGTGCGTCCCCGAACGGAGGCGGGGCTGCGGCCGCGTCATCATGACGCATCCCACGTTACACAGGAGCACATCATGAAACGCACAGGAACGGCGGTCTGGAGCGGCGACCTGAAGGGCGGCGGCGGCCGGGTGGCGACCGAGAGCGGCATCCTCGACAACGTCTCGTACGGCTACCACAGCCGCTACGAACACGACGCCGGCACCAATCCGGAAGAACTACTGGGTGCGGCCCACGCGGCCTGCTTCACGATGACGCTGGCGGGGGAACTGGCGGCGGCCGGCATGAAACCGCGCAGCCTGATCACGACGGCCACCGTCTCGCTGGGCAAGGTCGGCGATGACTACCAGATCGGCTCGGTGCACCTGAACCTGATCGCGTTCATCCCCGGCGCCAGCCAGGCCGCGTTCGAACAGGCCGCGCTCAAGGCCAAGCTAGAATGTCCGCTGTCGCGCGCGCTGAACGCCCACATCACGCTCGACGCGCGGCTCGATCACTGAACGCCGCCGGGCGGCCCCCGGCATGGTTGCGGCAAAACGCATAAAATGCGGCTTACTCTCCACCGTCAAGAAAGACCACCATGCGTATTTTGCACACCATGCTGCGGGTAGGCGACCTGCAACGTTCGATCGATTTCTACACCAAGGTGCTGGGCATGAAATTGCTGCGCACCAGCGACAACCCGGAATACAAGTACACGCTGGCCTTCCTCGGCTACGGCGCCAACCCCGAGCACGCGGAACTGGAACTGACCTACAACTACGGCGTGAGCAGCTATGAGATGGGCACGGCCTACGGCCACCTGGCCATTTCGGCCGACGATATCGTGCGCGCCTGCGAGGCTGTCAAAGCCAATGGCGGCCATGTGACGCGCGAGCCGGGGCCGGTGAAAGGCGGCTCGACCGTGATCGCCTTCGTGACCGACCCGGACGGCTACAAAATTGAACTGATCGAGCGCCAGTTCGACGGCGCCGGCGCCGGCCTGTAAGCCGGCCCCGGCCCGTCCGGGCTGGCCTGCGGCGCCTTAGTGCGCCAGCAGGGCGTTGACCGTGTCCAGGTCTGCCGGCTTGAGCGAGCCGGCGGCCGCCTTCAGGCGCAGACCGGCCATGATGGTGTCGTAACGGGCCTTGGACAGGCTTTGCTGGGTCGAGTACAGCAGCTTTTGCGCGTTCAGCACGTCGATGTTGATACGCACGCCGACCTGGTAGCCGAGCTTGTTCGAATCGAGCGAGGACTTGCTCGACACTTCCGCCGCCTCCAGCGCCTTCACTTGCGCCAGCCCGCTGTTGACGCCCAGATAAGCCTGGCGCGCGCCCTGCGCGGCCGCGCGCTTGGTCGCCTCCAGGTCGTTGCGGGCCTTGTCTTCCAGCGCGATCGACTCGCGCACCTTGCTGGTCACGGCGAAGCCGCTGAACAGCGGGACATTCCACTGCACGCCGATCGAATTGTTGTTGGCCACGCTACTGTTGGTCTGGTTGCTGTGCGCGCTGCTGGCCACCAGGTTGACGGTCGGATAGTGGCCGGAGCGGTTGCGCTCGATGTCGCGCTTGGCGATCTCCAACTGCAACTGGGCGCCCACGACGGCGTAGTTCTGGCCCTCGGCCGAGCTGACCCACGGCTCCATGGCGGCCGGCTGCGGGCCGGCGATGGTGACGCCGGAGCGCAGCGGCGCCAGGTCGGCCGGCGCCTGGCCGACGATCACCTGAAGCGCCGTGCGCTTGTTCTCGAGGTCGTTGATGGCGGCGAACTCCTGCGCCACCACCAGGTCATAGGCGGCCTGGGCTTCGTGGGTGTCGGTGATGGTCTGGGTGCCCACCTCGAAGTTGCGCTTGGCCGAGGCCAGCTGCTCGGTGGTGGCCACTTTCTGGGCCTGGGTCGCGGTGAGGAAATCCTGCGCCGTGAGCACGTCGAAATACGCCTGCGCCACGCGCACGATCAGGTCCTGCTGCGCCTGGGCATAGCTGGCCTCGGCGGCCGCCTGCACCAGTTTGCTTTGCTGGTATTGCTGCCAGCTGGCCCAGTTGAACAGGGGCTGGGTCAGCGTGACCTGGTAATTGTTGACGTGATAGTCGTTGTCGCGCTTGGGCGCGGGATCGATCTGCAGATCGCCGGTGTTGCGGCTGTTGGCGCCGCTGGCCGAGATGAACGGCAGCAGGCCGGCCCGGCCCTGGGTGATGCGTTCCTGCCCCGCCGTCAGGCTGGCGCGGGCGCCGGCGAAGGTCGCGTCGTTGGCCAGCGCCTGCTGGTACACCTGGACCAGATCGGCCGCCTGTGCGTTGAACGTCATGAAAGCGCTGGCGATCAGCACGGCGATAAGGGGTCTCTGCATTGCGTTCTCCGTGGGAGTCATCAAAAAAAGTTAATCATATCAAAAAGACACCATTCGTTGCCGCCGAACCCAGCGCCGCGTCGCCGCGGCCCGGTCGTGTGTTGCTAGTACTTGGGCATCGCGTGGTCGACCTGCACGGCCCAGGCGTGCACGCCGCCGGTCAGGTTGCTCACCTTGCCGAAGCCGTGACGCTCCAGGAAGGCGGCCACCTGCAGGCTGCGCGCGCCGTGGTGGCAGATGCACACGATGGCAGCATCCTCATCGAGGTCGTCGATGCGGGCCGGGATGGTGTGCATGGGGATCAGGGTCGAACCGGCGATGCGGCACGTCTCGAATTCCCATGGTTCACGCACGTCCAGCAGGAAGGGGCTGGGGCGGGCCTCGTCGGCCAGCCAGTCGGCCAGCTCCAGCGCGGTCAGATGCTGCATGCTGCCCCGCTCAGAACGTGAAATGCGAAGGCGCCGACGCTTTGCTCAGCAGCTTCACATTGGTTTCAAACAAAGTCTTGGTGTCGTAGCCGGCCTCGCCCGTGCGGGTGATCAGCTGCGCCTTCATCAGCGGTGCTTCGCCGATGATGGCCACCAGGCGGCCGCCGACCTTCAGCTGCTGCAGGAACGCCTCGGGCAGCGCGGGCAGGCCGCCGGAGATGACGATCACGTCGTAGGGCGCGCCCTGGGTCCAGCCGTGGGCGCCGTCGCCCAGTTCGACCGTCGCATTGGTCACGCCGTTGTCGGCCAGGTTCTTCTCGGCCAGCGCCTTCAGTTCGGGGTCGATCTCCACGGTCGTCACGTGACGGCCCTTGTGCGCCAGCAGGGCGGCCATGTAGCCGCTGCCGCTGCCGATTTCCAGCACGTTCTCGTGTTTTTTCAGTTTAACTTCCTGCAACAAGCGCGCTTCCAGCTTGGGGGTGAACATGCTCTGGCCGCCTGGCAGCGGGATTTCCGTGTCGACGAAGGCCAGGTTTTTGTGGGCGGCCGGCACGAAATTCTCGCGCTTGACCACCACCAGCAGGTCCAGGACGTCTTGGTCCAGCACATCCCAAGGGCGGATTTGCTGTTCGATCATGTTGAAGCGGGCTTGTTCGATATTCATCTTATGACTCGGTGGAAAAAGAATAATCCGTCATTTTATCGTTGATCTGGCAAGGAAGGCACATGTTAACGAGAAACCTGACGGGACGCGGGAAATTGCGACAGTCTGCAGTTTGAGGGGGTTGAAGTGGCCAAATCGGCCCGCCGGATCGGTGCGCACGGGCATCAGGCGGCATTGGCGGCGGGCGGCAGCAAGCCGTTCAGGGCCATGTCGATGAACGCCGCCATGTACGCTTGCGGGTCCAGCGCCGACATGTCGCAGGGCAGGAACGAATGGGTCCACATCATCAGCATCAGCACCGGGGCCGTCAGCACGGGGGTCATCACCTCCGGGTCGAGCGGGCGGAATTCGCCGCGCGCCACGCCGCGCACCAGCACGCTGGAGATGAGGCGGTTGCCGCGCTCGATCACCTCGACGTTGTAGAACTGGGCCAGGTCGGGGAAGTTGTTGGCCTCGGCCATCATCAGCTTGGTGATGCCGGCCAGCTCGGTGGCGCCGATCTGGTCCCACCAGCGCATCAGGATGGCGCGCAGCAGCTCGCCGCTATGGCCGTCGAATTCGGCCACGGTCTGCTCGGCCGCGCCGATGGCGTTCACAATGTGATCGCGCACGACTGCCTTGAACAGTTCTTCCTTGTTCTCGAAATACAGGTAGAGCGTGCCCTTGGACACGCCGGCGCGGCGCGCCACGTCCTCCAGCCGGGTGGCCGCGAAGCCGCGTTCGACGAACTGGCCCAGCGCGGCGGCCAGCAATTCCTGCGGCCGCGCATCTTTGCGCCGCTCCCAGCGGGGCTTGGGTTCGGGTGGGGCTTGCATAGGCATCCAGTTTTAACTTACTTTCAAGTCATTAATATAGACGGGCCTGCCGTCAGCGTCAAGCCGGGGGCATGACAACCGGCATGGCGGAATGTTCTATGCACAAGAATCGGCACAATATTTACGCATTGTACAAAATTCTGTACCATGAACATGCACTGACCACCTGCCGAGAACAAAGGACCAATCCCATGAACATTTTCACTTTCAGCGAGGCGCGCGCCGGGCTGAAGGCGGTGATGGACGAAGTCTGCAATGACCACAATCCGGCCGTCATCACGCGCCAAAACGGGGAAGCCGTCGTCATGTTATCGCTGTCCGATTTCAATAGCATCGAGGAAACGCTGTATCTGCTCGAATCTCCGAACAACGCCAGCCGTCTGCTGGCTTCGTTCGAGCAATTGAAAGCCGGCAAGGCCAGGAAACGGGAGCTGGTCCGCGATGAAGCATCACAAGGCAAGTAGCAAGGAGCAAGCCCGGCAAGCGGCCGTCGCCTTCACCGACATTGGCTGGGAGGACTACCTGCATTGGCAGGAGGCGAACCCCAAGCTGGCGGAAAAGATCAACGAACTGATCGATGCCATCATGGCGGACCCGTTCAAGGGTTTGGGCAAGCCGGAACCACTCAGAGGTAATCTGACAGGCTTGTGGTCGCGCCGGATCGACCGTGAACACCGCCTGGTGTACATGGTGGAAAACGATACGGTGTATGTGGTCGCATGCCGCTACCACTATTAGCGACAGAACGTGGAAGGCGCCCGCGCGCGCAGGTTGCTGCGGCGATTTAACCACGGCGTGACAATTGAGGAGATTTCCTCGCCCCCTCGCGTAGCAAACTACCCAACATTGGTATTGATTCATCTCAATACCCATGTATTCTTCGACTGCGCCTGCGCACTTGTAACGGGAAATTGGCGATGAGATTCTGTACGGTAGCGACTGTCATCGTGGCGACGCTCGGCCTGGCCGGTTGCTCGACGCCCATCGTCACCCAGACCAATGCCTTCGTGAACGCCGGCGCCACCATCGCGCGCACGGTCGAGACGTCGCAGCAGAACAATCTGGACCAGGAGAACGGCCAGCGCGCCTCCATGCTCGCGGCCAATTACGTGGTCAAGCCGGTCAGCAACCCCGAGCGCCCCGGCGATGGAACCTTCCCCGGCTTCGTCGAGGGCAACGGCCAGTGCGACCTCAAGGGCCGGATCTACCTGCGCTATGTGTACACGCCGGAACGGCCAGCCGAGCCATTCCTGCAGGATAAGCCGACGCTGGACATGCTGAAACAGACCAGCTTCTGGTCGCCCCGGCTGGCGGCCCAGTGCGGCGCACTGCAGCGTTGCGAACAACATCCGCAGGCCGCCAATTGCAACACGACCTGTTACAGCACCGACGAGCGCGCTTGCATCGACGCCATCAGCACCATGGTGGCCAAGGAAAAGGATGGCGCCAAACGGGACGCCATGCTGCCCGTCGCCATGACACTGGGCGTGCACGCCTATCCGCTGCAGGTGCCGATCGAGGCGCGCGCCAGCCTCGACGCGCTGCTGGCCTTCACCAGCTACCTGCACCTGCTGCAGGCGGCGGCCGTGCCGCAACCGAGCCGGCTCGACCGGGCCATGGGCAGACTGGGCGGCGACCCGACGCAATCGGTGGCCGACAACGCCAGCACCCTGGCGCAGAACGTGGTGTCGCTGCGCACGCGCTACAACAACGCGCAGCAAAAGGCGCCGTTCCTGCCCAAGATAGGCGGCGTGTCCGACACCAGGCTGACCACGCAACTGGGCGCGCTCGGGCAATTGCTGTCGGTGCTGAACGAGATCAGCAAGACCGAGACGTCGGCCCGCCACATCGAGGACATCCTGCTGGAGAACGTCAACGCGCAAGGCGAACGCGCCAGCGGCGAAGGCACCCGGCCGCGCTACCAGGGCATCGACCAGGCCATCACGGAGATCGGCACGGCGCTGGCGGTGCAACTGAACAACACGCTGGCGATCCAGACCATCACCGCGCTCAACATCCGCGACATCTACGGCGCCCGCTTCACGCAGTCGCACTCGATGGCGACCCGGCTGGAAACGCTCAAGGCGCTCGATGATTTCCCCTTGGTCAGCATCGCCGACTACAAGGCCGAGCAGGAGAACGTGGGCAAGCAGTTGCCGGCCACCATAGCGGCGCTGATCGCGTCGCACGACCGGCTGGTCGAGATGATCGTCGATCCCTCGTCCGACGACCGCAAGAGGGCCTTCGTCAGCGGCGTGCAGAACCTGAAGACGGTCGTGCAGGCGCTGGCGGCCACGGTGTCGGCGTTCAAGTAAGCGAGGGAGCACCATGACCATCACCCTTTCCGACCTCAGCAAGGACATGGCCAATCTGGCGGCGGCCTTTGGCGCCCTGGCCGCCTCGCCCCAGCCTCCGTTCACCAGCGCCGACCAGGCCCATCTGGCCAGTTGCGCGGGCACGGCCGTGCAGGCCACCACCCACCTGGCCATCGTCGGCGCAGGGGGCGGTGTGAAGAAGTCCACCGCGCGCGCACTGGAGCAGTGCCACGCCGACGCGATCGCCGTCACGGCCAAGCTGACCGCCGTGGGCAATCCACCATCGCAGGTGGCGGACACGGCGCAACAACTGTTCGAACAGGCCAAGAACGTCACCAACGCGGCTTACGCGATCGCCTGATGCAGCGGGCCGCCTCGCGCGCGGCCCCATACCACATCAGAACATCAGAACACCTTGACCACCCGTAGTTGCGTGAAGTCGCCGTGCTTGGCGTTGCGCGACGACGTGGTCGTCATGTATTGCAGCGTCAGCGCGGCGTCGATACCCGGGACCTTGGTGGTGAAGAACATCCCCGCGCTGTTGGAGCGGAAGCGGCTCGCGCCGAACGGGTTGTTGTCGTCATCCTGGTACTGGCGCAGATACACGCCGTGCACGCCGAGAACGCCCACGGCCGTCTTGTAGCCGGCCGCCGCTTCGACGCTGACCCAGTTACCGCTGCGCAGTTCATTGTCCTTGTTGCGGGTATTCAGGCCCACCGACACTTTGGTCGCCAGTCCGATGTCGGCCGTCGGCAGCCAGGCCAGTTGCAGCGCGGGCCGCAGGGTGTAGTAGTTGCCGGTGCTGAGATGCGGCCCGGGGCTGGTGTCGTACTTCCCGGTCGGCAGCACCACGCTCGCACCGGCCAGCACGTGCACCTGCGCCCCGGTGTACAGCCAGCCCGCTTGCAGCTCCACGTCGCCGATGCCGGTCACTTCGCCGCTGAAGTCGGCCGACTGGGCGGCCACCTGCCCCTGGTATTGCGCCCCGAACTGCGCCTGCACGGCCGATTGCACGGGCGCCGGAATGGCCGCGTTCCAGTTCAGCGCCGGCGTGCCGGCGGTGATGTTGACGTCCTGCTTCTTGCGCCCGTACGGCACGTCCACCACGAACGCGAACTGGCCGCCGGCATACCGTTCGGGGGTGATGTAGCCGATGGCGAGATCGACCCGCGTCATCGGGCCGGTGGCGTCGAAACGGGCGGTGCTGGTGCCGTAGGCGGGATACAAGGCGGCAGGCGTCGGGGCTGGCAGCGGCACCACGCCGCCGGGCAGCGTGGTGGAGATGGCCTGGCCATCGTTGCCGGTCACTTTGCTGACGCTGATGTGGGTGACGGCGACGCCGCCGGCCCACCCGGCCTGGTCGGGCGGCACGAACATTTCGCCGCCCAGGCTGCCGGCCATGTTGTAGCGCGGCTCGAATGCTTCGGCCGCGTGGGCCGGGACGCTGCCGGCCAACGCGCCGCACATGGCTGCGGTGGCGGGGATGGCGCGCATTGCGGCCGTTTTAAAATCGATCATGCTGGTCTCCTCGTTGTTATGGTTTGTAGTGGTACTGCCTGTTGCCTCTTATCGTGTCCGCCGCATGCGCTAACCCATGCGGGACGTCCGCAAATGCGCTGGTTGCAGGCCGGGCGCCGCCCGCGCCACGCCGAGCAAGGCCAGCGCCTCGCCGACGATCGCGTCGGCCTGCGCCAGCGGGCCGTCGTGCAGCACCGTGCGGTCCGGCCGCACCACGGCCAGCCAGCCCACCGGCGCCGCGCCGGGCACCAGACAGTCGCTCATGTCTTCCCACGATGGCTCGCCGTCCACCGCCACCTGGCCGCGATGGCGCAACTGCAGCGTGGTGCCGCCGGCTTGCGCCCAGGCGGCCTGCAGGCCGGCGGCCAGCACCGTCTTCGGATCGCAGCCGAAGCCCACCAGCGCCAGCCTCTGCCCCAACGCCTCGTCGCTGAGCATGAACGGCTGGCCGGCGCCGCGCCGCACCAGTCCCTGCGGGAACAAGCCGCCGCGCACCAGCCGTGCATCGCGCGCGCATGCCTTGAACAGGCCGCGCCCGAACCGGCTCGGCGGCTTGATCTTCAAGTCCTGGAACAGCGCCCGTGTGGCCGGCAGCAGCTGCATCAGCGACATCAAGCCATGCACGCCCAGCGCCGTCAGGCGGTTGCGCGGCATGACCAGGCGGCCCATCAGCAACGCCAGGTTGACGATGGACTTGGCGTGCGGACGGCGCTCCATGTCGTAGCTGTCGAGAATGGCCGGCGCCGCGCGGCCCTGCACCACCCAGGCCAGCTTCCAGCACAGGTTGGCCACGTCGCGCAGGCCGGCCACCAGCCCCTGACCGATGAACGGCGGCGTGATGTGGGCCGCGTCGCCGGCCAGGAAAATGCGGCCGCGCGAGAAGCGGTTCACCACGCGCGCATGGAAGCGGTAGACTGCCGTGCGCTCGATGGTGATGTCCTCCGGCCGGCACCAGGGCTTGAGCAGTTCGCGGATCTTTTCGGGGCGCTCCATCTGCTCGCGCGTCTCGCCCGGCTGCAGCATGAATTCCCAGCGCTGGCGGCCGCCCGGCGCCACCATGTGCGGCGTGGGCCGGCGCGGATCGCACATGAATTCGATGTGGTCGATCGGGTTCGGCACGTTCAGCGCGTCCACCACCAGCCAGTCCTGGGTGAAGGTCTTGCCGTGGAAGTCCATGCCGGCATGACGGCGCACGAAGGAATTGGCGCCGTCCACGCCGACAATGTAGCTGGCCCGCACGCGCTTTTCCTGGCCGTCGGCCAGCCGCAGGCGCGCCTGCACGCCCTGGTCACGTTCCTCGAAATCGATCAGCTCCGCGCCCAGTTCCACGTGCACCTCCGCGCGCGCTGCCAGGCGCGCGCGCAAGGCCCGCTCGAGTTCCGGCTGGTAGAACGTCACCAGCCTCGGATGGCCGTCGATATGACCGGCCGTGTTGGCGCGCGCGTAATTGCCGAACAGGGGGGAATGCATCTGCACCTTGGCGATCGCATGGGTGGCGAAATCGCCCTCCTCCAGGCCCGCCATCTGCAGGATGCGCAAGGCTTCGTTGTCCAGCGCGATGGCACGCGGCGCCATGAAAATATCGCTGCTCTTGTCGATCGCCAGCGTGCGCACGCCGTAGCGTCCCAGCAGGTTGGCAGCGGCGGCGCCCACCGGGCCCAGGCCGACCAGCAGCACGTCGACGACGTCGGGAATAGTCTGTTTCATCATTGGTCTTTCGGTTGCGGGAGGGAGTGGACGGGACGTCATGCGGCGGGCACGACATCGATGGGCAGGCTGAAACGGCCCAGCAGTTCAAGCACGCGCACCTGATGTGGCACGGCGCACGTGACCAGCGCCACCGTGCCGCGTTTGACATCGGCGCGCACGCGCACGCTGGCTTCGATGCCGTGTTCGCGCAGGATGCGTTCGAACACGTGCTCGGCGGCGCGCATGCGCAATTCCGCCTTGGCCACCTTGCCCACGGCCGTCAGCACCATCTGCGGCAGGATGGCGACGCGCACCGGCGCGGCGGCGCGCTCGGGCACCAGGCCGGTGGCGGCGTCCACCAGTCCCTCCGGCGTGGCCGTGGCGCCCGGCTTGAGCGTGACGTAGGCCACCGGCAGTTCGCCGGCGTGGGCGTCGGGCTGGCCGACGGCGGCCACCATGGCCACGGCCGGATGGCGCAACAGGGCGTCCTCGATCATGGCGGGGTCGATGTTGTGGCCGCCCCGGATGATCAACTCCTTGGCGCGCCCGGTCAGGTGCAGATAACCATCCTCGTCGACGTAACCGAGATCGCCCGTGTTGAGCCAGCCCGGCTTGAGCCAGATGCCGCGGTTGTCCTGGTCGCGCAGATAGCCCGGGAAGATGTTGGGGCCGCACACGCCGATGACGCCGATCTCGCCCACACCGCAAGCCTCGATGGCGTTGCCGGCGCTGTCGATGCGCCACGCCGCCAGTTGCTGGTGCGGCAGCCGCAAGCCAACCGTGCCCAGGCGGCGCCCGCCATGCACCGGGTTGACCGACGACACGCAGGCGCCCTCCGTCAGCCCGTAGCCTTCGCACAGCGGGATGCCAGCCGCCGCCTCGAAGCGCCGCGCCACCTCGCCCGGCAGCGGCGCGGCGCCGCAGAAGGCGTAGCGCAGCGAGGAGATGTCGGCGCCGTCCAGCGGCAGATTGGCCAGCGTGGCGTAGACGGTCGGCACGCCGCTGAAGCTGGAGGCGCGGAAGCGCTCGACCAGCCGCCAGAAATTGCTCATCACGTTCTTGCCGCGATAGCCGGCCGGCGTCAGCATCACCACCTCCCAGCCGCCGCAGAACGCGGCCAGGCCGGTCACCATCGCGCCGTTGACGTGGAACAGCGGCAGCCCGCACAACACCACACTGGGGCGCGGCTCCAGCACGTTGAGCATCCAGGCCACGAAGGTCTCGTTCAGGTGCGTGTGCATCGCCACCTTCGGCAGGCCGGTGGTGCCGCCGGTGTGGAAATAGGAACAGATGTCGGCGCCGCCGATATGCCGTCCCGAGGCCAGCATGTCGTAGCGCTCGCGTTCGAGCGCGGCGTCGAAGCCGATCACGGCGACGTCGCGCCGGGCCGGCCGCCGCGCCTTCGCATACAGCGCCTTCAGCAGCAGGCGCTTCGGCAGGCTGACGTAGGATTCCGCGCTGACCACGAAAACGGTGCGGATGGAGGGGCAACGATCGACCACCGCCACCGCCTTGTCCCACAGGTCGCTGTCGGGCACCGGGGCGAAAGCGACCAACGCCTCGGCGCCCGTCTCGGCGACGATGCTGGCGATGTAGTCCACCTCAAGCATCGGGTTGACGGGACTGGCGATGCCGGCCGCCTGCGCGCCCAGTAGCGCAAAGTGCATCTGCGGCAGGTTGGGCAGCAGCAGGGTGACGGCCTTGCCCTTGTCGATGCCGGCGCGGTGGAAGGCGTTGGCTGCCTGCGTCACCCGCCGCTTGAGCGTGCGGTAGTCGACGGTGAATTCGGGCGCGTCCACGTCGCCCGTGAGGACGAAGCGCAGCGCCGTCTGGGCGGGATGGCGTTCGCACACCCGGCACAGCAGGTCGTAAGTGTTCTGCGCCGGCAGCTGGTCCTGCCATGGGGTTTGCTCGAACGTCAGAACGTCGTGCAGATCGCGGATGCCGGCGCTGTAGCGCGCTTCGGCTTGCGTGTTATCGGGCATGTTGGTCTCCTGGTTGTTGTGATGGCGTTGCTGCGGGGCTTACGACGGGATCAGCACGGCGCGGCCGGGCAGACCTTGCTCAACGTGGCGGTGCGCCATCGCCGCCGCGCCCAAGGGATAGCCGGTGCAGGCCGGCGGCGGCAGCCGGTGCGCGCACTGCCCCAGCGCGGCATACAGCCGGCGTTCGGGGCGGAACACGGTCCAGGCGTAGCGCGCGCCAGTCGGCGCCAGCGCGCGCATGCGCCGCTTCTGGCGCAGCGTGGCAAGGGCGCCGCCCAGCAAGCCTTGGCGGTCGACGTTGGCGAGCATGGGGTGGACCGTGGTGGCGTGGCCCAGCGCGTCGGGCGACAGCAGGCGCAGTAGCAGCGCTTCGTCGTCCCAGTTGGCGAAATTCAGGGTCGCGGCGTAGCGGCGCGGCAGATCGTGCAGGGACTGGCGGTGGCGGTCGATCACGGTCGCGGCGCCGGCGGCCTGGCAGGCGGCCAGCCCTGCCGCGCCGCCCACGGCCGTTACCTGCGCGCCCATCTCATGCAGCAGCCACGTCGCCAGCAGCCCGACACCGCCGGACGCGCCATGCACCAGCACCTCACGTCCGCGCAGCGTGTCGGCCGTGATGCCGGCATCGGCGATGGCGCGCGACGCGGTCAGGAAGTTGTAGGGCAAGGCGGCCAGCGCCAGCAGGTCCACACCCTCCGGCTGCCGCAGCGCGTGCTCGGCGCGCACGATGACGTGGCTAGCGTGGGTGCCGGCGCTCGATGGCGGCTTGGCGCCGAACACGGCGTCGCCCACGCGCCAGCCGGTGACGCCGCAGCCCAAGGCGGCCACCGTGCCGGCGAAGTCGTTGCCAAGCACCAGCGGCATGCGCGCCGCGCCCATCAGCGCGAACAGGCGGCGGCCGTAGCCGGCGCGCCGCCGCACGTCGATGGGATGGACGGCGGCGGCCTGCACCCGCACCAGGATCTCGCCCGCCTTGGGCGCCGGACACGGCAGGCGTTGCAGGCGCAACATGGCGGCCGCGCCGAAATCGCCCGTCGTCACGGCCAGCAGTTCGGTGCTCATGGCGCGACGATCCGGTTGCGCTGTTCGCCCAGATCGAGGGCGCCGTCGTCGGTGCGGATCGATGCCGTCATCGTGTCGCCGGGCCGCAGGTAGGCGGCGTTGCGCAGTCCTTTGCGGATGAACATGCGCCACTTGCCCTGCTCCGACAGCAGGTGACGCGCCACCCACATCGCCAGCCGGTTCGGCGCGCGCGCCGCGCAGCCGGCCGGCGTGCCGGTGGCGATCAGGTCGCCGGGGCGCAGGTCGTGCAGCGCCGACAATTCCGTCAGCGTCTGGTGCGGCTTGAACAGCATCTCGCCGCAGTAGGCATCCTGGCGCGGCTGACCGTTCACTTGCAACCGCATACGCAGTTGCGGCCAGTGGCGCCACTCGTCCGCGCTCAGCAACAGCAGGTAGGGGCCGGCCGGACCGAAGCCGCGATAGCTCTTGCCCTTGTAGAATTGGGCCTGCGGCAGTTGCACGTCGCGCGCCGACACGTCGTTCACGATGGTCACGCCGGCCAGCCATTCGTGCAGCTGGTCGGGCTGGACCACCGTCGCGCGCGTGAGCGGGCGGCGCATCACCAGACCCAGTTCGACTTCGTAATCGAGCAACTGCACATGGGCCGGGCGCACCACGTCGGCGTGGGCCGAGGTCAGGCAGGACGAGGCCTTGGCGAAGATCGTGTTGAAGCCGATCTTGTCCGGGTCCATGCCGGACTCGCGCACATGGCTGGCGTAATTGATGCCCTGGCAGATGAACTGACGGTCATCGGTGACGGGCGACAGCAGCGTCACCGCGTCCAGCGCCAGCGCCGGCGTTGCTGCGCCCGGCGCGAGCGACCGCGCCTCGTCCATGCCGTCCTGCACGAAATCGGCCGTGCTGGCATAGTCGCGCGACAGCGGCGCGATACGCCCGGCGTGCACCACGCCCCACCCTTGTTTGCCGCCATGCGTGTAGCGGACCACTTGAACTGCCATAGATTTCCCCCGGTTGAATGAAGATGGGCTGCGCGATCACAGCCAAGGACGCGGCTGCGACATGGCGCGGCCGAGCAGCTTGAGCCGCTGCATGCTCAGGCGTCCGCTGCGCAGCAGCCTGATGACTTTGAACAGGGTGGCCAGATTGCGCGGCGCGCCCATGGACTTGGGCACGTCGTCGCCCCAGGCCCAGATGCTCGACATCTCCAGCGGCACGTAATGGGTCTCGTGGCCGGCGGTGAACACGTCGCCGTCCGTGTAGTGCTCGAACTCCATGCCGTCCGGGTCGTACCAGTAATCGAACAACTGGCTCCCCAGCACGTGGCGGCCGATGCCCCACATGTGCCGGTGGCCGTTGGCGCGCAGCACGTTGTGGCCCTGGCCCAGCGCGTCGAGGTCGACCACCTCGTAGGCGCTGTGCTCGTATTTCTCCTCGATGCCGCCGGCCAGCACGAAGCTGTGGTGGTCGGCCGGCGTGTCGCCCAGGTCGAGCCGGAAGAAGCACAGGTTGGGCGTGCCATCCTCGAGGTACTGGACGTCGGTCGGAATCAGGCCCAAATAGCGCATGTACCAGTCCGCCATGTCGCCGAACGCCGTGGTCTGCAGCACCACGTGGCCCAGCTTGGCCACGGCGGCCGGCTCCAGCGGCGGCCGGACCGTGGCGTTCACGCGCAGCGTCATATCCGGGCCGTTGGTGAGCGGATGCAGGGGCGCGCGCAGCGGCAGCGGCGCCAGCGCTTGCTGGCCGGTGATCAGCCACAGCAGGTTGCCGGCCGGGTCGATTAGCTCGACCCCGCTTCCGCCGCCGGGAATGGCGCCGGGCGGCAGGCGGCGCGCCCCGGCCTGCGTTGCGGCCAGCGCCAGTTCGGCCTCGCCGGCCACGGTGAAAGCGGCGCCCAGGTAGCGCGAACGGGTTCCCGCGTGCGCCATGTAGATGCACGGCGCGCCGCCGGCGCCACGCATCAGCAGCCGGTCGACGCCGCGCGACACGGCACGCATGCCGAAGTCGGTGAGGAAGGCTTCCACGGAACCCAGATCGGGCTTTTCGAACATCAGGAACGCCAGCGCTTGCGCCTTGAGCAGCGCAGCCGGGCGGGTCAGCTGTTGCACGCCGGGTGGCCGCGCGCTTTCCGGGTGGGCGATTGGCACGCGCAAGGCGGCGGGGGATGGGGCAGGCATGGTGTCTCCTCGGTGGCAAGGTGGTGGATTGCGATGGCCTTGATCGGCGTCATTTTTTTCTCGTTTGACTGACATTATCGTTAGGCTGACGTTTATGTCAATCTATTTTTTGGGTATAATTCCGCTGGCCGGCGCTGCCGGCGACGGCAACGGCAACGGCAGGCTTATTGGAGAGGGCGGCGATGGGTGAGGAAGTCCAGGTGGACAGGCGGACACGTGTTGCGGCGGAGCGACGCGAGCGCACCCGCGCCAAGCTGCTCGAATGCGCGCTGCAAGTGTTTTCCCGCAAAGGTCCGCAGGCGGCCGTCATCGACGATGTGCTGGCCCTGGCCGGCATGTCGCGCGGGTCGTTCTACAACTACTTCCGCACCAACGAGGAATTGCTGGTGGCCGTCGCCAGCGAGACGGGCAACGAACTGCTGCGCATCATCGATCCCGTGGTGCAATTGCACGACGACCCGGCGGCCCGCATCGCCTGCGGTGCGCGGCTGGTGATGCAGACCGTGCGCGCCTATCCGCTGCTGGGCGAGTTCCTGGCCCGGCTGCCGATGCCGGACGCGGAAAGCCAGCTGATCGGCGTCGCCTTCCTCGCGCGCGACCTGGAGCAGGGACTGGCGGCGCAGCGCTTCCAGGCCATCCCGGCGCGCGTGGCGATGGATTTCGTGGTGGGCGTGCTGTTCAGCGCGGCCCGCTCGTTAGCGCGCGGCCAGCATCCGGCCAGCTATGCCGACGCCATGGCGCAGGCCATGTTGCAGGGCCTGGGACTGCCGCAGGACGAGGCGCGCCGCGTGGCCACCCTGCCCTTGCCGGCGATCGCCATCGACGACAGCTCCATCATCCGCGCCGCGCGCCCTGTACCGGCCAACGCCCCGGCAAGCGCGCCAGCCTAAGTACACCAAGCACACTGCGCACACCAGGCACACGGGCGCGGCGCGCCGGCGTGCCCGTCTGTTGCGAAAATGCCCCCGCGTCGTTGCGCCATGGCGCGACCAGCTGCGCTACACTAGCTGACCACCCCGTGACGGCCAGACCGATGATCGCCAAGAACCTGCCCGAACTGATCGCCCTCAAGCGCCTGATCGACGAAGGCGGGAAGCACTTCGAGGTGTCCACGCCGTGCGCGGTGGACATCGACGGCCGCCAGTTCCCCGTCTACACGCTGGCCATCGGCAATCCCGATCCGGCCGTGCCGGCGCTGGGCTTCTTCGGCGGCATCCACGGTCTGGAACGGATCGGCACCCAGGTCGTGCTGTCGTTTCTGGAAAGCCTGCTGTCGCGCCTGCGCTGGGACCGCACGCTGCACCACCAGCTCGACCACATGCGCCTCGTCTTTATGCCGCTCGTCAACCCGGGCGGCATGTGGCGCGCCACCCGCTGCAATCCGCAGGGCGTGGATCTGATGCGCAACGCCCCGGTGAACGCGCTGGAGAAAGTCCCGTTTATGCTGGGCGGCCAGCGCTACAGTGCGCGCCTGCCTTGGTACCGGGGCACGCCGGGCGCGCCGATGGAACCGGAAAGTAGCGCCGTGTGCGCGCTGGTGGAGCGCGAACTGCTGTCGCGCCCGTTCAGCATGGCGCTCGACTGCCACTCGGGCTTCGGCCTGCGCGACCGCATCTGGTTCCCGCACGCCCACACGGCCACGCCGATTCCGCATCTGGCCGAGATCGGCGCGCTGGAAGAACTGTTCAGCCAGAGCTATCCCAACCACAACTATGTGTTCGAGCCGCAAAGCCGCCAGTACCTGACCCATGGCGACCTGTGGGACTACCTGTACCTGAACGTGGAAGGCGCCGGCGAACGCACCTTCCTGCCGCTGACGCTGGAGATGGGCTCGTGGGCCTGGGTCAAGAAAAACCCGCGCCAGCTGTTCAACCGGCTCGGCATCTTCAACCCCACGGCCACCCACCGGCTGCAGCGCGTGTTGCGGCGTCACCTCGTGTGGTTCGATTTCCTGATGCGGGCCGCCGCCAGCCATGGCCACTGGCAACCGCAGGGACTGGCCCGCAAGGCCCAGCAACGGCGCGCGCTGGCGCGCTGGTACGACTGATGGGCCGCTGGGTCCTGCTGCGTGGCCTGATGCGCGAACAGCGCCACTGGGGCGACTTTCCCGCCCAACTGGCGCAGGGACTCGACGGCGCCACCGTCATCACGCCCGACCTGCCGGGCAACGGCAGCCGCCATGCCGACGCCAGCCCGACTTCGGTGGCCGCCATGGTCGACGCCTGCCGCGCCCAGTTGCGGGCCGACGGCCAGCCACCACCCTACCGCCTGCTGGCCCTGTCGCTGGGCGGCATGGCGGCCGTGGAATGGGCCAGCCGTTATCCGGATGAGATAGCCGCTTGCGTGCTGATCAACACCAGCATGCGGCCGTACAGCCGCTTCCACCAACGCCTGCGCTGGCGCAACTATCCGGCCATCGCCGGCCTGCTGCTGCGCGGCGGCGTGGCGCGCCAGGAAGGCCTGATCCTGCGCCTGACCAGCCGCGACGCCCACGCGGACGATGGCTTGCTGCAACGCTGGATCGCCTACCAACACGATCATCCCGTCAGCCGCGCCAACGCGCTGCGCCAGTTGTGGGCGGCGGCCCGTTTCCGGGCGCCGGCCAAGCGTCCCGACGTGCCCATGCTGATCCTGTCGGGCGCGGGCGACCGGCTGGTGGCGCCGTCGTGCTCGCAGCGGCTGGCGCAAGCGTGGGCCGTGCCGCACCGCATTCATCCCAGCGCCGGCCATGATTTGCCGCTCGACGAAGGGCCGTGGGTGGCGCAAGCCGTTGCGCAATGGCTACGCGCGGGCACGCAGGCCAGTGATGGCGGGCAAGCGGAGGTTGTCTTGCCTGCCACCGATCGCCAGACAGCCGGTCAAAGCCGGGTAGAATGACGCCTCACGCCGCGCCTGCCGCCGGACTCTTTCCTCTGAACACGTATGACTTTGCCAACCTCCGCCATCGCCTGCCGTCCCGGCTGTGGTGCCTGCTGCACCGCGCCCTCGATCACCAGCCCCATTCCCGGCATGCCCAACGGCAAGCCGGCCGGAGTACGCTGCATCCAGTTGAGTGAGGACAACAGTTGTCGGATATTCGGGCGGCCAGAGCGCCCCGCCTTCTGCGCCGGCCTGCAACCGTCGGCTGAAATGTGTGGCGACACACGCGAATACGCGATGCTGTGGTTGTCCACGCTGGAACGGGCGACGGCACCGGCCCGTTCCTGAACCTGCGCAAGGTCAAGGCGGCCCCTCGCAAGGCTCGACAGCCAGGGGGGAGCCCGGCGCCCATCGCAGCCCGGCAGGCGTATCATGGCGATAAGCACGAGAAGGAGGCCATCATGGAACGCGAACGGGCAAAGGCCGGCGATACGGTGCGGCCTATCGGCTGGCATCGCCGCATGCTGGTGATTAAGACAACAACCGGCCTCACCGGCATGAGCGACGACGACGACGTGCTGTGCCGCTGGCTCGACGACCACGGTGAGCACCAGCAAGTATTCAAATCCGGCCAGCTGGAAGTGGTCACACCGGGCGCGCGCGCCCACAATCCCGGCATGCGCACCGTGCGCTGAATTTGCACCGAATTTGCACTAAATAACCGCTCCCTCCCCCGCGCGCCGCCGCCCCGGCGCCATTTTTCCCACCCGATTTGCGCCCGATTCAGAATGGCGGCACGCCGCCATGGTAAGCTTCGTGCCCGCGCAGCGCTGGCGCCCGCGCCGGACACCATTTCCACCATTAAATTAATTCGACATCTAACGATTATTCATGGATATCATTCTCGCGCTCAAAGCCCTCATCATGGGCTTGGTTGAAGGTTTCACCGAGTTCCTGCCCATCTCCTCCACCGGCCACCTGATCCTGGCCGACAGCCTGCTCAACTTCGCCGGCATGGAAGAGAAGATGAAAGTGTTCGAGATCGTGATCCAGGCCGGCGCCATCTTCGCCGTGTGCTGGGAATACCGGGCCCGCATCGCGGCCGTGCTGAGCGGCCTGTTTAGCGACCGCAAGCAGCAGCGCTTCGCCATCAACGTCTGCATCGCCTTCCTGCCGGCCGCCGTGCTGGGCGTGGCGTTCAACAAGGCCATCAAGGCCGCACTGTTCAAACCCGTGCCGGTGGCGCTGGCCTTCATCGTCGGCGGCCTGGTGATCCTGCTGGTCGAGCGTAGCGAAGCGAAGAACCCCGGCATGGCCCGCATCACGTCGGTGGACGACATGACGCCGCTGGACGCCATCAAGATCGGCCTGGCCCAAGCCTTCGCCCTGATCCCCGGCACCAGCCGCTCCGGCGCCACCATCATGGGCAGCATGATGTTCGGCCTGTCGCGCCAGGTGGCCACGGAGTTCTCGTTCTTCCTCGCCATCCCCACGCTGCTGGGCGCCACCGTCTATTCGCTGTACAAGGAACGCGCGCTGCTGTCGGCCGCCGACCTGCCCCTGTTCGGCATCGGCTCGGCGGCCGCCTTCGTGTCGGCCTTCCTGTGCGTGCGCTGGCTGCTGCGCTACATCAGCACCCACACCTTCACCTTCTTCGCCTGGTACCGCATCGTGTTCGGCCTGGTGGTGATCGCCACCGCCCATTACGGCCTGGTGCAGTGGGTGGACTAAGCTAAACCGGAATTCGCATCATGACCGACACCAGCACCCGCGCCCTGCACCTGCTGCAAACCGTTTTCGGCTACCCGGCCTTCCGTGGCCAGCAGGCCGAGATCGTCGAGCATGTGAGCACCGGCGGCGACGCGCTGGTGCTGATGCCCACCGGCGGCGGCAAGTCGCTGTGCTACCAGATCCCGGCGCTGGTGCGCGATGGCGTGGGCGTGGTGATCTCGCCGCTGATCGCGCTGATGCAGGACCAGGTGGACGCGCTGGCCGAGGTGGGCGTGCGCGCCGCCTTCCTCAATTCGACCCAGACCTACGAGGAAGCGAACCGCATCGAACGCCTGGTGCGCACCGGCCAGATCGACCTCGTGTACGTGGCGCCGGAACGGTTGATGACGGAGCGCTGCCTGAACCTGTTCCAGGATTCGAAGATCGCCCTGTTCGCGATCGACGAGGCGCACTGCGTGTCGCAATGGGGCCATGACTTCCGGCCCGAGTACATCAAGCTGTCGGTGCTGCACGAGCAGTTCCCCAACGTGCCGCGCATCGCGCTCACGGCCACGGCCGACCAGCAGACCCGCGCCGAGATCGTGCACCGGCTGCAGCTGGAGGACGCGATGCAGTTCGTGTCCTCGTTCGACCGCCCCAACATCCGCTACCAGATCGTCGAGAAGGCCAACGGCCGCAAGCAGCTGCTGGACTTCATCACCGGCGAGCATGGCGGCGACAGCGGCATCGTCTACTGCCTGTCGCGCAAGAAGGTGGAGGAGACGGCCGAATTCCTCAACGAGAACGGGGTGCGGGCGCTGGCCTACCACGCCGGCATGGAGCACACCAAGCGCGCCGCCAACCAGGCCCGCTTCCTGCGCGAGGACAACATCGTGATGGTGGCCACCATCGCCTTCGGCATGGGCATCGACAAGCCGGACGTGCGCTTCGTGTGCCACCTCGATCTGCCGAAAAGCATCGAGGGCTACTACCAGGAGACCGGCCGCGCCGGCCGCGACGGCCAGCCCGCCAGCGCCTGGATGGCCTACGGGCTGCAGGACGTGGTGCTGCAACGGCGCATGATCGACGAGTCGGAGGCCGACGAGACCTTCAAGCGCGTGCTGGGCATGAAGCTCGACGCCATGCTGGGCCTGTGCGAGACGCTCAGCTGCCGGCGCGTGCGCCTGCTCGACTACTTCGGCGAGGCGGCGGCCCCGTGCGGCAACTGCGACACCTGTCTGATCCCGCCCGTGTCGTTCGACGGCACGGTGCCGGTGCAAAAATTGCTGTCGGCCGTGTACCGGGTCGATCAGCGCTTCGCCGCTGGCCACGTGATCGAAGTGCTGCGCGGGGTGGAGACGGAACGCATCAAGACCTGGCACCACGATTCCCTGTCCGTGTTCGGCATCGGCGCCGACCGCAGCGAGCAGGAATGGCGCGCCATCCTGCGCCAGGTGATCGCGCTGGGATTGGTGACGGTGGACCACGAACAATACAGCTCGCTCAAGCTGACCGACGCCGCGCGGCCCGTGCTGAAGGGCGGGCAGAAGGTGCAGCTGCGCCAGTACCAGAAGCCGGTCAAGCAGAAGCGCCCGACCACGGCCTCCAAGGGCTATGTGGAGAGCGACCTGTCGCCGCGCGAGCAGGCCATCTTCGACAAGCTGCGCTGGTGGCGCGTGGAGACGGCGCGCGCCCACAACGTGCCGGCCTATGTGATCTTCGTCGACGCCACGCTGCGCGAAATCGCCAAGGCCCGCCCCACTTCGCTGGCCGAGTTGCGCGGTGTGTCGGGCGTGGGCGAGAAGAAGCTCGCCTCCTACGGCGACGAGCTGGTGGCGATGATCGCGGAGATGGACTAAGCCGCGCCGGCGCCCCGGTCGGCCGGGTGGTTGACGCCATCGTTGGTGGGCACGGGCCCCAGCGCGAACGGATCGACGCCCTCCAGACAAGCCACGTTATAGCCATACTGGTGGGGGTTGGAGCGGCGCTGATGGTGGGTGTAGATGCCGCAGCGCGAACAGAAATAGTGTTTTGCCGTGTGGGTGTTGAACTGGTACAGCGTCAGCGCGTCCGCGCCCTGCACCACGCGCAGCCCGGCCAATGGCACGGAGCCGGCGATGGCGCCCCGGCGCCGGCACATCGAGCAATCGCAGCGGCGCGGCTCGACGATACCATCGGGCAGGTCCAGTTCCAGCACCACGGCGCCGCAATGGCAACTGGCCCGGTGCACGGGCAGGATGGCGGTGCCGCCGACTTGCTTGATCATCCGTTCAGTCTCCTGGTGAGTGGCCGATTCAATGCTCGATGTTCAATCTTATCAAAATAATTCGAAGCGCATCGCATGCGGATCGGTTGGAAAAACCGGGTGGGAATCCGTCCGTTCCGCTAAGATGACGTCCTTTGCATCTACAAGCCCGCCATGGAATTCGCCCTCCCCCTGCTGATCGTCGTCGTGACGGCGCTGCTGGTCTACGCCATCATCAAAACCAATCCGGCCAAACCGGCCGCCATCCCGCCGCGCGCCGGCGGGCCGTATCTGCCGCAACTGCCGGCGACGGCGCCGGCGCTGCACTGGTCCGACGAGGGCCGGTTCATGGTCGAGGTGGTGAACGAGTCGCGCTATCAGGCCACGCTGAAGGAACTGGCGGGCGCGCACGGGGAACAGGCTGCGGCCGTGCCCTTTGTGGCCACGTTGGTGCCGGACGACCAGAACGCGTACGAGAACACGGCGGTGGCGGTGTTCCTGGCCGGCCGCATGGCCGGCTACCTGGCGCCGAAGGAGGCGCTGCACTTCCGCCAGCGCTTGAAATTGAAGGAGATCGAAGGCCAGCCGACCACCTGCGATGCGCAGGTGCGCGGCGGCGGCATGTGGCAGGGACGCCATCTGGCCTACGTGGTGGTGCTCGATATCGAACCGCTGGACTGAATTGCGGAAAACCAGGGTCAGGTCATGAATTCACGCAAGTTGCGTGATTTCATGACCTGACCCCGGTTTTGCGTTATTTCTTGGTGAACACCAGATCCCACACGCCGTGGCCCAGCTTGAGGCCGCGGTTCTCAAACTTGGTCAGCGGACGGTAGGCCGGTTGCGGCGCATAGCCTTCGGCCGTGTTCTGCAAGCCTTCCTCCGCGCCCAGCACTTCCAGCATCTGCACGGCGTAGTCTTCCCAGTCGGTGGCGCAGTGCAGATAGCCGCCCACGGCCAGTTTTTGCGTTAGCAGCTTGACGAACGGCCCCTGGATCAAACGGCGCTTGTTGTGGCGCGCCTTGTGCCACGGGTCGGGGAAGAAGATGTGCACGCCGTGCAGCGAGCCGTCCGGGATCATCTGGTTCAGCACTTCCACGGCGTCGTGCTGGATCGCCTTCAGGTTGGTCAGCCCCTGTTCGCCGATCAGCTTGAGCAGGCTGCCCACGCCGGGCGTGTGCACTTCCACGCCGATGAAGTCCTTGTCCGGCATCGCCTGCGCGATATGGGCCGTGGTGCCGCCCATGCCGAAGCCGATCTCCAGCACCACGGGCGCCTTGCGGCCAAACGCTTGCGCGTAGTCGAGCGGCGCCTTGCTGTATTCGATCAGGAATTTCGGTCCCAGCTCTTCCAGCGCGCGCGCCTGCGCGGTCGACAGGCGGCCGGCGCGGGTGACGAAGCTGCGGATGCGGTGTTCGGTCGGGTCGTACAGCATAGGCCGTGCTGGGCCATTGTTGGGCGTATCAGAAGACATGGGGTGCGGATTTCAACGGTAAAAAGGAACGCCCGGCGCGCGGGCGCAGGACGGTACGGGCGGCGCGAAGGCCGGCAGCTCGGCTGCAATAACCGCGCATTATATCAGCCGCCCCGCAGCAGCCGCAGGCCGTTGACCACCACCATCAGGCTCACGCCCATGTCCGCGAACACGGCCATCCACAAGGTCGAGTAGCCGGCCACCGCCAGCACCAGGAACAAGGCCTTGATGGCCAGCGCCAGCACGATGTTCTGCACCAGGATCGCGTGGGCGCGCGCGCTCAGCCGCATGAACCAGGCCAGCTTGCGCAGGTCGTCGTCCATCAACGCCACGTTGGCCGTCTCCATCGCCGTGTCGGTGCCGACCGCGCCCATGGCGAAGCCGATGGCGGCCTTGGCCAGCGCGGGCGCGTCGTTCACGCCGTCGCCCACCATGCCGACCGCGCCATGCTCGCTGGCCAGCGCCGTGATGATGCGCAGCTTATCGTCGGGCAGCAGGCCGGCGCGCACGTCGGCGATGCCGAGCCGGGCGCCGACGGCGCGCGCCGTGTCCGCGTTGTCGCCCGACAGCATCACCACGCGCACGCCCAGCGCGTGCAATTGCGCCACCGCCTCGGCGCTGGTGGCGCGCACCGCGTCGGCCACGGCCACCACCAGCAGGGCCGTCGTGGCGGAGCACAGCACCACCACGCTCTTGCCGTCGCGCTCCAGCGCGGCCAGCGCGGCGGCCAGCGCGTCGTTCCACAGCCCCAGCTCGCGCACCAGCCGCGCATTGCCCAGGTAGTGCGTGTCGCCGTCCACGTCGCCACGGATGCCGCGTCCCTGCAACGCCTCGAAGCGCGCCACCGTGGCCAGCGCGGCGCCCTGCTGTTCGTCATGCCAGTGCTGCGCCAGCGCGCGCGACACGGGATGGGTGGACAGGGCGGCCAGGCTGGCCGCGCGCCGCAACAGCGCCGCGCGCTCGCCGCCGGCCAGCACGACAACGTCCGTCACCTGCGGCGTGCCGAGTGTGAGCGTGCCGGTCTTGTCCAGCGCCACCGCCTTCAGCTTGCGCCCCAGTTCCAGATACACGCCGCCCTTGACGAGGATGCCCTGGCGGGCCGCCGCCGCCAGCCCGCTCACCACCGTCACCGGCGTCGAGATGACGAGCGCGCAGGGGCAGGCGATCACCAGCAGCACCAGCGCCTTGTAGAGCCATGCGATGGGGTCCGCGCCCGTCACGAGCGGCGGCACCACGGCCACCAGCACGGCCAGCCCCACCACCACGGGAATGTAGGTGGCCGCGAAGCGGTCCACGAAGCGCTGGGTCGGCGCGCGCTCGCCCTGCGCCTGCTGCACGCTGCTGACGATGCGCGACAGGGTGGACTGGCTCTGCGGCGCCGTCACCGTGTAATCGAAGCTGCCCTGTTCATTGATGGTGCCGGCGAACACGGTGTCGCCCGGCAGCTTGGGCACCGGCATGCTCTCGCCCGTGATCGGCGCCTGGTTGACGGCGCTCTCGCCCGCCGCCACCACGCCATCGAGCGCGATGCGTTCGCCCGGCATCACGCGCACCAGCGCGCCCGGTTGCACCTGGGCCGCCGCCACGCGCTGCCACGCGCCCGACGGCGCCTGCACGGTGGCCGTGTCGGGCGTGAGCGCCAGCATGCCGCGGATGGCATGGCGCGCGCGGTCCAGCGAGCGCGCCTCGATCAGTTCGGCCAGCGAGAACAGGAAGATCACCATCGCCGCTTCCGGCCACTGGCCGATGGCCAGCGCGCCCAGGATGGCCAGCGACATCAGGAAGTTCATGTTCAGCGACAGGTTGCGCAGCGCGATCCAGCCCTTCTTCAACGTCCCGAGGCCGCCGCACGCGATGGCCGTGAGGGCCAGCGCCAGGACCGGCCAGCCATGGTCGCGGCCCGTGCTCCACGCCACGCCCTCGGCCGCCAGCGCGGCCAGCCCGGACACCGTCAGCGGCAGCCAGCGCGGCAGACCGAAGGGCGGCGAGCCGGCCGCGCGCGGTGGCGGGGACGGCGGCGCATCCGCCCCGTCCCGCGCCGGCAGCGAACTGGAGACGACGGCCGGCGCCATGTCGAGCGCCGTCAGCGCCGCCACCAGCGGCGCGATGGACGGCAGCCGATGCTCCACCGTCAGCTCGCGCCGCATCAGGTCGAACCGCAACGCGTCCACGCCGGCCATGGCTTGCAGCCGGTCGCGGATCAGCTTTTCCTCGGTGGGGCAATCCATGTTCTGGATCAGGAACACGGCTTGTTCGGGGCTGGCGGAAGCCGCCGCCGCCGTGGCAGCCGGGGCGATGGCGGCGCCGCCGCAGCCATCCTTGCCGTCGCACGCGCTCATGGCGATGTCATCCCGTCAGTCCGTGTAACTGGCTTCGGCCGCGATATGGGCCGGCAGCGTGAGGTGGAAGCGTTGCAACTGCTTGCGGCTGTAGAGGAATTTGCCGCGGTCGGCCGTGACGGGGTAGATGCGCTCGGGCGGCGTGCCGGACAGGATCCTGAGCGCGATCTCGGCCGCCGCCTTGCCCTGGTCGCGGCCATACAGCACCAGGCCGCCGATGGTCTTCTCCGGCCCCACGGCCCAGTCCCAGAAACCGAAGATGGGCACCGGCGCGTGGGCCGCCGTCCAGCGCGCCACCTGGTCCGTCGTGTTGACGCTCTTGCCGGCCCCGTCGTGCAGCGCCTGGTACAGGCCGACGAAGATCACGTCGTAGTTGTCCTTCGCCTTCAGCACCTCGGCCTGCCATTGTTCCCACTGGCCCACCAGCTTCAGTTCGACGACGGTGGCGCCGATCTGCTGGCGCGCCCTGCCCTCGAACGTCTCCTGGCGCACCACCTGGGACGTGATGTCGGTATCGAACAACACCAGCGCGCGCTTCGCCTGCGGCACCAGCTCGGATACGAGCGCGATGTTGCGCTTGAGGATGGGCCGCTCCAGCACACCCGTGATGTTCCTGGTGAGCCTGGCGTCGAAATATTCGCGCGGATTGTTGTTGATGCCGAGGTAGACCACGGGCGTGGCCGTGGTGCCCAGGCGCGGCGCCAGCAGCTTGAGGGCCGCGTCGTCGCCGAGGATCACCAGCACCGGGTGCAGCGCCTGGTACAGCGCCCAGGCCTTGTCGGCCATGGCCGCGTGCCGCTCGCGCGGCAGGCGCTTGGTGTCCATCTGAAAATACTCGAGGCGGTACTTCCTGCCCAGCGCCTCTTGCAACGCCTCCTTGTAGTTGGCGTCCCATGGCATCTCGGCGTTGTAGCTTTCCACCACCAGGATGGTGTCGGCGGCGGCGCGGGCCGGCACGGCGACGGCCGCCAGCAGCAGCGCGGCCAGCATGGCCAGCACGCCATGCCACGCGGCACGCAGGGCCGGCGGCGGCCCGGTCAACATAAGAGGAACAACGTCTGGCGCGGGGCCGACGCGGTGGCGAGAGCGGACATGGAAACCGGAACAACTCGTTTGTTGTCACATCGATTGGAGCGGGTGAAGGGAATCGAACCCTTATATTAGGTTACCACATGAGATGGACAAAGCTGAAACGACTGCTGCCATATGAGAAACGCGCAACGTCGGCAATATGCATTTGGATGCATTTTATTGCATCAGCGAGCTTGCTGCCCCCCTTCCCTGTAGACGAGCTACAGCAAGATTTAGCGATTGCCTGCTATAGGTGAAGACCACAGAGCAAGCTGGATACAGCGCTACCACGAACGTTGCATTAGCTGCCCGGACGAAGTTAACAACTACACTTTCTTGTCGACCGGGGTTGCCCAGACAATTGCTATGCCGGCCGTTCAAACAGACCTACACATTGGTCCACGCTGGGCCCCACTTGGAATCACATCTACCGTGCTGTTTAGTCGCAGCCGTACAGCCGGTGTGCACTTAAATTTCTCGCCAGTATGTGCTCGAGCTAACCCTTCCTTTACGGGCGTTCACCCTCGCCTGGCTGCAGACTCTCGCGCCAGTTCAGTCTGGAACCCGGCTTACCCGAAATCTACTTAGCTCAAGGCCACTCGACGGCCCCGTCTCGGTCATCTGCATGATTGTAGGGCGCCCGTTCGGTTAGAGATGTTACGCGGCAGCGGGCTTTCGCCATGGCTCACTCGGGTAAATCACTTTGCGCCTGTGTGTTAGCTATTTCATCTTCAACTGCTTTGAGAAAAGCTGGTGTCGAGACGCCCATCGCCGTGCACCATGCTCGTAGTTCTATTAGGTCTAACCGGCGCTGACCGCTCTCACACTTGCTGATGAATACTTGCGTGACGCTCAACTTGGATGCGAGTTCTGTTTGAGTGAGAGACACCTGTTCACGCATGTCACGAAGAACCTTAAGCATGACACCGTACTCCCGTGTGTAAATTGTCTTTTCCATTGTCGGCCGTCGCGTGCTGAGAGCGACAGCGTGCACGTGGGAGAGTGATATTCCAAATCAGAATATTCTATGATAGAATATTCTATTGTGGAATATTGCTCTTTGTCCCGGTTGTTAACTTTGTTAACAGTTCGAGGTGCTGACTAAGGCTGTAACACCAACAAACCCGAACGAAGTGCCCTAGCCGAAACAGAAATTCGTACTCGGTTCGGACGAAGACTTTGGAGTCGTCCTACGAGCCAAGAAATTAAAAGACTGAACACTTCACCGAAGTAGACTACAAATGAGAATTTCGACGTTCAACCTGCACACGCCCGGATTGGCCTTAAACGTTGTTCAGGTCATTAAAGCTATTGTTGCGTATGCAGAGAAACACAAGGAGACGTGCACTCATCGCATAGCACTATCAGAGTTCTATAGAATCGCCGGCTTTCCGTCGAAAATGACACAAGCGCAAGTAGTGACACTCATGTCACGTGCACATACAGCAACTGCTTCAATGCGCGTAGTTGAAGTCTTGATGTCGCGAAAAAAGGTACTTCTAACAGGAAGTTGGCCAGTATTCGATTATATTTTTATCACCCATACTGAAATATCATTTGAAGTTTGCCCGAAAATGTGGATGTGGGAAAGTCTTTCAGAACGCGTGTAAATCAAAATTAAAATGCAGGATTATTCGTTTTCCTAAGAGGGTAAAAATGCTCGTAGAAAACATTCGCCCAGAATACTCACGGCCATGGCTAGGCCGTCAATTCGTTCTCAACGAAGAGTCGATAGCATGGGGGCGTTATGTCGTGACAAACCAAAAGTTCAACGCAACCAATAACAAAAAGTGGAGCTATCTTAAATCCATGATTAAGCAAACCGACCCAAGGGAGCTTGCTTCAGAATTCGAACACTTAATCCATGTTTACTGCCAAGAAAACTTCCCTGACTTTCTTCGTGAAAAACAAGCTCTGGCGGCGTTATATAACGCAAAAGAGCGTATGAAGGCGCTACTTCGCGATGGTTGCGCTCCAGACGATTATTATCGAGCAAGCGTTGCCACGGTCTGCGCTTTTGACGAAGCTCTTTCGGCAGTATTCGAGTCTGCCCTACCGCTGCATGGACTGAGTCGGCTAACCTATGTTCGGTATCGCCAAAAATTGCACGGCATGCATTTGACCACATTTTCTGATGACGAACGTACGTATGACGTTGCGTTCACGCGGGACCTAGTGCTGGCGTCTATCAAACACGACAGTGATTGGAGCCGTATTTGGCCAAAGTTCACTTAAATTTTCCAGTGGTATTTCAGCCTAGTAAATAGGAGAAATACACTAACTTGATACCGAGTAATGAGATTAAGAGGCAACATACATGGAAAAGGATGGCAGTATGAGGCATGACGCTCCCCCCCTCGTATTTCTCGACATGGACGACGTCCTTTGCTTGGACGATACGCATCATAGCGGCGAGATGTTGAGAATATTCAAGCAAAGAATTCCAGACTATCCAGAGATATGGGAGCGCCTTGTTGACTCGGGCGCTGCAGAGAATTTGCGTCAGCTGCATGTTGAGTTCAAACCGCTTTACGTTATTAGTTCGTCATGGGCAACATATCTCGACCGCGAGCAGATGTGCGAAGCCTTGACTCGGACGCAGCTATTGTTCGTAGTGGAGAACCTGCATGCGGAATGGAGAACGCCGCGGGCACTTTCGTCAAGTAGGAGAGATGAAATCGAGTGGTGGCTCGAGGCACATCGTGAGCCGTCGCAGCCGTTCCTCATCATTGACGACAGCTGGAGCGGGACCCGCCTGGCGCACTCTCCCCTCGCACTGGACGGACACGTTGTCTTGTGCAGGAGCGGATACGGATTCACTAAGCGGAGGTTGAAAGAGGCACGTAGACAGCTGCAGCGCCAAAGAGCAAGTGGCAGTGCCGCACTGGTGTATTAGCAAAAGCCAAGAAAACGCCCTTGGCCCTAACGTGTGCACTATTTCGCCGGCGGCATAGTAATCGAAAGTCCGAAGCGAGTTAAGGCTTTCCGAAGAAACGACTTGCCGAGCTTCCCATAAACATAGTCAGCACGATGATTGGCCGCAATATTTTCAGCCGTATTCTCTTTCATTTCTTCGGGAGTTCGCGCGTTCCTTCCGATATTAAGGAGTGAAAAAGTCTCCGCAAGTTGCTGCTTCGTCATCTTTTCCAGCAGCTGCTCGGCGGAAATCTCAGCTGCAGTTGGCTCAGCCAATATAGATTCAAAGATACTTTCTCGACCGGGGCTTTGACAGCTCTTTTGTTCCGCAGCAAGCGCATCGTCAAACTGAATCAGTTTCTGAAGCAGCTGCAAATCCAAGTGCTCTAGGACCAGTTCCTGCCTAGGATGATTTGACGCCTTTAATAACCGTACGAACGGCCGCAAATGCATAGAATCAATTTCGGCTTCGGCGTTAAGCTCCTCGAAATAACCCTGGAATAATTCACGCAAACCTTCAACGCCGCGTGCTTGGGCTGTGCCCATGTAGTCGTCAATTGCGTTGTAGATTCCACCCGTCGGTGCGAAAACAAAAATTCCTTCTTTGAAGCGTCTTTCACAGCATACGCCCACAGAAGAGTTGGCTGGCTCATCATCGTTTGTGTCATCAGCCACATAGTCACAATCCCCAACCTGCCGCAGCATCTCTGACGTCGTGGTTGCGTGTCTCTTGTCAACACCCAATGGCGTAACTTCTGAGGTTTCAAGAACAGCATAGCCAAGTTCCGGTTTGCCAACAAACCGCTCCAAAGTCAACCGCAGCGGCTTCAATATGAGCTTGCCGCCAAAGGGAATTTCTAGTGATAACATAGTGCCGTTTTCACAGACACTGACTCGTGATATTTGTTGGCCTCCTCCTTCTGGAAAGAAGAAGTGGTTTAAGCCATCGCGGCGCGACAAAATTCCAAGAGCACTTGCGATATATTCAACCGTCTCCCACCGTGCTCGCACGAGGCCGGGCCCAGAGACAGCATCGAGCTCAGCTGCAGCCCACTGAGCGGTATTTCCCCTACGAAAATCGGACTGCAATTGAATTACATCGCGCAGACGTCTTGCGAATTCTGAGGCAGTCGGTCTTGCGGAAGGGGTGGACATAGTACTGTCGCTCAACAGGCTCTCTAGCGGCTCGGTAACGAAGCCTTTGGACTGCGAGCTTGCGCTCAAAGACTCGCGGCCTGTGGCACTGTACTGACCGGCAAACGGCACCTTCTCTTCGGTCAAAATGGCCCATACAGTTTTCGCCAAACTGTAAATGTCGGCTTTATATGGGTCGGCTGTGGTGGGACTGTCGAGCATCTCGCGGGCCATATATGCCCATGGACCCATCGGCTCATTCTCTTCCGTGAGTCCCAGCTTGTCTGGAAATGACGCAATCCCGAAATCTCCATAGCGGTACGTGCCACCGAAAAAAAACAGGTTTTCAGGCTTGATATCTCTATGTGCTACCAAGCTTTTATGAATGTCAACCAACCCCTCGGCCAGTTCAGCTAATGCTAGCAATTTGGCGTCCCATACTGTCCCTGCAAGCACCTTTGTGACCGGTTCAGCGAGTGGCATGATGTAATATGGAACGTCTATATCAGGGGCAGCTAAGTGAGCCTCCAAAATGGGCAACACTCGAGGTGAACCCTGCAACAGACCAGTAACGATTTTAACTTCATCGCAGAACCGACCGTAGCGCTTCTTGTCATTGTTAAGCATGAACTTCGCAGCAACCGAGCCCAAGCTGACATGTGTGCCCGAATAGACGACCCCATTGCCACCTGCGCCAATTTGCTTCAATAGTTTGACCTCCATCGACACCTGCTGAAGCTCTGTTTTCTTCTTTGGCACTAAAACCATTTACCGCTCCTGGTTCTCAAAACATAATTCGCAATTTTAAACCTGCTGGTCCCTGCCACCGCAAATCATTCGAAGACCTCGGTAATAATCTCTTCAATCGCCGCCGCATCGATGACCAACGCTCGTCGTTGACGGTTGAGGTTCTCTTAGGGCAGAGTGACATGGCTCAATCCCTGCCGGTAAGCGCGCATCGGCAGTTGCTGGAGCTTTTGCAGCTCAATGCAGCCCTAGAGACAGTTGGATAAGCCGCCCCTCCGTCTCCACTTATTAGATAGCGTCGTTGGTTATAACGCTGATGACCATAAAATTGTCGGCTTTGACAATCTCGTGGGCTTCATCGGCCAGTCCAACAATTATGAGGGCCAAAACTGTTCGGAGCCGTTAATCGGCTTCAATGTGCTACGGTCACCTTATTGCCTAGTGACATAGACTAATCCATTTTATTTGCTAGCAAGAATTCGTGGATGCGCTTTCCGGCTTTAAGTTGAAGTGCTATGACAGATTGCAACCAAGTAAAGAGGCGCTGCTCTATGTCCTGATGGCTCTCGATAAAGAAATCTCGGCCCAAATACCGTTCAGGCTGTCCGTTTGGAAGACAATCGCGCCAGCCTTGGAAAGAATAGTGCAATGGCATATCGTTTATTTCAGCAGTAGCAATTCCAACGTAGACCTTCTCGAGTTCTAGGGCGGATGTGGAGTGAACGACGTCATGGCGAAACTGGATAAGCTCCGCAATATCTGCATTGGAACTGCGTTCGAGCATGAGCTCGCTCCCAATCTCCCTAGGCACGCGCCGAGCGTTGAACTTGGTCAGGTCTGAAAAATGACGTCCTCCAGCTGGTTTAAACTTTAGAGCTTTAGGGTCTAATTGGTCGAGATAGTGAATAAGTTTGCTCAACAAGTCGAGTGATGTGCACATTGAAATTGCAGACATCGACGCAGCGGTCGCTGCAGCATAAGAATCATGGCCACGATGAATTACTTCATTTGTCCGAAGTTGAGAAATTGATGGCACTGCATTAATTATGCAGGAGCGCTGCACTTTCAATAAGTCGATGAATGATGCTATCGCACGGCTGATGAGAGACATTATTTCAGTACAGATTCGTTTAAATTGACTTATTACGAGCCAAGTTTCTAATGTCTCGGCTGAGAAAGGTGCAATTCCCTTTTCTATTGCATCGCGCACAGTTCTGTCTATTATTTCTAAAGTTTGACGAGCGCCATCTCCGTGCCCTAGTTCGAGGTAGGCGATGGGCAGAAAGTATTGCTCATCGTGATATTTTGACGATTGTGAATCAGCCACCAAATAGGTGTGAAGTGCGTAGTTTAAATGGGCAACATAGTAATACTCGAGCTGATTCCACCTGAATTCACTATAGTGTGGAAACTCACTTAGGTTTTGGACGTCGACCAACGGTCGTATTTTAAACTTGGCTAACAATACATCGACAAGTTCGGTTTCGTTTTTCGTAGTGAATGGCAAGCAGCTTGTGCCAAAGACATCATGAACGGTGTACCGGTTCTCATTCAGCCGACGTACAAACAGACCTTTCGTGGTAAAAAATGAATTTGCTAATGCCATTCGGCGACCGCCTTTTTTCATGATGCAAACGTTGAAGGGCTTGCGCCAATCGCAGTCCGTAATTACGGCTCCCCCGTCGTATGGGGAGTACCATCCGCGCCGGAACCCAACGCGTAACGCTTAATATCGGCCACCAAGCTTCCAAATTATTGGAAGCTTGGCGAGTTCTGAAATTCAATCCGAGTATTCGGCCGAAACCAGACCGCGTTCACTCAATTCAGCTACCACCAACGGTGACAGTTGCTGTACCAAGGACGTCGACTGCTGTAAGAACCAAGTGCGAACCTGGTCCGAATTCATCGACGAATCCGTAATAAGCGAGGCAATTGCGGCGGCTGTGATTCGCGACAAGCCGAATTCGACCAGCGAACGACCAGTGTGCGTCGACACCCCGAGTTCAAGAGCCAACGAGAAGTCGTAGACCTGGGTAACCTTATCTTCCAGCCCCTCTTGGACAAGGGCGTATTTCAGAAGGTCGACGTAGGCCTTCGCCCACTGGACAAGTTTGAATCGAATCGTTTGTTCGATAAGCGTGAACATTTCCCGGATTGCGCCATCGATAGCCGCCTGAGTGAGTGGCCGTTTGTTCGCTTGCTGCGCGACCTTCTTCTTGTACTTTACGGCTTCGGCGACTAACTGCGTCAATGGTTCGCCTTGCATCCACTTCAAGGCTGTAACTGTCACGTGGTTAACATAGCCGCGCTGTTTTTTCCCCTCTTCTCCTGAAAGGTTCATACCTCCTAGATACTTATACAGTCGGCGGATAATCGAGTTATACACTGTGTACGCGTCGCCCGAGGGATTCGAGGGCATCAATTTCGAGAAGTCGCGCTGACGCACAAGTTCACGAATCCGCTGCAGAAGGCCTGCGAGTGCGACTGGGTCGAGCATCCAGCTAGTGGTCAAAACCGAAGTCGGTAGCTCAAGGCTCGTAAGCGCCTGGTCAGCCAGCATCGTGAGGGTGTCTTTTTGCTGAGTAGTTAGCGAGAGATTACGGCGTCCTAGCAACCCGTCCAGTGTGTTCTCGGACGAACGAACCAGGATTAGACCTGCCGCAGCGGTAATCCGGTCGCCAGACGCGCGGTCGCGCACAATAATGGGAGCCTTGTCCACGGCAGCCTTCAGTGCCTCAACGACCGCATCAAAATCCTTCTCTACTGTTTGCTTGAAAGCCGACTGCATTGGGAACGGCTTGCGCTCGCTTAGTGGTTTCGTCTCCCAATTCGCGTAGTTCACGAGGAACACATTGCCAACCAATTCCTCACCAAGACGCCCCGCACGACCAGCGAAGTTCCACAGCGAAGCTTCATCGAGCGCCGCGCCCTTACCCCGAGTTGGCGTATCAATGAAGACGTTCCGTGCAGGGAGATTCACTCCCTGAAACAGAGTGGTTGTGCAACAAAGGTAATCCAGTTCGCCACGCTTGAACGCCGCCTCAATTCCTTCGCGCAAGAGGCTCGGCATGTTTCCATAGTGGAAAGCGACACCTTGCCGCACATAATTCGCAAGAGAATATTGCTTGTGGATATGTTGCTCGATGAATTTCGCTAGGTCAGATAACCCCTTCGAGCCTTCAGATTGGCGATTACGTGCGAGTAGTTCCGTTAAATCTTCCGCGTTTTTGGCTCCCGTGGCATAAACCAAGGACCGGCCTGATGCACCCAGCTCGAGCGCGACCGCCGCGAGCTTCGTGTCGTCGCTTAACGCAAACCCACGTTTGAACTGGTACGTCCCGATTGGCTCAAGCTTCTTCGGAGTAACCAAGTCGAGACGCACCATGTGCTCGTCGAGGACGGAAAAACCAACACTGATTCGGTTCTGCACCACCGGTGAAATAGCCGTTTCCTTTACGGTGATTTCGGGAAGCCCGATGCAGTCGCCAATCAGCTGTAGGCCAGAGGCCCCCGGCGCCAAAAAAAGGAAGCGAGCAGCAGGATTGGACTCGCGCAACTTCTCAAGCGTGTCCTGCAAAATCATGCCTCGGCTGTCGTCACCGAGGGACTGTGCCTCGTCGGAAATGACAATGTCAATGAGGCCGGCGACGGCGACCGTCGACAGAAGAAACTGGGCTCGCTCCTGTGTAAGCACGTAAATTTGTTTCGGCCGGCTCTCTGGGTCGGGCACCGGAATGGTCGTGATTCGGATGGAATCGGAAATGCTCGACAGGCGTTTTTCCAATTTGCCGTGTATCTCAGCCAGCAACGCCCGTGTCGGTGCAATATAGATTGCGCCAAATCGCTTGGATGCAATGGCGCGCTCGGCCAAATGCTCAAGCACAACAAAAGACTTTCCAGACGAGGTCGGCGCGGAGACAGCTGTAGCCGGAGACGAGTCCAAGCTTCGCCAGAGGTCGAGCTGGTACTCCGTCAGCGGCACCCGTGCGCCGGCCATATCGACAGTGTTGAGCTCTCGTAGTAGTGAGCTGCGCATGTAGGTTTCGAAGCCGAGGTCGACAGGATGCTCGTGTTCCAATTTACGGAGACCGGGGAAGTTGCCGAGGTCAGAAAGAATGCTAATGCTTGCCTCGCGAACGACATCGTCGACCGAGGCCAAACTTGCGAACACCGCAATCTGCTGAGCCAGGTCCTTACTCTCTTCGTCCTTTGCGGATGCGAAGACACTCGCGGTATTGAGCAGGCGCGTCAGGGCCTGTTCGGCAAGAACTGGTCCTTCAATGCGGACCTGCTCATTTTCCTGCAGTACTGTCGACCGGATGCCTACCGCGCGAAGTTCGGCAAGGTCTCTCCAGAAGCCCGGCTCCTGTCGGATTTCAAACGAAACTTCGGTGGCGAATGTGCTCATGTGTTCAACTCGGAAAAGATTCGCTTGAATTCATTGACATCAGGTATAGCAACCAAAAAGACGATGCACCCGCCCAGGTCAACGCCTTTCGCATCGGCCTGATTCTTCAGGTTCTTGCTGAACGCGCCGTGCTTGGCCGCATACAACTTCTCTAGATGTTCCTCATGAATTTCTGGCGGCTTACTGAGGTCACGAGGCAGTTTGTCTTGGAAGGCACTCTCGCTGAATACGAGACTACCGACGTGGATGTCGCGACGCCGGAGATGGCTGCCATCGCCAGTGTAGGAGTTGAAGAACGACTTAGCCGCCACACGCGCATCTCCCTCTAAAGAATCTAGGTTAGACAAATCGCTAACAAGGCGAAGTTCGTTCAGCATCCGTCCCCGGTCTGCCTGATGCTCCGCGATGGAATCGACCATTTCTCGCGACGCATCCGTTGCGCTTGGGGTTAGCTTTGATTCCAGCAGGTAGAAGAGAACGGACCCATCGTCAGCTTGACTGCCATGCAATCCGTCAACCCCATGCACTGGCATTTCGGAAGACGTCTTAAGCGCCATTTTCGCGCCGAGCTGCGCCGCGCCGAGGTATCGCACCGCGACAACATACGCAATGAGCTCGCCGACTTCGCCATAGCGTCCGGGGTGCTTCTGGTTATACGTGACTAGGAGTCGTTTGGCCTCGCGGCGAAGCCGCAATGCCGCTGCCAAATCGCCGCCCGTCGCCGAGTTGTTGCTCTGGGCGGAGGCTTCTCTCCGTTTGCGAAGAGGTATGACGTAGTTGACGAGCTGGTCAACGAGCAATTCCGCAAGCGCATTGACTTGCGGAATGTGTTCCTGCATTCGAACGAAAAGAAGCCGCGGCTGTTCGAGCGGCGGCGTCATCGTCACTTCCTTCAGGACGTTGTCGACGCCATGAATCGGGTCCAATAATGCGCCAAAGCTATTTTTCGCGTTCGTCATGAGCGTTGTCCAGGTTCGCTGCCGCAACCTTCAGTCGTTCTAGTCGGCACTACGCTCTCTCCGAAATTTGTCGTGGGCGGCGGCCCTGACGCCCGATATGTAATTGCTATTTTACATGTTTGTTGTATTAAAAAATCAATATCCGAATGCAATTCCCGTTGTCAGCACGCACAAATCTGGCTGCAAACCCGAAGCTCGAGGCGCGGATTCGCAGTGAGCAAGATGAGGCGGTACGGATGAACAAGGAGCTGCGCAGAGGAAATTTCAAGTAGGACTGGGCATTAAGCATAAACACGCACGTTTATGCATATTTATTTTCAATATAAAAGCTCTCTCACACTCTCCAATGACAATAAAAGTCCTGAGATAAGGGTTCGGATTCACTAAGAAGCGATTGAAGGAAGCGTGTAGGCGGCTGCAGCGCCAAGGAGCAATGGGTGGTGCTGCTCTAGTCGAAGGGTTAAATGAAAATGGCGGCACGCTCATCTAGCCGTGCCGCCGCCATCTTCAAAGCGCTCAATCACATCATCCAGGCAGTTACTTGACAAGAAAATCGTCTTTGTTTTTACCCGCCAACCATCGAGGGGCGCGGCCGCGGCCCGTCCAGGTTTCACCGGTTGCCGTATCACGGTATTTTGGTGGAACTGGCCGGCGGACCTTCGATATCGTCGGCTTTGCGATGTTGCCAATGTCACTAATGGTCAGACCATAGGTCCGCATGATTTCAGCAATCTTTGCTTTCGCCGACGCAACCTCCGATATGCGCACCTCTTTTGCCTTGTTTTCCAGCTCCGCAATTTGCGCTTTGATTTCGGCGTATGTACTCATGTGTGATTTCCAAGGTTGGCCTGTAATGCTGGTAATCTATCATCATCAGGAACCGCAGACCAGTGGAAATCCAAAAGAGGAATCAGTAGACGTCCGTTTGGCGAGAGGATTAGAAGGCCCCAATCTCGTAGGCCAACTGTACCTCTCGGTTGAGTGAACTGCAGTGCTTGAGAACGAGTAATCCGGCTTCAACCAGCTTGATGTCGCGGGCACGATTGCCATACTCTGGTGACCACACTTTTGCGCCATGAAACAGGTTGTTCCTAATTCGGCGAACCATCAGGAGCACCTGCTGCGCTTTGGGGAGGTTTGGGTCGGGCGGCGAGTCTTTCCAATCAACCCTTCCATTCCGAAGGACCTGCTTTCGCGGAGGCTCGCTTAATAGAAAATGTACGGCTTGCTTGAAGGCCTCGTCGGTTACACGCCGCAAGTGCCAATCGATAGCTGTAGCAAAAGTATCCCAGTTTGCCTCTACTGAGGCCGTTTTGCCTTTTGCGAAACCTGAGCTTTTGAGGGCATATTCACAGCGCGCAAATGTTCCCAGAAACTCGTAAGTCAACGCTTGTGGTAACAGCATTTGGGGAAAAGGTTGCTCCATAAATTGGTTTCCTCTAGGTGGTTGAATTGGCCAGCACCGGCTGTGCGCTCAATTCATTAGCAGGGTACAGCTCTATGCGTGCGCGCAAACTCAGGATTTTTAGAACTGAGCCAAACATCGTAGCGCTCCGGCCGCAGGATTGCCACATCAAGGGCGGTGACCAGGAGCGAGAGCTTGCGTCGCGCTAGTCATTGCTCGCCGATGCCAAAGACCTGCGACCTCGACACCAAAAGTCCGCAAGCCAGAGTGGGTGGAATGTCCGCAAACCAAGTCATAGCTGCACAGCGCAAATTGCCCCTTAACAGATGGCTACTTCTTCCGCAGAGGACTATCTGAAATGCGTCCAACGTGGCAATATGAAGTTGTGCAAATAAAGCATGATTCTACAATCCGAATGTTACCTTTGTACGATAGTCAACACAAAACAGAGCTCGCTCGTGTTGTGACTCTGGTTTATGCAACTTTCACGAATGCACTTATGCTTATTATTGGCCCGGCCGAATTATTAGAAGGTGACGGTACGCAGCTGCGGAATTCTGAAGCTTCATGAACTCGAAAGCTACTACCGCCGGTGCTGTAACCACCGACTCGGACTTGGTGCGAACGAGCAGAGATGGCGACCAGTTCCACTATCATTGGGCCGCGCGCCACTGCCTATCGCTATTGCCGGGCGTTAGCGACTTGGTTGCCATTTCCATTGAGGGCGCATCGGCTCTCGAGGGGCCGGGCTCTGCCAACGAAGGCGATGAGCTTATCGATGTAGGTTTCTACTTTGGCAGCGAGAGGTTAAAGGACGCGCGCCTCATTCGCTATGTGCAGTTGAAGCATTCTACGAAGCGTGCGCGCGACCCGTGGACTGCCAGCGGGCTGAGCAACACGCTTAAAGGCTTTGCAGACCGTTTTGCGAAGCTGCGCGAGGCGTTCACGTGGGATGAACTCAAGGATACCTTGCGCTTCACCTTCACGACCAACCGTCCCATCGATGAGAAAGTGATTGAAGCGCTAGCGGACCTCGCCGCTGGGAAAACTACGCGACACCCTTCAGTTGCGAATACTCTGCTCGGATATGTGAAGGGACTCGAAAGTGAGAAGGCAAATTTTTTCAAGCTCTTCACAATTGAACCGGGGGAACCTGACCTCTGGAATCAGCGCAATCTACTGTTCAAGGATGTAAGAACATACCTGGTCGAGACTGATTCCGGTGCTCCGCTTCAGCTCAAGGAGTTGGTGACGAGGAAGGCTACGTCTGAGCAAGCTTCGAATCCATCTATTCGTCGTCCTGATGTACTCCGTGCGCTCGAGACTGATGAGGCGGACCTTTTGCCAGCACCGTGCTTGATTGCAGGCCCTGCTGACGGCACACTTCCGCGGGAGCAGGAGGGAGAAATTCGCGCTATTCTGGAGTCCGCGACTCACCCTGTCATCCTGCATGCAGAAGGTGGCGTCGGGAAGTCAATCCTCGTGTGGCAGCTTTCCAAGTCTGCCCCCGAAGGTTCCGTCGCGGTTCTCTACGATTGCTTTGGCGATGGGCTTTACAGAAGCGCGCAACATTACCGACACCGAGAAAAGGACGCGCTTCCGCAAATAGCAAACGAGCTTGCCGCTCAGGGGTTGTGTCATCCGTTGATTCCAGTTCGGGGAACGGATAGCAAGCAGTACATGCGCGCATTTGTGGCAAGACTGGCTCAGGCTGTCACCTTACTTCGAGCCAAAACTCCCCTTGCCAACCTCTTTTTGATAGTCGATGCTGCGGACAATGCGGTTATGGCAGCTAGAGAGTTCGATGACCCGGCCTTCGTGCCCGACCTCATTCGTACGGTGATGCCGGATGGTGTGAAGCTTGTGCTCACCTGCCGGACCCATCGGCGAGACCATTTGCAGGCACCACCCGATGCGATTCTTGTTGAACTTCGCCCATTCAGCCGCGAGGAGACAGCTAAACACCTAAAGAATTTCTATCCAGACGCTACCGATAGCGATATCTCCGATTTCGGATTTTTAAGCAGTTCCAATCCGCGAGTTCAGGCGGTGGCTTTGAGTCGTAAGCTGCCATTAAAGGACATGTTGAAGGCGTTAGGGCCTTCACCATCGACAGTTGAGCGGGCTATCGCCGACCTGCTGGCGCAAGCGGTCGAGAAGCTGAAGTTTCGAGAAGGCCATGTCGAAGCTGAACAGATTGGACTAATCTGCGAAGGCTTAGCCGTGCTGCGGCCGTTGGTTCCAATTGCAGTTCTTGCTGAGATTTCAGGCACGACTGAAAGCGCAGTAAAGAGCTTCGCCTATGATTTGGGACGACCGCTGCTGGTGAAAGGTGGAAGTCTTCACTTCCTAGATGAGCCTTCAGAAACTTGGTTCCGGCAGAACTTCCAGCCTGAAAAGGAAAAGCTGGCTACTTTTTTGCATCGATTGAAGCCCCTAACAGCCTCTAGCTCTTATGTCGCATCGGCCATTCCCCAACTGCTGCTGGCAGCGGGGCGAATGGATGAGCTGGTCGAATTGGCTCTATCTTCCGAAGGTCTGCCCACAGCGAACCCGCTCGAACGTCGTGATGTGGAGGTGCAGCGCTTGACCTTTGCGTTGAAGGCTTGCCTACAAGAGAAACGCTACGCTTCGGCGGCAAAACTTGCGCTCAAATTAGCCGGTGAACTCGCCGGCGTCGCGCGCCAGAATGACCTAATACAGGGAAACACCGACATCGCGTCTGCGCTTCTTTCTTCCGACCGTATCGACGAACTGGTGTCTCGGCGCGCATTCCGGGGAACTTGGACAGGTGCTCATCACGCCTATGAAGCTGGCTTGCTGGCGGGGCGAGTGGAATTCCTTTCTGAAGCGCGAAGCCACTTAAGGATGGCGATAGATTGGCTATATTCGTGGGCAGACATGCCCCAGGAAGAGCGTGAAAAATCGAACGAGCAAGTTGAAGCTAGCGACATTGCCGAACTGGCGATGGCTAAGCTGCTAGCGGAAGGACCGCAAGACGCAGTCAAATTTCTCAGCGTGTGGAGTCCAAGGCCGCTCTCTATGACCGCAGGCGGTATCTTGGCGCGTCGCCTTGTTGACCTTGGACGATATGAATTGCTTGACCAGTTGGCGCAACACGGCGCGCGAGATATCTGGCTAATGCTGGGATTGGCCGTCGAAGCGTGCAATGGTGGTCACACTCTTCCGGCCAAACCGGTTGAGACACTCATGAGAGCACTGGCTAGCCGCCGAATTCAACTTCATAACCCGGATAGGTCGACTTCCAACTGGAGCGTGCTTAACGGTGTCGCATCCGCTGTTTTACAGGCACTACAAGCGCTGCCTCGTGATGACGCGACATGGGCGAAGGTCATACGTCGCTATCTGCCAGAACACCCGCCCATAGAATTGACTACGCGTCACGGTTCGGAACGGCCGGCGATACTGAGGGCGTACTGTCTAGAGGCCGCATTATTGGGCAGGCAACTTGTGCTTATTGATTTAGCCCCAAAAGAAATTCGTGAAGAACTGGAGAAAAAACCGAACCATCACAGCAGAAGCTCCGAAACCGAAGCGTTTGAACTGTCTACGGGAGGTGTCTTGGCTTGGTTCCGCCTGACCGCGGAGATTGCGTGTGGAAAGATTCCGCCCGAGTTTAATGCGGCCACCCAGGAGGCGCTCAATGCAACGAAAGCTGCTGGGTCTAAAGATTACTACAATGTCTTCAACTTAGAGCAAATCGCGGCACTGGAATGGATACGAGCGATACGTGATGCGTCGGTATCGGACACCAAAACCCTTGCCGCATTTCTGAACTGGTTTAAAGAGAACGCGGACGCTTTCGGGACCGCTGCCATGACAGCTATCTGTCGCCTGGCAGCCCGCAAAAAAGCCCTCGAGAGTATTGCGCTCGAAGTGTCTGTTCGGACCTACGAAGCTATAGAAAATCAACGTGAACGCGCTGAATCTAGAGTCGAGTCCTACCAAAATCTTGCGCGCGCCATTTTCCTGACCAGTAAAGCGGAGGCCCGCTCCTATTTCGAGCGGGCGGTAGAGATTTCAAGCCGCATCGGGGAGGAGAACTCGGACCGCTGGGGGGCGCTCCTTTGCCTCGCCGAGGCAAGCGGAAAGAACAGCTCAGTCCGACCAAAGTCTGCCTACAGGCTAGCACGAGGCGCAGAGCTAGCTTACGATTATGTTGAAAGAGACAAACATTTCGACTGGAACCACACCATCGATGGATTATTGAGCTTATGCCCAGCTTCCACGATAGCAACTCTGAGCCGTTGGCGAGACCGGAAGCTTGGATACGCAGACAAACTTTTGAAAATCGCTGTCGACCGCTCAGTGAAGCGCGGCCTGTTACCGCCCATAGCGCCAATTGCGCTTTGCCCGATTGGCGACAAGTGGTCACGGGCAGAGGACCTGGCGAAAGCTCTTGAACACGAGTCTGCCAAGGATGTTCAGCGCAAAATTCTCGGTGTTGGCTATCGCTATTTTAAGTTCAGCTCGCCTGCCGAGAGCGACCTCGAGGGAGTTTCAACGCTGGCACGCGCTTGCGACTTCGTGGATTCCGACCTTGACAGGCTTCTCGCTGCATCGAGGCAACCGAAGAGTGATAGCGGGAATTCTGTAAGGCAGAACGCGCCGCAGATGTCGGTGAAGCGCAACGACCCCGATTGGAATGTTCTATTCAACGGAGTAGACCTAACGAGCTCAGTGGAGCTTCGCAGCGCTTACTTGCTACTGAAAGATTTCGACCCGCCTTACCAGACTTTTGAGTTCTACACAGAGGCGCTGCAGCGATGTGGCTTGGGCGGTGCCGCCGAGTTCTGTCTAGCCGTTGCGCAGTGGCCGGATTTTGGGAACTATGAATTAAGGCATCTCTTAGATGTGCTCGGGCAGCAAAGTATGAAGCCGGTTGCTCTACGCAAGGCACTGGCAAGCGTAGCGCTAGCCGTATGTAGAAGAAGCCCCGAGTGGGCCAGGAGACGGAGGTGGGGAAGCTCGTTTCCATACCGCGAGCTCATCAGCGAAGGCATTGTTACCGATGACCAGATTGTGGAAGTAACGCTTGAAGGGTTTCTTGTCAAAGTCTCGACGCTTAACTCTGGAGAGCTCTTTCAAATGCTGGAATCGCTGTCTCATCTTTTAACGAGCGACGAGGCCGACGACGCGTTGCACTTTGGGCTGTCACTTCACGAGATGGACATGCGTCCCCAAGACGGCGACGGTCCCTGGAGCGATGTCATGAAGCCGGAGGATAGCTGCGAGGGCGCGGTGGCTGGTTATCTGTGGGCCGCACTAGGCTCACCTAGTGCGTCTGTGCGCTGGGAGGCTGCACACGCCGTGCGGGCGACCATCGAGCTTGGTTGGGTCCCGGTACTGTCTGCACTCGCCAAAGTGGCTGTCGTGAGCAAACCGGGCGCTTTCGTTGATAAGCGGTTTGTCTTTTATGAATGGCATTCTCGTCTGTGGCTCAACATTGCGCTAGCTCGGTGCGCTGCTGAGCATCGTGATATGGTGTTCCTCTTTGGCGATTTTCTCTTAACGTCAGCTAAGGAAGAGCACGTGCTCCTGCGTCATTTCGCAGCCAGCGCTTTGCGCGAACTTCCTGAACTTTTGGGTGAGGCAACCACGCTGGGCGACCCTGAGAAAATCAACGCAACTGAATTGCCACTCGTCGAGCATGCTTCCTATAGAGAACCTGAGATAGAGTCAGAGGCATCCGGCGACTCGACTGACGAGGTCGTGGATGAATACCACTTTGGATTGGACATTGGCCCATATTGGCTTACTCCTCTAGGCCGAGTCTTCGGCATATCGCCAAGCGGAATTGCTAGACGCGCCGTCCAAGCCATCCGCGAGTATATGGGGGGTATTACCGCCAGGCGTAATCACGACGCGCGCTACACGCATGGCGTATTTGCACACGAGCAGACCAGCCACTCACACGGAACCATGCCCCGCGTTGAAGACCTTGCGGCGTACAGTGCGTATCATGCACTGATGATAGTGGCTGCGAAGCTGCTTAAAACCAACCCGGTTGGCAAGGCGACCTACAGCATCGAAAATGACTTTGACGAATGGATTGAATATCGCCTTCTTACGCGCAAGGACGGCAAGTGGGCGGCGGATAGACGCGACCCTCAACTTACCAAGATTCCTCCTGCTCCGGAGAGATACGGCGACAAAGAATGGCGCTGGCAGATAACCACTGACCATCTCGATAGTCTTATGGAGACCGACGAGGGGCTGCAGGTAGTAGCCGGGGACTGGACAAGTGGTATAAATGACTCCGTAGAGACCATTTCGGTGAACAGTGCGTTGGTACCAAGACTCTCTGCGGCGGCATTTCTCTGCGCGGCGCAAACATCCTCGGACCCCCGAGGCTACTTCTTCCGATTCGAGGAAGACCAAGCGATGCCGGATGAAGACGCGGCCACGAGGTCAAATGGTGAAGCTCCTGAGCCGACATCGGTGATTAACCTGAGTGCTCAATTCAGGCTACGTCGGTGGAAGTCTGACCACGGTGAATCATCTGGTGTTGACGAATACGACCCTTGGGGTGAGCGCGTACGTGTTCCCGGCGATGAGCCGAACGCCGCCACAATCTCAACGATGGGCTTACGCTCCGTGGACGATGGGCGTAGGTGGGTGACCAAGAACGGTGCGCTCATGCGAAGTGAGACATGGACCCAATCGAGTGGTTACGGTCGCGAAGAGGAGACAATTCCAGGTACCCGCTTGAGTGCTGACAGAGCTTTTCTTAAGGAGCTCCTCGCCGCCAATCCTGGGCACTTCCTTGTCGTTGGTCTCAGGCTGCGCCGACGGGGCCCGCGCTATAGTTCAGATAATGATGACCATAGCTCGTATGTGTCCCCCTACAACCGCTACTACCTAATTGAAGAAGATGGAATCGCTAGAACGCTCAAGAGCAGTGATTGAACTCGGCAAGCGGCTTATCGTACAGCTGAAGCTTGGAGACGACGAACTTACTCAGTGGATGGCGCACCTGCTTGCTGAACGTATCCACAACGCCGAGGCTGCCCCTCCTGAGGACAGAGTCACGGCACAAAACTCGTGTGCTGAATTGGTCTTTCAGCTATGGGCGCAGAGGTACAGTCTGCCGCCTCGACTCCGTCCCTTGAAAAAGTTAGAGCCACTCCTGCGGACGCTTGACTCACTTGATGCCACCAACGGTTCGCGATTTCGCTTTATGCACGAGCCGCCGGCAGACGTTGAAGTTGAAGATGTCGTTGCGAAGTTGCTTGGCCTCGCGGAGGAACTTGACGACGCGTCGCGGATTTTGGTGCAGTACTTTTTGGCCGAGGCGGCCGAGCAGGCCTCAGAAGAATCGAAGCCTTGGATACAGAGCGCTGTCGATGCGGAAGCGGATGTGACGCTTGAAGTCCGCATCATCAACTTTATTGACGGTGGCCTTGACCGTTCCTCTGATGAGGCGAAATTATCCCGTGAAATATTGGAGAACAAGATAAATAAGCTGGAGCAATTTGCGTCTCTAGCAGCTTCTCATGCAGCATACCTGAGAGAAATGCACAATTTGCCGCCCGATGAAGTGACTGACGTTGAATCTGATGATGAATGATGAGGCCGCTGGAACTGCGGCGATGCGCGGAAATCATGCACGTCAAAGACAATGATGAACAGCGTTTTCTTCCAGACGTCCTCATGCCTTTTCAGCGCGTTGTAGATGTCGGCGACGAGCTTCTCTGCCGGGCGCACATCTGCTGGTGCGTGCGTGCTGTTGACAGGACTTTCCGGCGTGCCCATGAACGCGGGGGGTAATGAAGGAGTATGTCGCTAGCCTATTCGTTGCTGTCGTCCTCGACCTGTACCAGCCGTACAACTACCCGGCCAAATCGCTGGAAATCCAGTCTCGGTTGATGATGCTTGGGCTCGAGCCAAATCACCTCATGCTCATTGGCTCGTTCATCGTCGCCTATGGCATGTTCGAGACCACTTTGGAGCGCGCACTGTTGACGTTGAGCGAAACCAGCATCGAGGGCACGCGGCCCTTTACGGAGAAGATAAATACGGAGGCCCAGTTCAAGATGCTGGGCGACGGTAAAGTGAGCGTTCGGTCCGATTATCGCGCGCGTCGACTAGCCTGCGCCGGCGCAAGTGAAATCGGGCCGCAAGGCGGTCAAACTGCCGCAGAGCGAAGCGCGCTGCTCGTCTCACCGGCGCAGGAGCGCCCGGAGCGCACCTGGCAGAGCTACGAGGCCGAAGTCAGGCGCCCCGGCTATCGCGCCATCTCGCTTGCAACCTGGGAGATGTTCTTGCTGCTGACCAGCCAGCACCCGACGTTCGTGCTTACCGCCCGCGTGCCGCCGCAGCCCCTACACCTTGGACTTGGCTAAATATGCCTCGTAGCTGGTGACAAATTCCCATCCCGCGGGGAATTGCCAGTTCTGGCGAATAAGCCAGAGCTCGATGTCGGCCGCATTGAGGTCGCGCTTTTCAACCTCAGTGCATCTGGTGTCTACGCCGCCCAGGCCTGCCTCTTTATGCACCACTTCGAGCGAGGGAAACGGTCCGTCGAAGCATTTGTGCCACCTCGGAATACTGACCGATTTCGTAATCGCAGCCTTGAGCGCGTTTTGGCTACGGTAAGGCTCAGATTGAGTTAAATTTCCGACCTCGAACACGAGCCTCGGGTAACCGTTGCCAGTGGTGACAAGAAGCTCAAACGAAATAACGTTGAGCTGAATTCTGTTGATGCAGGTGCAATTAACGTTAAAGGCATCCGTAAGGCGAACCTTACTAAGCACTGGATGGCGGTTAGATTTCTTCTGACTGAGATAGAAGTATTCCTCGCATAACTTGTGAAGGGTTTGACCCTGCGGATTAAGCACTGGCTGGGCAGCGCAAGTAAAGTCCGGCGGAAAGGTCACGGCGATGTTGTTAATAGGAATTCCCCTTATTTCGTGGTGGGCGGTGACTAACACCAGCGTTTTTGTTGCGCGCTGCTACATTAGGGGTGGTAGTCCAAGTGGAACTGTCGGACATCAAAGGAAGTCACGTACTCCCAGTCGGCGGGAAAGGGCCAGTTCTCCTTGACAAGACGTAGTTCTATGTCTTCCATCTCGATAAGCCGTTTTGCGTCTGGATAGCTTTCGGCATCGTACTGCACAAATCCGTTATCAGTGGGATAGCTCACGTCGCGCGAAAACCGCGGGTAATTGTCGAGCGTGCCGCGTACCACCTCAAGGTGCGGGTGCGTGCCTTCGATATCCAGGCGAAACAGTGGAATTTGGGCATCTCTGGCGATGGCGTCTTTGTATGCATCCCGAGTGAGCTGCTTGGCCCAGTCTTCAACTCTCGCCTCCGCGGCTGCGGTGCTCAGCAAATGCAAGTCCGTTGGCTCCTTGTGGAATTTGCCATCGGCTTCGAAAACTGCCTTGGGATACCCGTTTCCGTCGATGATAAGTATGTCGAAAGACAGTGCAGCGAGGGAAATCTTCATTTCGAATGCAGGCATCGTCACGGCACCCACCACCGTAGTAGGTACCGGTATATCCGCGATGTCAGTATGGCTGAGTTTGATAGCCTCGTTTAACCGAACCTGGCTCAGCACCGGGTGGCGGTTCGCCTTCTTCTGGTTGCGGTAGAAGTATTCTTCGCAAAGGTTATAGAGCGTCTGCTCCCAGGGATTGAGCACCTGCTTGGCTGAGCAGGCAAATCCGGCAGGCAGGCTCACTGGTTGCGTGAAGGCCATGCGAGTTCTCCTTTTTATTGTCAGTGGGGCCGCAGCCGGCAAAGAAAAAGGCCAGGTTGTCCTGGCCTCGTTCCGCACGTACCTCGCAGACTGCCGATTTCCTACGGCACGGGGTGGTCTTCGGCACCGCTGACGATAATCCTTGAAACTGTACAAGGCTGTCAAGTAGTTGCCGCCACCTGCACTTCCGCTATGTCACAGGCATCAAAAGCTATACCGGGGTGCAGCACGTTGCTGTTAACCGGAAAGGAAATACTTATGACTCCTGCAAAAACCACAACGCTTCACACGCGATGCCTTGCTGAGCATCTCTGCGCGAATCATTCGAAGATTTCAGTGATGAGCTCTTCAATCGCCCTCGCGTCGATGCCCCCACGCTCGTCGTCGATGGTTACCACCAGTGATGCCCTGTCGCCCCCACCATCCGAGAGCAGCGCGACGCCATTTTCCCGGTACCATTCCAACTTGTTCTTCCATCTCTTCGCGTAGCCTGCGTCTGCAAGCATGCCGCAGTGCTCCCACAGAATGGTTCTGCCAAGTGATTCGTCTGTGATTGTGAAATCGGGAAGGCGATAGTCGCCATCCTTTCCGTAAAACCGAACTTCATAGCCTGCTTCAATACCATGCGCTGCCAGCGCATCATCGATGATGACTTCTGATTTCGAACGGAGTAACGTGCCTCGACGGGACCGATGAATCAATTTCTCATCTAACCAGTTGCCGTTCACTTGCACTGGTGCTGGCAACAACTCCGGCGCCTCCTTCTCGAACAGATTGGTGAAGCGAGCTGGGATGACTGCGTTGTCATCTGTGGCCAACTGCTGTAGTTCCGCAAGGTCACCTTGGTGAAGTATCACCACTCGCTTCTTCTGACGGGTCAGAGCCGTGTAGAGCATCTCGCGGCTGATGAGCCGGCTCTTCTTCGGCAGTACAAGGATAGTGGTTTCGAACTCGCTGCCTTGCGCTTTATGAACAGTCACCGCGAAGGCCAATTCCAGCGAAGGTCCCTTGTCAGTATCAAAGTCCGTCTTCGCGAAATTGTAGACATATCCCTTCTGTGACGAAAACTCGACCTTTGTGAGCCACGGGTCCGTGGTGGAATCGCGCGAAACGATTTCACCCTCAACCACACCAATTTCGCCATTGGCGATGTACTTGAGTGCTCCAGAATCCGGATTCACAAACTTCCGGCTATGGTTGCGCACGTTGATAACTTTGTCCCCGTAGACGATTTCCTCCATCCCCCTTGGCGGCGTTGTCCTGCCGCCGTGTGGGTGCCCATTGTTGGCCCAGGCAATCACGTCCTTGCGAAAGGTCCGGTGCAGCATGCGATTGATGTCTCTTGCTCCGAAAGCGTCATTGCGCAGCGGCGTCAGTACCTGCCAGTCGTCGACGCGGGCGGCTGCGCCGGGTCGGAAACGAATGTAGTCTCCGTCGCGAATCCCGCCGTAGCTCAGTGCAAATCCATCTTGGTCGTGTATGCCCTCAAGATTTAGTTCGGTGCAAAGAACTGCCAACATCGTTGTTCGCAGTTCTTCGGGAGTCTCCCAACGATGTGTGACTACACGGCCTGTGGTATCGCCTTGCCCGCCCAAGATGGCCCAGACCTCGTCCTCGCCTGGCGCTAGGGGGCGGCCACTGAACCAGTTCGCCAGTTGAAGGTCGAGCGGGAAACTGTCGGCCTCGCCTGAAGCCTTATGGCGTCGCTGGATAGTAAGTTCAGCATAGCCTTTCGCCACTCGCGGGAATTGAGCGCCTCCCTTAGGCGTGAGATGGGTCACCGCGTCAAAGAACGGCTTACCGGCTCCAATTGGGGGCAACTGCCTTGGGTCTCCCACGAGAATGACTCTTTCAACGCTAGTCTTAATTGCGTCGAAGAGTGAATGCAACATGTCCTCTGTCAGCATCGACGCTTCATCAACGATGACCGTCTTACATCCCTTATATGGTGCCCCTGGCACTGTTTTGTATTCGCCAGTCCTACTATCGAACCGCTCACCGCATCCTTTCAGGAACTGCGCAAGCGTCGATGCATCATGTCCGGCCTTTTGGCCTAATTGCACGCGGGCCTTGCCGGTTGGTGCCAATAGCGCTACCCCTTTCTCGGCGATGGACTCATGCTCACAAAGCGCTTTGAGCACGGTGGTCTTACCTGAACCGGCTGGACCAATTAACACTGAAAAGCGAGACGCTGCCAGTTCAGCCAACGCGGCCGCCTTTTCCTCACGAGCTCGTACTTCATCCGTGTCGTTCTCATCCAGTGGAGGCAAAAGCTTGTCAAGACGTGCCCTCCAATCGTCAGGATAGTTAAAGCGAGTACCGAGATTTGCGCGGTTGTGAATCTCTTTGGACAGCAACTTCTTGGACGATACATATCGGTGCAGCTGCAATGCCGGCTTGTCACCTTTGAGCGACACGCGGAGCACTTCGTAGGGGAAGAACTCTGCGACGGCCTCAATCACGTCCTCGGACACTGGGCATGGTGGCTCAAGTTTCGCACTTCGAATGCCTAGGATTGCCATTTCCTCAGGCAGCACCGTATGACCACTTGACTGCGCGGCTTCCTCAAGCTGGCCGATAACTTGCGCACGGACTCGACGCTTATCCAGTGCGCCTGACATACGTGAGGGCTCGGGTATCGGGTGCTTGAGTGCTACCGCTTCGACCGGAAAGGCACCTCGGTCAATTGTCTCAAGCGTGACGCGCTCGAGCGTATGTTCTTCGGAGGCGGGCGTTGAGAACCGGTCCCCCTCATAGATGACGTAGGGATTCTCAAGCAACTGCGCATCGACATAATCCAGGCCAGACGCGGTACGAACTGAGGAAACGAAGAAACGCTCGGCTTGCTCATTGGTCAGCGCGAAACGCGCTAAGAGCTTGAGCAGGTCAAGTCGGCTACCTTTCAGTTTCTTCCATACGTCGCTTAAATCTGTAGTCACCAACGTCCGGAGCGTAGACGGCAACAAAGCAGGATTGCGCATGACTTTATCCACGAGCGGCCATGGGTCTTCGTTCTCCCCCAATTTCTCCGCTAGATGGAGTGCCAAGAAGTTACCGTGTTGCACCCCAAGCGCCGTCAGCGCTGCGCCTAGCCCCGGATAGGCCCCCCGCATATTCCACAGTTCCGAGATTCGCGAATCAATCCAACGCAGCGCCTTGGGAATTTCGTCCCCATCAACCAAGATTGCCCGTGCCGCTTCCAAGGCGAGCTTACATTCTAGAAGGGCCGAAATCGCACCATCGTGACTTACATGCTCTGCGGCGTACGAAAATTCGGCAGATTGGCCGGCCGGCGAAAATGCAAGACATTGCTTCCAATCCAACACGACGCCGCGCTCTTCTGCCGCGACAAGCTCGGCATATGGCAGAAGGAACCCCTCACCCTCGCTCGGCCGAATCGAATGCTCGACGGTAACGTCCCAGACGTAGGACGTGTCCACATCACCACTTTTTCCTTCGCGTTCGTACTGAATCGGCTTTCCGATTTGCGTAACCCGTCCCACGCCGACAATCACTCGCCGCGCGTCGTCAGAGAACGGTGTTTGTTTAGCGTAGAAAAAACAAAGGGATTCGTGAGCTTTGACGGACGAGAAAAAGCCGTCCAGCATTGCGCGTTGATTGCGGCCATTCTGCAGCCAACCATTGCGAACCATCCACTCGGGCTCTGTCGGTTCACGTGAGGGGTCAAAGTCCACGCCCCACCCTGCGGCCAGTTTGTCTGCATACTCGCGGCGCATCCATTTAAAAGGGATGCAGGTAGCAGAATACTGCGGTTGTTGCAGCGTCATCGTTTTAAGGTCACGATGCTGCGGGCTTTTTGTTTTCTTGTACGGATGGACGAAGTCTCTGCGGAGCGTAAATGGCGCCATGAATGAAACGCGCTCTCGCACACAAGGTGGCAGCGCTGATTCAGGCAACTCGTCAAAGCGACGTCCCGCCACACACGCTTCGTCGCCGTCTATCTTCTTCGCGGCGATTTCAGTCAGCGCAGTACACGCAGCGTTTTCGCGTGGCCTCTTGCACACAGTTCCGCGCCACTGGTCATCATGCCAAGGTACACGAATAGAAATATGGTTGATGAAGGCCATGCGTGTCTCTTTCAGATAATAAAATTGTTGTTTGCTTGGATGGGGTAACGCACGGATACTCTGCACGACAATGTATCCTTAGGCAATATTTCGGTGAAAATATTCTGAACAAGCCCTTGCCTTGCGCGTGCGATTGACCATCCCCATACCGCCTAACCACTTCGAGGCTTACATCTTGAGTGACGATTGGTGCGTCAGTCTACCGTCCCTCAGCTTCCGCAACCACCATCGGCCAATGTTCGTCAAGTTTGCAAGCGAGCATAACGTGCCGGTAATGCTACGAGATGCGTGCGAGGAGATGCTAGAAGCGGGCTGCCACCAAGCGCTGCAGTTCCCTTGGCGGAGGTAAGGCTTTAGCTCGTCTATGGTGCCTTCCTCTGATACTCTTGCTTGAGCTCGACAGACTAGGCTATTACTCCAATCACTTTCTTCCGGTCACAGACGGAAAATGAAATTTCACTACCCGGCACCACAAGCGCAGGTTGAGGCGCTCCAAGAAATACTTAACGCGAATCCAGAGCCTGGTATCGACGACATTTGGGTGAGTTGGAACCCACGGTACATCGTGGCTGAGGATGCTGGTTTAGTCGTCGGGGTCGCTGGGCTCAGCTGGGGTGACGACCTTTGCGAACTATATAAATTGTATGTTCCACCGTCGAGCAAGCGAAAAGGCATTGGTACTGCACTGGTAGACAAGACGATGGAGATTTTGAGAGAGAACCAAGTGGCTGCACTTGGCGTCGAAGTAGTCGAAGGGAGTTTTCCATTCTGGGAAAAAATTGCCGAAATCTATCCAATCGAGCACTACTACGACAATAAATATATTTTTCACCTTACATGAGCTGGCCGCGTCCCGTTGGACCGGTCAGTGCACAGTGAGGTAGAACGCACTATCGTCTGCATAGGTTGTGTCAGGTAGTACAGCGAATTCCGAAGACTCAAAAATTAGGCGAAAAATCCATTAGCTCGACAAAATCAAGCCTGCGTGGATAATTAGGTTTAACACCGAAAATTCCAAGCCCCAAGTTGTTGGGGCCATTTTTATTTTCAGCGTTCGACGCCGACTTTTTGGAAGGAACTACGTGGCAAAGATTCATCAATGGAACGATATTAAAGAACGATTCACGCACGGGCTGCTGCTCGGCAACGGCGCCAGTATTGCTGTGCACCCTGGCTTCCGGTATGGCTCCTTGTACGAGGAAGCGCAGAAGTATGAGTACCTGACGCCAGAAGTTACAGCGGTGTTTGAGGCATTCGGCGTAGAAGATTTTGAACTGGTGCTGCGCCGACTTTGGCATGCTAAAGTCGTTAACGAGAAGCTGAAAATCCCTAGTGGACCTGTCGAAGAAGCGTATGTCCAAGTGCGCACTGCGTTGATTTCAACGGTTCGTAAAGTACACATTAGCCACGACGACGCGAAACCCTACTTGGTCCCTATCTATCGCTTCATGAGTGGGTTCCAGACAGTGGTCTCATTGAACTACGACCTGCTCGTTTATTGGGCATTGATGCAAGGAAGAGAAGAATTCCCGGGTCGTTTTAAGGATTGTTTTTACAACCGGCAGTTCATCGAAAGCTGGGAGGAGTGGCGTGAGCCTGTCGGAAAGTCCACGTTGGTATTCTACCCGCACGGGAACCTCACACTCGGCCGCAGCATGGACGACCAAGAGTGGAAATTGTCAGCAGCACCTGGACAGGACCTGTTGACCAGGATTCTCCTTGTATGGGAACGTGGCACGCGGACTCCGATTTTCGTCTGTGAAGGAACAGCCGAACATAAAATCAAATCAATTGGTGGCAGTGCGTACCTTCAGCGGGTCTACAGTGAGGTTCTGCCTCAAGTCGGCGAGTCGTTGGTTATTTACGGCTGGAGCATGGCCGGACAGGAAAAACACATTCTTCAACGGCTAAAGAACGCCAAGTGCAACCGCGTTGCGGTGTCGGTCTACGGTGGCAATGAAGACACCGTCCGCCATGCGACGCACGAGCTTCAGACCATAGGCATTGACGACGTCGTTTTCTTTGATGCGGCAAGCCCGGATTGCTGGAACAACGCCGCCGCTGCTTAAGTTATTGTTAGTACTCTAAGCCAAGTTGGCTTCCCTTTTACGAAGGGTTGGGGAACAGCCTGTAATTAAGGCAGTTACGTTCCTACCCACGAATTTTCCGCAAGCCAGTCTAGAAAATCCTTCGAAATATCGGCGTCGACGATTACATTTTTTCGTTGGGATGCGGCAAGGTCAACAATGCATCCTCGTTCGTTATCAATACTAACCAGCCCGCGGAAGTGTTCTAACACCAACCAAAGTGCTTTACAGGCCAACGCTCTTCGGTTTGAAAGTTGAAGAAGAACGTTCTCGCCCTCTTCATTACTTCCGGTTAATGCGTCCGATGGAGGTTGTGCTCCTACCTTAGCCTCGAGCCCCGAGATGTACGCTCGAAGCCTCTCGTTATCAGCCTTGACATTTCCAAGGTCAAGCTCAAGGGTCTGGATACGCACTAGCGCCTGCGGTTCAAACACAAGACTGCGGTTTGTCACGGCGTCAGGGCCCATGAACTCCAACAGCAGCGCCTTGTACCCCGCGTTCCGTAGCAGGGTTGTATAGCTACACGGTTCATTTTCAGCTTGACTAATGTGGGCAGCGACGATTTTCGAGAGGTCCGTGATGTATTCGAACGCGACACGTCTTTTCCTCAAGGCGCGTAGATATTCGGTAATCACCTTCTTGCGTCTAGCGACAATCATCTCCTGATAGTCCTTAAACGGGTTTGCTGAGCGAGCTATTGTTTTTCTCATCCTGGCGTTTGGCTTTCCCACTCATGCAGCTTCCACGGCCAGCAGTTTGAGCTTGGGACGCGGCATAGAATCGAGGTAAGAATTTGTTTCGAGCATCTTCGTGAGGTCCTTTATGGTAAGGCCATTGGCAGAAACGATTGACCTCAGTAGTCCAAGACAGTCTGCACTTGGATTTAATGAAGGCTCTAAGCTTAATGCAGCGCGGACATTCCCAGTATTTGCAAGCAGTTGCCTCCTCAGTAACTCGAACCGGGCACGCACTTGGGGACTTTCAAGCATTGGAAACACTTCACATTCCGCCAACCTAGCTAGCAGGTATTCCGTCGAACCTGTAGGGAATCGTTGTCGACGCAAATGCTTTTCGATAATCTCAGGTGTGCGGACATGCCATGTTTTGTTACTCGTCCCAGAGGCTATCCTCTGTCGCATTACTTCTAAGACCTCGGCTGACATTTGCCACGCGGCTAAGTCTTCGGCTAAATCGTCCCTGCTTTTTTCTAACTGGTCGAGTTCATCTCCAGTTACATCAGAAGAATTTACCGAGATTGCAATCTTCGCCTCAACTTCAGACAGCCCCTCAATAATCTGTCGAATTTTTGCAGTAAGTGCAGGTAGGTGGTCGATGGACCGCACGGCAAATTTACAAGGTCCGCATCGCCGCACCCCCTTAAGCTGTGAGACAACATCTGGAGGACATTGCCCTCCATATGGGCAAATTTCTGTCTTGCTTTCTAAAATTCCAACTCCGCGAGTTTCTCGCAAAATATCAAGCCCAGTCTGCCCCTCATAAGAGCGAATGAGGCTAACGCAACCATAAGCAGCTATTGTTTCCTCGAGGTCTCTTTTCAGACTAACCGAAAAATTAGAGTTGACCTCGTCCGCTTTAATAAAACAGCTCTTTCTTCCAGGAGACGCTCGCAGCATCGCTTCATAGTCGTGTTCATAGCCTATATCCCGCAATTGCAGATTCTGTCGCTGCTGTTCCGCATGTACCTCATCGTCATCGAGCACGACATAGTGATACACGGTGGCCTCAGACTGGCCAGTCCAATATCGCCCAATAATATCGGCTGGTAGAACAGTTATTCCATGCGAAACTACACTTACTCTCGCACTGTGAGGCGTGATATTTGACTTTGGGTACACTTCGCATTTTCGCTTCTGGGAGGCGCCCAAAGTACGCAATTTCGCATCAATATTTTCGTCATCAAATTGCACACCAGGTGGCAAAAAACGAATTAGCTGCAGACCATGCTCGCCCACCTCACTTAACAGCACTTGAAGGCCGGCTAATAGACGAGTCCACGATTTTGTATAAATTGTATCACTGTGCGGCTGACCGTCCTTTGTATAAGAAAAGAGAGGAAGGAAACTTCCCCACTTACTTTCCGGATTATTGTTGTAAAATATCTTATTATTAAACCCTGGCTCGTCAAATAGTTCAGTCCAACTGCGCTGCTGTCGAAGTATTTTAATAACACGGAAATTGACAAACGGCTTCCAGCCGCTCGTTTTCTGCTTATCTGTATTTACATAGAGTTCCGCAAATTCAAGAGAATCTTCTCCCGCTTCCAGATGTGCGTCGAAACTTACCCTATCTAGCCATTGGATATGATTTTGACGCAATCCTGTATAAAGCGAAACAATGAGCTGGTGAAGCACATGGGGATGAGGTATCTTAACAAGGCGGCCGTCTTTAAGCCTCTTTCCTTCAACATAAAAAACGTTCGGCATCTGCCATAAAGGCAGAGTTTTTCCCTTATGGAAAACGATGGGAACAAATCCCAATACATCTTGTTGTTTAGTGATGTCAACAATCTTCCTTACCCTATCGAAACATCGTAAGTCACTGCCATTAATTTCACCGGATACAACCCTATCCACAATAACTTTAGAAAATTCCGCCAATGCTTCCAGATACGACAAAAATAGCTTAAATGCGCGCCGGGGAATCGGCCGCTTATTTGTTCCGATTGATTTAGGTGAAAATGGATAATCGTGACGAGTTAAAGGTTGACGGAAACCTTCTGCTCCGGGAAGAACGTCATTATATTTCTCGATAAAGCCGAAGAACAATTCAACTTGCTTCAAGTTTGCGTAATGGGTAGATTCTGCCCATCCGCGAATATTAGCGACAACCTTCAAAAATTCGATAAATCCCAACGGACGCAACTGCCCATCCAAGAGCCCTAAATCGGACACAAAGACTGAAGAGATAAGTTGCGATGGCGATGCTGGGAATTCAAAAGAAAATCCGGGGTTTATGGCAAACCAGTACGGGAGATATCCGAACAAATATATATTAATAAGGCCAAGTGCGGAAATGGTAGAAAATTTGGATTCCTTTCGAATTTTTCGAATATATGTACGCTCTATTTTTAGCCAAGTGTGCGATGCATTTTTCAAATCGAATTCGATGCCTGGCAAAAAATTCATTTCCGCTAGAGACTCTGGCACCATTGATGACAGAGGCAACGATGTGACCTGCTGAATCAGATGGCTGTGACCTTTCCCTAGTAAATCGTCAAGCCCATTCAGATTCTTCGTTGGCTTTGCACTGATTAACGTCTGACGCCAACCTTCGGCATTCACCGGTGACGCCTCACCGTATTTACGTGCGAAGAGGTCTGCGACCAACATCAAACCAATATCTTGGTAACCAGTAAATCTTGTTTCATCGTTGGCAACCTTGAGAGCCAACATATCTTCGTAGCAAACATCACTGAGCTCGAGCCATCCTGCAGCAACAACTAATCGCTGGCCCATATACACCAGTCGCTCACGTTGTTTGGCATTGTAAAGAGCAAAAACTTCTTCGCGCTGAGGAATATCGTCGCGATATTCAAGTGACCGAAATAGCCGAATAATCTCAGGCAACTCATTTACCGGGTAAAGCTCTCGCCTTGAGATAACATTGCCCTTATGGTTTTTTTCATATCCTCGGGGCCAATAAAAAGAGAATGGAAGAACAATAATTCTTCGCATATGTAGAATAGCTAAAAAGACAGAAAAACCCCGACGCAGAGGTTCCAAATAAGACTTGCGGTAGCCGCCTCCTCCACTCCCTGTAATCGATGGGTTGCAAGTAACAACTGAATAAAGCTCATACGAACATTCACCAATACGAATGTTCACGAACTCAAGGACGCTTCTTACATATTGCTCGTCAAAATTTGAATTTCGGTCATTAAGTATGAACCGTTCTACATGCGCTGGCAGCGCTGCCTCTGAGTATGTCTTAGTAGATACCAAGGATAGGTTAATGTCCTGCAGTTGATAGGATTGAAGTATACAGCTCGATGCGTCCTCGAAGGCCTTGACAACGCTCGCATGTAAGTCTGCGCCAGATTTCAAAAAAATGACTTCGGACTTCGTGGTATTTATCACTTCAGCAGTTCCTCTCGCTCTAGCTGTTTTTCGACTTCGGCTAAACGCTTGAGCAAAGCCGCACGTATAATTTGGTTAACAGACCGCACTCCGTCGCCGTGAAACAGAGCCATATTCGCGTGCTGCAACTCTGCATCTAGCAAGTCTCGGTCGTAGCGAGCATACTTTGCCGTATCTTTTATTTGTCTATGCCCCATAATCTTTTGCACTAGGCCCAGCGGCAATCCATATGTGCCATCCGGTCGCGGAAAATAATTTAGGAGATATGTCCCGTACATGTGTCGAAGGGAGTGTGGTCCTTGGATGCGCATGACATCGGCCAACTTCACCGCCCGACGGAATACGCCATTTCTTGATGATGCTGAGGCCAGAAAGTACGGGGCGCCCAGGTCAACTCCATCGTCGTACTGGAAGACGAAATTGTGTCGCCCATGAGGAATGTATTCATGGCGCAAGTATTCAGCCAACGCTTCGAAGAACCATGTTGCAAATGGGTCGATAAGGAGAGTCAGAGTTGTTGCCCGGCCCTTCCAAGCCAAACGGTCCCGCTCTTTTGGAGTGAGCGCAATATATGAAGGACTATTCGGGCGAGACTTGGGGTCCACTAGGCGAACAGTCCTGGCAGAAAAATCTATGTCCTCCCATAGTAACTGCAGCGCTTCGCTTATTCGGCACCCGGAAGCAGCACATAAAGCATAAAGGGCTCTATCGCGGTGCATTCGAAAGTTCTGGAGAGTTTCTTGAACCTTATCGAAAGGAAACGCGCGTTCGTGGTCGTAGGTGAGGTCTGGTGTCGATGTCGGCAAGATTACCTCATCGATAAACTTTGGACCGCCTGCTATCAGCCCGGCCATCATGGAGTTTGCGACAAGTGCTCGGCGTTGAAAAATTGGAATCGTTTTCTTTTCACCAAGGTCTATGAAGAGCTTTTGTGCGTCGATAAAATTGCAGAAGCCAACCTCAGTTAGCTCAAGCATTTGAGCACGAACTCTTTCGGACAATCGTAGAAAATATCGAATTGCAGAATGCTTTGTTGCGGAAGAATTTTTCGCCACCCGAGGTGATGGCAAAGTCCGGCTGATTAACTGAGCTACAGAATTACCCGAATCCAATCCAGAAACTAAGTACTCATCATAAGCTTCAATAATGTCACGAAGTGTGTCGCGACCGACTGCTCCATCTGCAGCTGCGGGCATACAGGTTGAAGCTTCAAATAGATAATTAATAAATTCCGCCAGCCATAGGCTGTAGTTTCTCCGCGTGTGATACGGAAGTCGCGAAACCGACTTCGCGAAGACTTCGAACGCTTGAACCGGATGGCCATCTGGCCCGAGTAGGCGCCAAGACTCTATTCCGTTAATTTCTCTTTCTATTAAGGAGACATTCTTGAAGACACGGTTTCGCACTTTTGCTCCTGTCGTAAGACCACGACGGGAGTCTAACCAGACTACCAATAAGAACCGCAATAACCCATTGATTTGTAAGGTTTTTTATACCGAGAAATGCGTCATTTGCCAACATCTCTGTGGCATATCAGCAACAATACGGAACTGGCAGGGTTTAGCGAGTCTGTGACAGTGTTCGTACTACAGAGGTAGAACCTTTGCGGAAACTGGGAGAGGAGAATACGGAACGTGACCCGGGCCAACTAGGGGTAGTCCAGATGCATATTTGGGAGTTGTTTCACAGGGGAAATAAGCGGGTGAAGGGAATCGAACCCTCGTATGAAGCTTGGGAAGCTGCCGTTCTACCATTGAACTACACCCGCACCGATGTCGCAAAGTCTAATGTGCATCTAGTAGAACATGCAATAAGAACCCTCGTATGAAGCTTGGGAAGCTGCCGTTCTACCATTGAACTACACCCGCGTGCCTCGCATTTTACGCGGCTTTGCGTGCGGTTGACAACTTTTCACACCGCGTCCGGTCATGCCCGCGCCATGCCGTCAGCCCGGCAGCGTCACCTGCGCCTTGCGCGCGACGATGGCCGCGCCCAGCGACTCCAGGTCCAGATCGCTGTCGCGCACGCGGGGGAAGATCTCGCCCTCCTCCTCGCGCACGTGATGGGCGACCAGTTCGGACAGCACTTTCACCGTCGCGTCGTACAGTTGCTCGCCCTCGTCCATGGCGAGGATCTGCGCGATCAGCTCCTTGGCCGAGCCGTGCTCGACCACCGCCTCGTCGACCTGGTCGGCGCAGTCGGCGATGGCGTCGCGCACGGCCGGGTAGAACAGTTCCTCCTCGGCGGTGGCGTGCTGGGTCAGCGCCAGGCAGATGCGCGTGGCCAGCTTCTTCTTGGTGGCGTGGGCCCGTTCGCCCAGCTGTTCATATTGCTCGAACAAGGCCTTGACGTTGGCATGGTCGGCCTCGAGGACGGCGAGCGCGTCGTCCGGCGCGCTGGCGCGGCCGCGCCGCGCGGTGGTGCTGGTGGAACTGTGCGTCGATGTCATGATGCTCTCCTCAACAGGTGTGCAGGCGCCGGCGCGAACGGCTGGCGATCCGGGCGGCGTCCGCGCGCCAGTGCGCGCGCGCCGACGCAAACCATGATAGCCATGGCTGGCATAACGCTTGTGGGATCACGGCGTGGCCCGTTGTAGGACGCGGACGCGAGCGGAAGCGAGCAACCCCGTGCTGCCCCGGGCGGCCCCGGGCGCCCGCCTGCGCGCTTGGCGTCAGGCCGGCACGGCCCGCTCCAGCCACTCGCCGCGCCAGTCCGGCAGCGCGGCGGCCGGCATCGGCCGGCCGATGCCATAGCCCTGGCCCAGGGCGCAACCCATGTCCAGCAGGGCCTGGTAATGGGCCGGGGTCTCGATGCCCTCGGCCACGATCTGGCGCTCGAACGCGGCCGCCAGCGCCACCACGCCCTGCACGATGGCCAGGTCGCCCTTGTCCTCGAGCATGTCGCGCACGAAGGACTGGTCGATCTTGAGTTCGTCGAACGGCAGACTGCTCAGGTAGGACAGCGAGGAATAGCCGGTGCCGAAATCGTCGAGCGCGAACGTCACGCCCAGCCGGCCGCAGGCGGCCAGGATGTCGCGCACGATGGCGATGTCGTTCAGCGCCACCGTCTCCAGCACCTCGATCTGCAGGGCGCCGAACGGCAGCTTCGGATACGGCGCCATCATCCGGCGCAGGCGGTCCACGAAGTCGGACGACTCCAGGTGGTAGCCCGAGATGTTGATGCTCACGCTCAGCTTCAGGCCCTGCTCGTGCCAGGCCTGCAACTGGGCCAGCGCCGTGGCGGCCACCCATTCGCCGATCTGGATGTCGAGCTCGGTGTTGGCCACCTGGCCCAGGAAGGCGCCCGGCGCCAGCAGGCCGCGTTGCGGGTGGTGCCAGCGGATCAGCGCCTCGACCCCCACCACGGCCCGCGTGCGCAGGTTGACCTTGGGCTGGTAGTACAGCTCGAACTGGCCCTGCTCCAGCGCGTGCCGTATGCTGGTGAGGAATTCGAGCTGGTCGCGGGCCTGGCGGTCCAGCGCCGGATCGTACAGGTGGTAGCGGTTCTTGCCGCCCTGCTTGGCCAGGTACATGGCCTGGTCGGCGTGGCGCAGCAGCGTGTCCGGGTCCTCCTGGTCGAGCGGATAGACGGCCACGCCGGCGCTGGCGCTCAGCGTCACGGCCTTGTCGCCGACCACGAACGGCTGGGCGATCGCCGCCAGCAGCCGCTGCAGCGTGGCGCCCCACTCGTCGGCCTTGTGCAATCCCAGCAGCAGCACCACGAACTCGTCGCCGCCCAGGCGCGCCACCGTGTCGTCGGCCCGGACCGCCGCGCCGATGCGGCGCGCCGCCTCGATCAGCACCTGGTCGCCCATGTCGTGGCCGAGGCTGTCGTTGATGTGCTTGAAGCCGTCGAGGTCCAGATAGCACACGGCCATCATGTTCTGCTCGCGCGCCGTGCGGGCGATGGCCTGCTTCATGCGGTCGGCCAGCAGCACGCGGTTGGGCACGCCGGTCAGGCCGTCGTAGTGGGCCGCGCGGTTCAGCTCATCCTCGTGCGCCTTGATCTGGCTGATGTCGGAGAACACGGCCACGTAGCGCTGCACCTGGCCGCGCTCGTCGCGCACGGCCGAAATCGACACCAGCTCCGGATACACCTCGCCCGACTTGCGCCGGTCCCACAGTTCGCCGCGCCAGTAGCCGTCGTGCAGCACCTGGTGCCACATCTGCTGGTAGAACGCGCCGTCGTGGCGGCCCGACGACAGCAGGCGCGGATTGCGGCCCACCACCTCGTCGCGGCCATAGCCGGTGATGCGGGTGAAGGCCGCGTTCACGTCGACGATGTTGTTGGCGTCGTCCGTGATCAGGATGCCCTCCTGGCTGTTCTCGAACACGCTGGCCGTGATGCGCAGCTGCGCCTCGGCGCGCTTGCGCTCGGTGATGTCGCGCGCCGAGTTGAACAGCACCGGCTGGCCGGCCAGCTCCAGCGGGCAGTTGCTGATCTCGACGTCGACCAGGCTGCCATCCTTGCGCCGGTGGCGCGTCTCGAACTGGCTGCGCACGCCGGCGTCGAGCTGTTGCGCCAGCAGGGCCGCCAGCTCGGCCTGGTTGAAATGGGCGTCCCAGCGCGCCACGTTCATGCCGATGAGCTCCGCGCGTTCGTAGCCGAGCATGGCGCAGAACGCCACGCTGGCCTCGATCACGTCGCCGTGCGCGTCGAGGATGTGGATGCCGTCGCTGGCGTTGCGCAGCAGGGCCAGGTTCTTCTCGCTCTCGCTGCGCAGCGCCTGCTCGATCTGCTTCTGGGCCGTGATGTCGACGTGCGAACCGAGCAAATGCACATTGCCGCCGCCGTCGTCATGGCGCTCGCCGCGCGCCAGGATCCAGCGGTAGCCGCCATCGGCGTGGCGCAGCCGGAACGCGTTCTCGTATTGCAGCCGGCCCGAGGCCAGGTAGTCGCGCACGGTCTGCCAGGCCGCCTCGCGGTCCTGCGGATGCAGCAGCGATTCCCAGGTGGCCAGCTCGTTGCTCAGCGCGTCCGGACCGTAGCCGAGCTGGGCCTTCCATTCGGGCGACAGGTAGATGTCGTTGCTGCTCAGGTCCCAGTCCCACAGGCCGGTGTTGGACGCCTGCAGCGAGAACGTCAGCCGTTCCTGCAGCTGGGCCAGCGCGTTGTACGGCATGTCGATCGCCTCCACCACCACGGCCCGGTAGATGAACAGGTAGGAGATGGTCTTGTACAGGTGGCCCAGCACGTTGTAGCTGCCGGTCATGGTGGTGTACAGCGTGAAGAAGAATTCGCCCATGGCCATGGTCATCACGGCGCCGAACAGCAGCACGGTCTTGAACGGCTGCGGGCGCCGCAGGCGCGCCAGCAGCAGGGCGGCCGTGACCAGGTTGATGGCGATGACCAGGTATTCGGCGTTCTTCTTCAGGGCCGTCAAGCCCTGGCCGGGGACGAAGGTGTCGGGCAGCCAGGCCTGGTGCCACAGCACCAGCCAGGCCAGCGCCAGCACGCCGGCCACCGAGGCGCCCAGCAGCCAGTAGCGGGTGGCGTCGGCCGCCAACGGGCGCCAGCGGCGCACGGCCACGGCCAGCAGCCCGCCGGCGGCCATCAGGCGCGCGGCCAGCCAGAAGTACAGGTGCTTCTGGGCGTCGTTGGCCGACACCAGGTCCGGCATGCCCGTGTACGACAGCATGTGCAGGAAGTCGAAGGCGCCCACGGCCAGAAAGCAACAGGCCAGCCCGACCACGTTGCCGGAGCGGGCCGCGCCGCGCGCGTTCCAGCCGACCACGAACACCATCATGCTGACGACGATGGAGGCGGTCTCCATCAGCATGTGCAAGGGCAGGTAGTAGGGGAACGGTTGCGCGCCGGGCCGGCTCGGCGCCAGCCAGGCCAGCCATTGCACCAGCGCCAGCAGCAACAACAGCCGCACCATGCGGGTCATGGACCTGCCATACATGGGGTGCGGACGCAGCGCGGAATACGGTCGGTTGGATGGCATGGCGCTTCGGTAAGTGAACGGTTCCGGCCGTATCGGCCAGCCTTCAATATACCAAAGCGCACATGCGGCGCAGCAATTTATTCGCCAATAGTTGCGTTCACGGCCACTCGGCCAAGGGCCGGGCGGTGGCCGCGGCGGCGCTTACTGCTGCCGGTAGTTGGCCGAGCGCGGGCCGTACAGCATGCCGTTGGCCTGGCCCGCCGCCAGCAGGCGCTGGCTGGCCACGCCCGCCACGGGGTAGGAGGCGTCGGTCGTGTTGTTGATGATCTGCTTGACGGCCGCCGCCACCAGCGCGCCGACCAGGCCGCCGCTGTTGTTGTTGTTGCTGGCGTCGTTGTTGGCCGACGCCTCGCCGGTCCACAACGTCGCGCCCGTCTTCAGGTCGACCAGCCTGGCCTTGGCCGACACCGTCACCACGCTGTTGATCAGCGTGTAGCTGGCGCCGAAATTGGTCACCGTCAGGTACAGCGCCGCGTCGGCGCCGAAGATCCCCTGCAGCTTGTGCGGATCGACGGCCTGGATGTCCTCCGCGCTGGTCAGCCCGTTCTGCTTGAAGGTCTCCTCCACCAGCGCCACCGGCAGCACGTAGTAGCCGGCCTCGGCCAGCGGATACGTCACTTGCGACAGCACCGTGTAAGCGGCCGTGACGTCGGGCGAGGTGTTCAGCGGCGGCAGCACCACGATCGAGCGCGGCTTGGCCGCCTTGAACGCCGTGTAGTCGTACGGCGTGACCTGGTGGGTCGCGCAGCCGACGGCCAGCATGGCCGGCGCCACGCAGGCGGCCAGCTTCATTACGCGTTTCAGCATCTTATTTCTCAACTTTCTTGGCGGTTTTCAGCAGGAAGTCCATGTAGGCGGCCGATTCCGGGAACAGCGTCTTCTCCGTCTCGAACTGCGCGACCACCTCGTCCTGGCGGCCGGCCAGCGCGTACAGCAGGCCCAGGTGGGCGTGGTAGCCCGGCGGCGGCAGATTGCCCTTGGCGGTGATGGTCTGCAAATCCTTTTCCAGCACGGCGATCTGCTGGTCCGGGCTGCCGCCCTTGAAGTGCTGGTACACCTGGGGCTGGTAACCTTCCCACTGGTACATCGTCTTGGGCGCCGTCTGGCAGGCGCTGAGCATGGCCGCGCCGGCCAGCACCAGCGCGCTCGTCATCATTCGTTTCATGGGCCGCCTTATCGCTGGTTGACGGACATGGCGCCCGCTTCCACACCGGCCACCAGGTGGTCCACGGCCTCGCGCATGGCCAGGTCCAGCACCTTGCCGTTCAGCGTGGCGTCGTAGCTGGCGGTGCCGCCGAAGCCGAGCACCTCACGGTTCGACAGGCTGTATTCGCCCGCGCCCTGGGTCGAGTACACCACCTCCGAGGTGGCGATGTTGACGATGTTGAGCGTCACCTTGGCATAGGCGATCTGGGTCTTGCCGCGTCCCATGATGCCGAACAGCTGGTGGTCGCCCACCTCCTTGCGGCCAAATTCCGTCACGTCGCCCGTGACGACGAAGTCGGCGCCCTTGATGGCCTGGCCCTGCTTCTTGAAGTCCGCTTCCTGCTTCAGTTCCCGCAGATTGTCGCGGTCCAGCACGTTGAAGCGGTTGGTCTGCTGCAGGTGGGCGATCAGGATGGTCTTGGCCTGGCCGCCCAGACGGTCCACGCCATCGGAGAAGATGCCGCGCATGAAGCTGGAACGGTTGTCGAACTTGCCGACGGCGATCAGGGCGCGCGCGCCCGTGTACGGCCGGGCCGCGCTGGCCACGGTGGGCACGGCCAACGCTTGCGAACTTTCCGTCGCGCAGCCGGCCAGGGTCGACGCCGCCAAAACCGCCATGGCCAACAGCGCCGCTTTCTTCATATTCATAGGATTCCCGACAAAGTGATAGATATTTGGTAATTATATAGCAGGAAATAATTCTTTAAGTAAATATATTTCCCACAGATAATTTCCGGCGCCGGGGGTCGGGGGCGGGGGCCGGCTGGTGGCCGGTAGCCGGTGGCCGTCAGCGCAGCAGCAGCAACGCTTGCTGGGGCGTGGCGTTGGCCTGGGCCACCATGGAGACGGCGGCCTGTTGCAGGATGCGGCTGCGGGTCAGCTGCGCCGTCTCGCTGGCGTAGTCGGTGTCGAGGATGCGCGAGCGGGCGGCCGCCAGGTTGGTGCTGGCGCCCAGGGCGCCGTCGTAGGCCATCTGCACCCGGTTCTGCAGCGCGCCCAGTTCGGCGCGCACCGCGTTGGCGCTGTCGATCTTGCCGTCGATGAAGTCGAGCGCGTCGCTGGCGCCGCTGGCGCTGCCCAGGTCGATCGGCGGATCGCCGCCGCCGGACGAACGCAGCACGGTGACCGTGTTGCCGGTGGCCGTGGAATTCTGGCTGCCGGCCGCCAGGCCCACGTTGCCGGGATGGGCGCCGCCCACCAGCAGCTTGTGGGCGCCGCCGCTGGGCGTGTCGAGCACGGTGATGGTGCCGCTCTGGGTGCCGGTGGCCAGGCCCAGCACGGCCGCGTAGGGGCCGCCGGACGCGCTGATGCCGATGTCGCGCCCGTCGGCCGCCGTCAGCGTCAGCGTGCCGCCGCTGGCGCTGGCCGAGACGCCGGCGATGCCCGCGCCCGCGATGGCGGCCGCCGCGTTGGCGGCCAGCGCGGTGGCGTTGGCGCCCACGATGGCCCCCAGCGCCACGCCATTGATGGTCAGGCCGCCGGCCGGGATGTTGCCGCTGGCGCCCACGGCGCCGCTGACGGTGGTGGCGGCGCTGGCCGTCACGCCCGGCACGCCGGCGGCGTTGATGGCGGCCGCCGCCGCCCACGCGCTGGCGGCGCCCTGCCCCGTCCCGGCGCCGGCCACGGCGGCGCCCACCGCCTTGTTGTTGAGGGTGAGGTCGCCCACCTGCAGGGCCGCCGTCACCTGGCCGCTCAGGTTGACCCGCTGTTCCGGCACGTCCACCGCCACCGAGCCGCCGGGATCGCTGCGGTACACGGCAGGGATCGCCACATCGATCACGGCGCCGGCCCGGTCGCCCACCTGCAACTGGGTGCGGTAGGAGCCGTCCAGCAGGTTCAGGTGGTTGTACTGGGTGCGGCTGGCGATGTCGAGGTTGGCCTTCATCAGCGCGTCGGCCTCGTGCTGGATGGCGGCGCGGTCGTCGACGCTGTTGGTGTCGTTGCCGGCCTGCACGGCCAGTTCGCGGATGCGCTGGTAGTTGGCCATGATCTCGCCCATGGCCCCGTCGGCCACCTGCAGCAGCGCGATGCCCTCGCTGGCGTTCTGGGCCGCGCGCTGCAGCCCGCGCACGCCGGCCGTCAGGCGCGCGCCGATGGCCAGCCCGGCCGCGTCGTCGCTGGCCGAGTTGACGCGCTGGCCGCTGGAGAGCCGCTGCAAGGTCGCGCCCAGCGCCGTGTCCGCCCGCGCATAGCTGCGTTGGGCGTTCAGGGCCGACAGATTGGTGTTGATCTGCATGGATGGGCGCTGGGCCACGGCGCACGGGGGCGCCGCGAACCGTTCATGGATTCGTGGTTGTCGCGCTATTAACGGCAGGAAACACGAAACGCTTTAGCGCGATCGGGCGCCGGCGGCAAAAAATAACGCGGCGACTTGATTAGCCGGGTAACGATTCCAGCACCGGGCCGGAATGGTGTGACATCCGCAATGCATGACAACGCGGGATGTCACACCATTTTTCTTAGCCGGGCAGTAGTTCCAGCTGTTCGCGGGCCAGGGCCAGGCCGGCCGGGTCGAGCCGGGCGGCGGCCAGTTGCCGGTATTTGGCGGCGGCCGGCGCGCCGGCCCGTTCCGCCATGGTCAGCCACAGCCAGGCCTGGCCGGCGTCGGCGGGGGCGCCCTGGCCGGCCAGCAGCATCAGACCCAGGTTGAGCTGGGCCCGCGCGTGGCCCTGGCGCGCCGCCTGCAGATACCAGTGCTGGGCCTGGGCGTAGTCGCGCGCCAGGCCGTGGCCGGCGTCGTAGCGCAGCGCCAGCGTGAACTGGGCCAGCGTGTGGCCCTGTTCGGCCGCCTTGCGGTACCAGTCGCCGGCCTGCACGCAGTCGGGCGCGGGGCCGTCGTCGCGGTCGTGCAGCAGGCCCAGCATGTATTGGGCGGCCGCGTAATCCTGCTCGGCCGCGCGCCGGTACCACGCCAGCGCCTTGCGCAAGTCCTGCGGCACGCCCTGCCCGTTCTCGTAGCGCAGGCCGAGGTCGAACTGGGCCCGCAGATGGCCCTGGTCGGCCGCCTTGCGGTACCAGAACACGGCTTCCTGCGCATCCTGCGGCACGCCGTGGCCGCCGTCGTACAGCATGGCCAGGTGGTACTGGGCGGCGGGGAAGCCCTGCTCGGCCGCCTTGCGGTACCAGAAATGGGCTTGCTCGTAATCCTGGGCCACGCCCTGGCCGTGGTCGTAGCGCAGGCCGAGGTTGTTCTGCGCCGCCGCGTGGCCCTGCTCGGCCGCCTTGCGGTACCAGTCCATCGCCTTCTGCTCGTCGCGCGGCACGCCCTGGCCGTTGTCGTAGATCAGGCCCAGGTTGAACTGGGAGCTGGCGTGGTCCTGCTCGGCCGCGCGGCGGTACCACTGGATCGCCTTCTGGCTGTCCTGGGGCACGCCGTCGCCCTTGTCGTAGCGCAGCGCCAGGTTGAACTGGGCCGGCGCGTAGCCCTGGTCGGCCGCCTTGCGGAACCACGACATGGCCTGGCCCGCGTCCTTGGCCACGCCCTGGCCGTTGTCGTAGCGCAGGCCGAGGTTGAACTGGGCGCGCGCGTAGCCCTGCTCGGCCGCCTTGCGGTACCACTGGATGGCCTGGCGGAAGTCCTGCGGCACGCCCTTGCCGGTGTCGTACATCATGCCCAGGTTGTTCTGCGCGCCGGCGTCGCCCTGTTCGGCCGCCTTGCTGAACCAGTGCATGGCCTTGGCGCTGTCCTGTGCTATGCCCTGGCCCTTGGCGTACAGCCAGCCCAGGTTGTACTGGGCCGCCGCGTAACCCTGCTCGGCCGCCAGCTGGTACCAGCGCGCCGCCTCCAGGTAATCCTGCGCCACGCCCTGCCCCTTCTGGTACATCACACCGAGGTTGTACTGCGCGTGTTCGAGGCCGGCGTTGGCGGCCTGGCGGTACCAGGCCACGGCCTGCTCATAGCTTTGCTCGACGCCCTGGCCGTTGAAGTACATGAAGCCGAGGCTGTGCTGGGCGTTGGCCACGCCGCGCTCGGCCAGCCCGCGCACGCGCAGGTATTCGGCGGTGTAGGTGCTGCCGGCTGAAGCGTCGGCCTCGGTCGGGACGTGTTTCTGCATCGGGACTCAGGCCTGGATCGCGATCATGGGCGTCGCCGGCATCGCGGGCGCCGCGCCGGCCGGCGCGCTCAGGCGGTTCTGCTCCTGCAGCACATGGATGAAGTGCGACAGCGAGATCGGCCGGTGGTACAGATAGCCCTGCATGGTGGTGCAGCCGTTCGCCTCCAGGTAGCGCGCCTGCACCTCCGTCTCCACGCCCTCGGCCACCAGGTGCAGGCCCAGCCCGCGCGCGATCGAGATGATGGCCAGGATCACCGGATAGTGGCCCTGCTCGTCGTGGATCTCCTTGACGAAGGACTGGTCGATCTTGATGGTGTGGATGGGGAAGCGGTGCAGATACGACAGCGACGAGTAGCCGGTGCCGAAATCGTCGATCGCCACCGACACGCCGAGCTGGCACAGCTTGTTCAACTGCTCGATCGCGTACTGCGGATTGCGGATGCAGATGTTCTCCGTGATCTCGACCTCGATCTGGGCCGGCGAAATGCCGTAGCGCGTGAGCGCGCCGCGCATCTTCTCGAAGAAGTCGCCGCGGTCCAGGTATTGCGGCGACAGGTTCAGCGACAGGCGGATGGCCTCGCCGCCGGCCGCGTTCCACAGCAGCAGGTCGCGGCACAGCGCGCCCAGCATCCAGTCCGAGATCGGCAGCATCAGGCCGTTGTCCTCGGCGAACGGCAGGAACTCGCCGGCCGACAGCAGGCCGCGCTGCGGGTGGTTCCAGCGCATCAGGCCCTCGGCGCCGATGATGCGGCCGGTGGCCACGTCCACCTGCGGCTGGTAGTACATCTCCAGCTCGTTCTGCTCGAGCGCCTTGCGCAGGCTCTGTTCGAGCGCGATCTTCTGGTGCGACACGTCGAGCATCGAGTTGTGGTAGAAGCTGTGGCCGTTCTTGCCCAGCGCCTTGACCTGGTACATGGCGATGTCGGCGTGGCGCAGCAGCTCGTCGATGGTCTCGCCGTCGCTCGGGTAGATGGCGATGCCGATCGAGGCCGAGATGTGCACCTCGTGGCCGTCGAGGTCGAACGGCTTGTGCAGGCTTTCCAGGAACTTGTCGGCGATGGCCTTGGCGTCCTGGCGGTCGCGCAGCTCGGGCAGCACGATGGTGAACTCGTCGCCGCCCTGGCGCGCCAGCGTGTCGCCGCGGCGCAGGCAATCCTTGAGGCGCAGCGCCACCTGCTGCAGCAGCTCGTCGCCCTTGACGTGGCCCAGCGTGTCGTTGACCAGCTTGAAGCGGTCCAGGTCGACGAACATCACGGCCAGCTCCGACAGCTTGCGCTTGGCCTGGATCACGGCCAGGCCCAGGCGGTCCTTGAACAGCATGCGGTTGGGCAGGTCGGTCAGGATGTCGTGGTAGGCCTGGTAGGAGATCACCTCCTCGGCCCGTTTGCGGTCGGTGATGTCGCGCGCCACGCCGTAGGTGCCGAAGAACTCGCGCTGCTTGATGTCCTGGTCCGGCACGTGCATGCCGATCGCGTTGAGCGAGATCGTCATCAGGGTGTTGTTGAAGGTGCGCTCGACGCCGTTGCCGGTGTTGCACTTGAGGCGCAGCTCGACGTTGCGCGACGCGCGCTCGTCCACGCGGCGCTCGTTGAACACGTAGCGCGCGCGCTCCTGGTCCTCGTCGTGCACGAGGATGGAGTAGTGTTTGCCGATCAGTTCCTCGCGCGTGAAGCCGAGCAGCTGCTGGGCGCGGTCGTTGACGAAGGTGAACTTGCCCTCGTGGTTCAGGGTGTAGATGATGTCGGGCGAGCTGTCGACCAGGTAGCGGTACATCTTCTCCGAGTTCTCCAGCTTGGAGGCGATGCGCGCGTTGTCCTGGGCCAGCATGCGCTGCGACAGCGCGTTCTCCACCGTCTTGAGCAGTTCCTCGCGGCTGTAGGGCTTGCGCAGGTAGTCGTAGGCGCCGCGCTTCAGGGCGCCGATGGCCGCCTCGATGCCGACGTCGCCGCTCATCACGATCACATCCGCCGCGATGCCCTTGGCGTTGATGTAGTCCATGATCTCGTGGCCGCTCATGTCGGGCAGGCGCAGGTCGAGCAGCACCAGGTCGAACTTGATCTTGTTGAGCTGGGCCAGCGCCTCGCTGCCGCAGGTGGCCGTCACCAGGTGGTAGTCGCGGTCGCGCAGCAGCTCGTACAGCGACGACAGCAAGCGCGGCTCGTCGTCGACCAGCAGCAGACGCGGCCAGTTGTCGCCGGCCAGGGACACGGCCAGTTGGGCGGTGGCCGGGTTGGGGTCGATGGCAGCGGCGGCGCTGTCTGGGGGCAGGTTCATCATGGCCTTAAACGGAATCCATCGCCCGCGTGTTCACGCCGGCGACTTGGCTGGTGCTGCCGCGGGCGGGCAGCAGAATTTCAAACGCGGTGCCCGTGTTGCCCGAGCGGCAGGTGATCTGGCCCTGCATCTTCTTGACCAGGCCGTGCACGATGGACAGGCCCAGGCCATGATTGGCGCCATCCTTGCTGCTGCGGACCACCGAGAACAGGTTGGCCAGCACCTCCTGCGACAGGCCGGGGCCGCTGTCGGACACCACCAGCTCCAGGTACAGCCGGCGCTCGCGGTTCACATAGCCGCGGTTGGCGATCTCGATCTTGCCGCCGTCGGGCAGCGCCTCGACGGCGTTCTTGACCAGGTTGACGAGGATCTGCTTGAGCATGTCGGCGTCGCCGTCGATCTCGGCCGGCTGCTCCTGCATGCGCACCAGGATCTGCACCGAGGCGGGCACGAAGTCGGTGGCGCGGAACAGGCGCAGCACGTCGTCCACCACGCGCGCCACGTCCGTCACGCGCGCCGTCTCGGTCGGCTGCAGGTCGGCCAAGCCGTTGATCAACTGGCCCACGCGGTCGATCTCCTCGTTCAGGATCGACATCTCGCCGACCACGGGCTCGCGCCGGGCCAGCTTGCTGTCCAGCACGGACAGGTAGTTCTTGATGATGGACAGCGGGTTGTTCACCTCGTGCACCACGCGGCGCGACGCTTCGCGGTATTCCTCGGCCACGTGGGCGATCTGGCGCTTGGCGTGGCCACGCTCGCTGATGGCCGTCTCCAGCGCGGCGGCGGCCTGGGTGCCGAACGATTGCAAGAAGCGCTCGCGCTTCTGGAAGTGCGGCATCTGCCACGCGGCCGCGCCGCCGATCAGCACGCCCAGGCAGCGCTGGTTGGCCACCAGCGGCAGGCACACCAGGCTGTCCGTGCCCAGCATGCGGAACAGCTGTTCCTCGGCCAGGCTCAGGCCCGCGTCGCCGCGGCCCAGGTAGGCCAGCTTGCGTTCGTTGGCCGATTGCGCCACCAGGCCCGGCTTGCCGAGCGCGATCGAGAACTCGGCCAGCCGCTGCTGCTGGTCGCCGCCGGCCATGCCCACCAGCGCGTGGCCGGTGGGATTCTCCAGCAGCACCACGGTGGTGTCGAAATCGAACAGGATGCGGGCCGAGCGCGTCATCGCGTCGAGCAGGCCCGTCTCGCCGTGCTGGCGGGCGAAGGTCTGGCCCATCTCGGACACCAGCACCATGTTGCGCACCTCCTCGGACAGGCGCTGCTGCACCGGGTCCACCGGCGGCGGCGGCGCGTAGGCCGGTGGGCTGGCCACGTCGTCGGCGCCGGCCAGGTCGATGCCCAGGTGGGCGGCCGATTTTTCCACCTGCCGCTCGGCCGTCTTGGCCACCTGCTCCAGCGCGCCGCCTTCGAGGCCGCACAACTGGGCCGCGTCGTCCAGCGCCTGCCCGCCCTCGTCCGCGTGGCAGCCCAGCAGGTGGGCCAGCCGCACGATGCGGATCAGCGGATGGGCCGACTCGAGCCGGGCGATCGGTTCATGGTGGTACAGCACGCTGTCGGCCAGGAAGGAATCGAGGTGCCAGCGTTCGATCAGCCAGGCGCCGGCCTCCGAGTGGGTGATCTGCAGCGTGCGCTGCTCGACCACGCACAAGTCCTCGTCGTCGCGCGCCATGAAGTTGTAGGCGTATTCCTTGGGCGCCGTGGCCAGCAGGGCGAGCCGGCCGACGTTGTGCAGCAGGCCGGCCAGGTAGGCCTCCTCCACGTGCGGGTAGTCCATCTGGCGCGCGATGTCGCGCGCCAGCACGGCCGTCGTCAGCGAATTCTTCCAGAAGCTGCGCAGGTCGGTGCTGCCCGAATGGGGGAAGCTGTTGAAGGTCTGGAACACCGATTCGCTGATCACCAGCGTCTTGATCATGTCGGTGCCGAGCGACACCAGCGACTGCTCCAGGCCCACCGCGCGCGTGTTGCGGTGGTAGGCCGAGCTGTTGGCGACGGTCAGGATCTTGCTCGTCATGCCCGCATCCTTGGCGATCAGGGCGGCCAGTTCCGGCATGCCGGCGTCGTCGGCCTGCAAGTGCTCGATCAACTTGATGAGTATCTGCGGCATGGCCGGCAGACGCGCAATCAGCAAGCGATTGCGTATGTCCTGGTCTGATTGATGCATCGTATCAAGCATAGCCGCCAATGGATGTCGAAGGGGGGACGACGTTCTGGGGTATCACGCCGCCACGGTTATTGTTCTGCTGTTTGCGTCACCTGCGACCGCCCTCGTGGGGCGGTCATCCATATTGCAAAAAAAATTATATTAGCATAAGTGTTACTAACTATAACTTACCAGCAATAAAAATTCCTGCTCAACCGCACTGGTTTCCTGCGGTAAATATTAATCGACCCGTTTGGCGAGTAGCATGCTCTGCTAATAACGAGACGTCAACCATAATGCAAGAGTAGCCATACTAATTCCCCTCTGTTCGACGGATCGATGCGGGCTGCGACGTGATACGGATGACAGCATTTCCCTTCTGACAGCAGTGTCGCAGAGGGGCGAGGCGGGGCGGAACGGGCAGTTCGGGGGCGGTCCGGCGGCGGCGCGAAGTGTCGCGAAAAAGCCATGCGGGGTGGTATTGCGTGGTTCAAACGACCATAAAAAAGGGCCAGACCCTGGGGTCTGACCCTCGCTTTTGGCGGTGCTGCGGTTGGCGCCGGATCAGTCGAAACGGCAAACCCGGATCAGGCCACGGGGTCCGACCCTTCGGCATCGGCCGCCTTCGGCTTGGCTTCCTCGCGCCGGTTGTAGCCGGCCACCATGTCGAAGCGGAACAGCCGGCATTCCAGCGCGCCGTTGAAGAACGGCGTCTTGCGCGACTCCTTCAGGCGCAGCATGCGCGGCAGCTTGAGGTCGGCCGTGAACAGGAACACGGTCCAGCCGGCGAAGCGCTGCTTGAGCGTGGTGCCCAGCGCCGAATAGAAGCTGACGGCCAGCTCATCCTCGGGCAGCGAGCTGTCGCCGCGCACGCCGATACGCTCGCCGTACGGCGGATTGGTCAGCAGGATGCCCGGCTGCTCGGTGGGCGCCTTGACCTCCTGCGCCTCGATCTGCTTGAGCGGCACCTCGAACAGGATGCCGGCGCAGCGCAGGTTGTGGCGCGTCATGGCCACCATGTCGCCCGAGATGTCGCTGCCGAAGATGGTCGGCGTGGCCGGCAGCGGATTGGGCTTGATGGCCGCCTTCATCGCTTGCCACGGGGCCGGATCGAAATCGTTGAACCGCTCGAACGCGAAGCGGCGGCGCGCGCCGGGCGGGATGCCCTGCACCATCTGCGCCGCTTCGCACAGGATGGTGCCGGAGCCGCACATGGGGTCGAACAGCGGCACGCCCGGCTTCCAGCCCGACACGCGCAGCAGGCCGGCGGCCAGGTTCTCGCGCAGCGGCGCGTCGCCCGTCTCCTCGCGCCAGCCGCGCTTGAACAGCGCCTCGCCCGAGGTGTCGAGGTAGATGATGAACTGGCGCGCGTCGAGGAAGCCGACGATGCGCATGTCCGGCTCGCGCGTGTTGACCGAGGGACGCTTGTTGAACTGGTCGCGGAAGCGGTCGCAGATGGCGTCCTTGATCTTGAGCGTGGTGAACTCCAGGCTCTTCAGCGGCGACTTGACGGCCGTGATGTCGACCCGGATCGTGTGGTCGTAGGTGAACCAGTCCTCCCAGGGCTGGGCCAGCACCAGGTCGTAGATGTCGTTCTCGTTCTTGTAGCCGGAGACGGCCATGCGCATCAGCACGCGCGAGGCGATGCGCGAGTGCAGGTTGATGCGGTAGGAGTCGGACAGGTCGCCCGAGCAGTGCACGCCGCCGGGCACCTGGTTGTGCACCTTCATGGTGGGGCTTTGCTGGGCGATCTCGCCCAGCTCTTCGGCCAGCGCCGCTTCCATGCCGCGCGGGCATGGGCAAAAATAAGAAGTCATCAGGTGTACCTTTTATCCGTTAAAAAACAAGCATACCGTTTATACCGTATGCACTTTTACTGCAAAAACTTCAGAATGGCTTGACCACCACCAGCATCACGATGGCCAGCAGCATCAGCACCGGCACCTCGTTGAACCAGCGGTACCACACGTGGCTGCGCTTGTTGGCGCCGTTCTCGAACTTCTTCAACAGCCTGCCGCACGCGTGGTGGTAGCCCAGCACCAGCACCACCAGCGTCAGCTTGGCGTGCATCCAGGCGGGGATCATGAAGCCGTCCGGCCCGTGGTACTGCAGGTACAGCAGGATCATGCCGAACACGATGGCGGGCACCATCAGCATGGTCATGAAGCGGTACAGCTTGCGCGCCATCAACAGCATCCGCTCGGTCGCCACCGTCTCCGTTTCCTGCGCCAGATTGACGAAGATGCGCGGCAGGTAAAAGATCCCGGCGAACCAGGAAATGATGAAGAAGATGTGCAGCGCTTTAATCCAGAGCATGTGACTCCCGTCGGTTGCCTTTGTTTACCAGCTTATTTGCGTACTTCGCCGTGGCCGAACACCACGTATTTGAGCGAGGTCAGGCCCTCCAGGCCGACCGGGCCGCGCGCATGCAGCTTGTCGTTGGAGATGCCGATTTCCGCGCCCAGGCCGTACTCGAAGCCGTCCGCGAAACGGGTCGAGGCGTTCACCATCACGGAGGCCGAATCGACTTCGCGCAGGAAGCGCATGGCGTCCGTGTAGTCCTCGGTGATGATGGCCTCGGTGTGCTTGGACGAGTAGCGGTTGATGTGGTCCATCGCCTCGTCGATGCCGTCCACCACCTTGACCGACAGGATGGCGGCCAGGTACTCGGTGGCCCAGTCCTCCTCGTTGGCGGCCACCAGGTGCGGGTAGCCGGCCAGGATGGCCATGGCCTCGGGATCGCAGCGCAGCTCGACCTGCTTGGTGGCGTACAGCTTGGCCAGCTCCGGCAGCACGCGCGGCGCGATGGCGCGCGCCACCAGCAGCGTTTCCATGGTGTTGCAGGTGCCGTAGCGCTGGCACTTGGCGTTGAAGCCGATGTCGAGCGCCTTTTGCAGGTCGGCCTTGGCGTCGATGTAGACGTGGCAGATGCCGTCCAGGTGTTTGATCATGGGCACCGTGGCCTCCTCCATCAGGCGCGCGATCAGGCCCTTGCCGCCGCGCGGCACGATCACGTCCACGTACTGCGGCATGGTGATCATGGCGCCCACGGCGGCGCGGTCGGTGGTGTCGACCACCTGCACGCCGTTTTCCGGCAGGCCCGCGCCCAGCAGGCCTTCCTTGACCAGCTTGGCCAGGGCGCGGTTGCAGTTGATCGCTTCCGAGCCGCCGCGCAGGATGGTGGCGTTGCCGCTCTTGATGCACAGGCCGGCCGCGTCCACGGTCACGTTGGGGCGGGCTTCGTAGATGATGCCGATCACGCCCAGCGGCACGCGCATCTGGCCCACCTGGATGCCGGACGGGCGGAATTTCATGCCGGAGATTTCGCCGATCGGATCGGGCAGCGCGACGATCTGGCGCAGGCCTTCGATCATGGTGGCGATGGCCGCCTCGGACAGCGTCAGGCGGTCCACCATGGCCGGCGCCAGGCCGGCCGCGCGGGCCGCATCCAGGTCCAGCTGGTTGGCGGCGCGCAGGGCCGGCGCTTCGCGCTCGATGGCCTCGGCGATCAGGAGCAGCGCGCGGTTGCGGGTGGCGCTGTCGGCTTTGGCCATGGCGCGCGACGCGGCACGCGCCTGCTGGCCCACTTGTTCCATGTACTGCTTGATATCCATCATCGCTCCAATTAAGCCTTCAGAATCTGCATTTCGTCATTCCCGCGCAGGCGGGAACCCATGGAACGCAAGCGATTAGACAGCTCAAACGTTCTATGGGTACCCGCTTTCGCGGGTACGACGGCGTTAACTAAACGTTCCTCGCCGCTTCAGCCGCGCGCGACTTTCAGCGCCAGCTGCAACATGGCGTCCCATGCGTCGCCGGAGAACGCCTTGGCCCGCAGGCCCTTGATCATCTTGTCCACCTGCGCCGCATCCTTCATGGCCGCCTCCAGCGTCGGCAGCGAAATGCGCCGCAGGGCCGGGTCCATCATGCGCTCGCGCGGACCCCAGATGCGGTATTCCTTGAGCAGTGCGCCCAGCGGACGGCCCTGGGCCATCCCCGCTTTCAATTTTAACAGCGTCCGGATTTCCTCGGACACGGCCCACAACACCAGCGGCAGCGCCTCGCCCTCGCCCTTCAAGCCCTCCAGCATGCGCACCAGCCGGGCCGGGTCGCCGGCCAGCATGGCTTCGCTCAGCTTGAACACGTCGTAGCGGGCCACATTGAGCACGGCGTCGTGCACCTGCTCATACGTCAACCGGCCCGGCTCGTGCAGCAGGCCCAGTTTCTGGATCTCCTGGTGCGCCGCCAGCAAATTGCCCTCCACCCGGTCGGCGATGAACTCGATGCTCTGGCGGTCGGCGCTCTGGCCTTGCGCGGCCAGCCGCTGGCCGATCCAGTTGGGCAGCTGGTTGCGCTCGATCTGCGGAATGTCGATGTAGACGGCGGCCTGCTGCAGGCTGGCCACCCAGGCCGCCTTCTGCGTCTGCCAGTCCAGCTTGGGCAGCGTGATCAGCGTCAGGTTGTCCGGACTCAGGTCCTTCACATAGCTTTGCAGCGCCGCGCCGCCATCCTTGCCCGGCTTGCCGCTCGGGATGCGCAACTCGATCAGCTTCTTGTCGCCGAACAGCGACAAGGCCTGATTGGCCGCCAGCAGTTCGCCCCACTTGAAGGTGCGCTCCACCGTCAGCACGTCGCGCTCGGAATAGCCTTGCGCGCGCGCGACGCGGCGGATCTTGTCGGCCGCCTCCAGCGCCAGCAGGTGTTCGTCGCTGGTGACGACGTACAGCGGCGCCAGTTGCCTGGCCAGGTGGCCTTCCAGCGCGTCCAATCGCAATTGCATGACCGTCCCCGCTTACTGCCGGCTGACCGGCGGCACCGACATCTGCACCGGCTTGACGGCGGCGATGCGGCGCATCATCTGCTGCACCAGATCGGTCTGCATGTCCTTGTACAGCAAGGCTTCCTCGCGCTCCTTGGCCAGCAACTGGGTTTCGTTGAAGGTGATGGGGCGGTTCAGCGAAATGGTGGTCGACGGCAGCAGCTCGTTGCCCTGGCGGTCCAGCACGCGGAACACGATGGTGTAGGCGAGCAGGTATTCACGCACCCGGCCATTGCTGTTCAGCGACAGGATCGATTTGCTGCGCGTCTTCTCCGGATCGCTGAGCACCTCGATCACGCCGTCGGCATCCTTGGCGTTGGCCGCCACGATGGTACCGCCGTTGGCGCGGATGTTGCGCTTCAGGTCGATCGCCAGCGGCGACGACTCGGGCAGCCCCACGTACAGCGACGGGAACGGCAGCGTGTAATGGCCACCCTCCCCGCGCAGGTGGAAGCCGCAGGCCGTCAACGACAGCGACAGGGACAGCGCCAGCAGCGCGCCCCGGCGCCGCCACGACACGGGTTTGGTGGCCGCCATCGCTTACACCACGATGTTGATCAACTTGCCGGGAACGACGATGACCTTCTTCGGCGTGCCCTCGATGAACTTCTGCACCGCCTCGTTGGCCAGCGCAGCCGCCTCGATGGCCGCCTTGTCGGCCGTCTTGGCGACGGTGACGCTGCCGCGCAGCTTACCGTTCACCTGGATCATCATCTCGATCTCGGCCTGTTCCAGCGCGGCCGGGTCCACCTGCGGCCAGGCCGCGTTCAGCAGATCGCCGGACACTTTGCCGTAGCCCAGTTCTTCCCACAGCACGTGGGTGATGTGCGGCGCGACCGGGTTGAGCAGACGCAGGAAGATCGAGAAGCCCTCGGCGATCAGGGCGTTCGATTCGGCGCTGTCGTCCAGCTTGGCCGACTCCATCGTGTTGAGCATCTTCATGCAGGCCGACACCACGGTGTTGTACTGGATGCGCTTCAGGTCGTAGTCGGCCTGCTGCAGGATCTTGTGCAGTTCGCGGCGCAGCGTCTTCTGCGGCTCGGTGGCCACCGGCGCGGCCGGCGCGGCCAGCGCGGAACCGATGCGGGCCGCCTGCGCGTAGCCATAGGCCCACACGCGGCGCAGGAAGCGGTTGGCGCCTTCCACGCCGCTGCCCGACCATTCCAGCGTCTGTTCCGGCGGCGAGGCGAACATGGTGAACAGGCGGGCCGTGTCGGCGCCGTACTGCTCGATCTGCGCTTGCGGGTCGATGCCGTTGTTCTTCGACTTGGACATCTTCTCGGTGCCGCCGATGTGCACCGGCTGGCCGTCCGCCGTCAGGGTCGCGCCTTGCGGGCGGCCCTTGTCGTCCAGCGTCAGGTCCACGTCGGCCGGGTTGAACCAGGTCTTCTTGCCCGCTTCATCCTCGCGGTAGTAGGTCTCGTTGAGCACCATGCCCTGGGTCAGCAGGTTGACGAACGGCTCGTCGAACTTGACCAGGCCGAAGTCGCGCATCACCTTGGTCCAGAAGCGCGCGTACAGCAGGTGCATGACGGCGTGTTCGATGCCGCCGATGTACTGGTCCATCGGCATCCAGTAGTCGTTGCGCGCGTCGACCATGGCGTCGTTCGAGCCGGGCGAGGTATAGCGCATGTAGTACCACGACGAGTCGACGAAGGTGTCCATGGTGTCCGTCTCGCGGCGAGCCGGCTTGCCGCACTTGGGGCAGTCGCACTTGAGGAAGGCTTCATGCTTGTTGAGCGGATTGCCGCTGCCGTCCGGCACGCAGTCTTCCGGCAGCACGACCGGCAGGTCTTTTTCCGGCACGGGCACGGAGCCGCAGTCGTCGCAGTGGATCATCGGGATCGGCGTGCCCCAGTAGCGTTGGCGCGACACGCCCCAGTCGCGCAGGCGGAACGTGATCTTCTTCTCGCCCAGGCCCTTCTCGGCCATGGCGGCGGCCACCGCTTCCACCGCGTCGGCGTAGTTCAGGCCATCGAACTGGGCCGAGTTGCAGACGATGGAGATGTCCTTGTCGCCATACCATTCCTGCCACGCGTCGGTCGAGAACTCCTTGCCCTCGGCGCGGATCACCTGCTTGATCGGCAGGTTGTACTTTTTGGCGAATGCGAAATCGCGCTCGTCGTGGGCCGGCACGCCCATCACGGCGCCGTCGCCGTAGGTCATCAGCACGTAGTTGCCGACCCAGACTTCCACCTGGGCGCCCGTCAGCGGATGGGTAACGAACAGGCCGGTCGGCATGCCCTTCTTCTCCATCGTCGCCATGTCGGCCTCGATCACGGAACCGAGCTTGCACTCGGCGTTGAAGGCGGCCAGCGCCGGGTTGGTCTGCGCGGCATGCACGGCCAGCGGGTGCTCGGCGGCCACGGCGCAGAAGGTCACGCCCATCACCGTGTCGGGACGGGTGGTGAACACGTACAGTTTGCCGTCGTTGATCAGCGCGCCGTCATCGCCCGCGATGGTGTGCGGGAAGGCGAAGCGCACGCCGGTCGACTTGCCGATCCAGTTGGTCTGCATGGTGCGCACGCGCTCGGGCCAGCCGGGCAGCTTGGTGTCCACGTATTCCAGCAGCTCGTCGGCGTAGTCGGTGATGCGGGCGTAGTACATCGGGATTTCGCGCTTCTCGATCAGCGCGCCCGAACGCCAGCCGCGGCCATCGACCACCTGCTCGTTGGCCAGCACGGTCTGGTCGATCGGATCCCAGTTCACGGTGCCGGTCTTCTTGTAGATGATGCCCTTTTCCAGCATCTTGAGGAACATCCACTGGTTCCACTTGTAGTATTCGGGTTTGCAGGCCGTCATCTCGCGCGACCAGTCGATGGCCAGGCCCATGGACTCCATCTGCTCGCGCATGTGGGCGATGTTGGAATAGGTCCACTGCGCGGGCGGCACGTTGTTGGCCATGGCCGCGTTCTCGGCCGGCATGCCGAAGGCGTCCCAGCCCATCGGCATGAGCACGTTGTAGCCGTTCATGCGCAGGTAGCGGTACATCACATCGTTGATCGTATAGTTGCGCACGTGACCCATGTGCAGCTTGCCCGAAGGGTAAGGCAGCATCGAGCAAGCGTAGTACTTACCCTTTGGGAAACGGGGGTCGTTTTCGACGGCTTTATAGGCGTCGATCGCCTTCCAGTGCGATTGGGCGGCTTTTTCGACGTCGGCGGGACTATATTTATCTTGCATGATGTGTGCGGCCAGAAGTGAATATGAACCGAACATTATACTGGTTCGCGACGGCGCTGAGGTTGCGGGCGCGGCCGGCGCCACTCTGGGACGCGGACGTGGCATGATGTGGTTTTCATAACGTGAGCAGGGAGACAACCATGATCAAGGGATTACGCACCGTGATCTACCCCACGCCCGACCTGGCCCGGGGCAAGAACTGGTACACGCAGGCGTTCGGCGTGGCCCCGTATTTCGACCAGCCGTTCTACGTGGGATTCGCCGTGGGCGGCTTTGAACTGGGCCTGGTGCCGGACGGCCAGCCCGGCCAGACGGGCGGCAAGGCTTACTGGGGCGTGGACGACATCGAAGCGGACGTGGCGCGCCTGCTCGCGCTGGGCGCCACCGTCCACGCGGCCGTGCAGGACGTGGGCGACGGCATCCGGGTGGCGGAACTGAACGACCCGTTCGGCAATGTGCTGGGCCTGATCCAGAACCCCCACTTCGATCCGCAAGCCGTGCGCTGAGCCGCGTCAGGCCGGGCCCGGTGCGGCCTTGGCCCGGCCTTGGTGCGGCCCTGATCCGGCCCTGATCCGGCCCTGATCCGGCGCGGCGCCGACCGTCAGGGCCGCAGCAGGATGGCGCCGGCGTTGGCGCCCGTCTCCAGCCGGCGCTGGGCCTCGGCCGCCTGCGCCAGCGGCAGCACCCCGGCCACTGTGGCCCGCAAGCCGCGCCCGAGCTGCGCCAGCGTCGCTTGGGCGCCTTCCCGGTAAAGCCGCTGGTCGGCCATCAAGCCGAACACGCTGGGCCGCGCCACAGCCACATTGCGGCCACCACCGAGCAGCGACAGGTCGAGCGGGACTTGCCCGCTCACCTGCCCCACGCTGGCGACCATGCCGAACGGACGCACCGCCTGCACGGTGTCCACCAGCGTCTGACCGCCGATGCCGTCGATCGCGTAATCCACGCCGCGCCCGCCCGTCAGCGCGCGCACGGCCTCCGGCACGGACTGCGCGCGGTAGTTGATGGCGTAATCGAGCCCGTGTTCGCGCGCCAGCGCGGCCTTGGCCTCGCTGCTGACGGTGCCGATCACCGTCGCCCCCAGCGCCTTGGCCCACTGCACCAGCACCAGCCCCAGGCCGCCGGCGGCCGCCTGCACCAGCACCGTGTCGCCGGCCTGCAGCGGCCGCACGTGCTGGAACAGCATGTGGGCCGTGATCCCGCGCAGCAGCAGCGCGGCCGCCGTGTCGTCGTCCACCGCGTCGGGCAGGGCGATGGCTTGCGCGGCCGGCAGGTTGCGCGCCGTGCTGTAGGCGCCGGCCGGCGGCCCCGCGTAGGCGATGCGCTGGCCGACGGCCAGGCCCTGCACGCCGGGGCCGAGCGCCTCCACCACGCCGGCCGCTTCCACGCCAAGCACACCCGGCAGGGCCGGCAGCGCATACAGGCCGGTGCGGTGGTAGATGTCGACGAAGTTGACGCCGATGGCCGTGTGGCGCACGCGGATCTCGCCCGCGCCCGGCGGCGGCAGCGTCGCGCTGCCATGTTCCAGCACGCTGGCGTCGCCATAGGCGTGGATCAGGATCTGGCCGGCCTTGTTGTTGATTGCCTTGTCCATGAAGTTCTCCTTGAAGTTGATGGGACGGAGTCAGGTTACACTGCGCATAAATCCACAACAATTCTCAAAAATCACCCAATGTCTGTGCAAAAACAATCAGCCGGCGCCTTGCAGTGGGACGACGTGCGGCATTTCCTGGAACTGGCGCGGCTGGGCAGCCTGTCGGCCGCCGCCCGCAAGCTGGACGTCGAGCATTCGACCGTGGCGCGCCGGGTGGAGGCACTGGAGCAGGCGCTGGCCGTGCGCCTGTTCGACCGCCTGCCGCGCGGCTGGACCCTGACGGCGGAAGGGGAAACGCTGGCGCACCAAGCCCGCAAGCTGGAGGACGAGGCGCTGGCCTTCGCCCGCGTGGCGCTGGGCGTGTCGTCGCTGCAGGGCACGGTGCGGCTGTCCGCGCCGCCCGCCATGGCCGCCCATTTCCTCGTGCCCCGGCTGGCCGCGCGGCGCCAGGACTGGCCCGGCATCGACCTGGAAGTGATGGCGGAGACGCGCGAGGTGAACCTGGCGCGCGGCGAAGCCGATCTGGCGCTGCGCCTGACGCGGCCCACCATGCCGGGGCTGGTGGTGCGCGCGCTGGGCAAACTGGGCATCGGCCTGTACGCCGCGCCCCACTATGCGCAGCGGGCGCCGGAACAATGGGAATTCCTCGGCTACGACGAGAGCCTGCGCCTGGTGCCGCACCAGCAATGGCTGGAAGGCGTGGCGGCCGGGCGCCGCTTCATCCTGCGCAGCAACGACTTGACGGCGCTGTGGCAGGCGGCGCGCGCGGGGCTGGGCGTGGCCGCCCTGCCCCACTTCATCGGCCGGGCCGACACGGGGCTGGTGGCGCTGGCCGCGCCCACCCAGCCCGCGCCGCGCGAGATCTGGCTGGTCATGCACCCGGACGTGCGGCGTTCGCCGCGCGTGCGCCTGGTGGCCGACATGATGGCCGCGCTGTTCGACGCCGAACGGGATCTGCTGGCCGGCGCGGTCTGAGCTTGACCCCGTGCAGCCATGCGCCGGGCATGATAATATACGCTTTGTATATAAAACGTATAAAGGCATGAATCCCCATGGGCATCGTCAAAATCTCCAGCCAGATGCATGAGAATCTGCGCATCGCCAGCGGCGCGTTGAGCCGCTCCATCAACGCGCAGGCCGAGCACTGGCTGCGCATCGGCCTGCTGGCCGAAACCAATCCGGACCTGCGCTACAGCGACATCTGCAACCTGCTGCTGCGCGCCGCGCAGGAAGGCGGCGTGACGCTGCCGCGCGAGCACGACGACGTGCACGACGCGGCGCTGGCCGCCGCCATGAAGGTACTGGGAGGCGCGCATGAACAAGCGTAAATCGCTGGCCATCCTGGTCAAGACGCCCGAGCAGATCGCGCAGGCGCGCGTGGCGGCGCAACTGGCGGCCGACGTGCTGACCATGATAGAACCGCACGTGCAGCCGGGCGTGAGCACGGCCCAACTGGACCGGCTGTGCAACGAATACATCGTCAAGGTGCAGCAAGCCATTCCCGCCAACGTCGGCTACAGCGGCTTTCCGGCCACCGTGTGCACCTCGGTCAACCAGGTGGTGTGCCATGGCATCCCGTCGGCCGACGAAGTGCTCAAGGACGGCGACATCATCAACATCGACGTGGCCGTGATCCGCGACGGCTGGCATGGCGACACCAGCCGCATGTACTACGTGGGCACGCCGTCAAAAAATGCCAAGCGGCTGGTGGATGTGACCTACAACGCGATGTGGGCCGGCATCCGCGCCGTGCGTCCCGGCGCCACGCTGGGCGACGTGGGCCATGCGATCCAGACGGTGGCCGAGAAGGCCGGCTTCTCCGTGGTGCGCGACTACTGCGGCCACGGCATCGGCCTGGTCTACCACGAGGATCCCGAAGTGCGCCACTACGGCAAGCCGGCCACCGGCATGCTGCTCAAGCCGGGCATGCTGTTCACCATCGAACCGATGATCAACGCCGGCCGCGCCTCGACCATGGAGCTGGACGACGGCTGGACCGTGGAGACGCGCGACGGCTCGCTGTCGGCGCAATGGGAGCACATGGTGGTGGTGACGGCCAGCGGCTACGAGGTGCTGACGCTGGCGCCGGGGGAACTGGCGGGCTGATTCAGGGTCAGCGCAGCACCAGCTTGAGGGCCGGCTTTTCGCCGTAGTCCTCGTAACGCTCGTTGATGCCGGCCACGCAGAACGTGATCTCCTCCAGGATGTCGGGCACTTGCGCGCCCATCGCGGCGGCGTCCGTGATGACCAGCTCCAGCACTTCGTTCGGCTTCAGGCGGAAGCGCGTCATGCCGTCCTCGTCGCGCAGGTAGCTGAGGCAATCGACCCAGGCGTCCATGGTGCCCGTGTAGCTGTCGGGGAAGCCCAGCGCGGCCTGGCAGGCCTGGTGGAACGTGGTGAAGTCGACGATCGCGGCGCCATTGATTTCTGCGGTGGCCATTATTTTTTCTCTTTCGGTGGTTCGGTGACGAAGCCCAGCTTGCTCAGGCCGGCCGTCTGGGCGGCGGCCATCACCTGGGCCACCACTTCGTAACGCGTGTTCTTGTCGGCCCGCAGCTGCAGCTCGGGCTGCGGGTCCAGTTTGCTCGCTTCGGCCAGACGCGCGTCCAGCGCCGTCTGCGCCACGGCCTCGTCGTTCCAGTAGACCTGGCCCTTGGCGTCGATCGCCAGCGACACGCTGGCCGCCTGCTGCGGATTGGCCTGCGCCTGCGCCTTGGGCAGATCGAGCTTGACGGCGTGCGTGAACATGGGCGCGCTGATGATGAAGATCACCAGCAGCACCAGCATCACGTCCACCATGGGCGTGACGTTGATGTCGGCCATCGGGCCCTGCTGGCGGTGGTGGTTGAATGAGCCAAAGGCCATCGCTACTCCCGGCGTGGTGTGCGGGGCCGGACGGGCCGGCCCGCTGTGATGGACGTTATGCGGATTCGCCCCGGGCCCGCTCGCCCGTCGTCAGGTAGGCGTGCAGGTCGAACGCGAACGCGTCCAGCTCGGCCAGCGTGAGGCGGTTGACCCGGTTAAATCCGTTATAGGCCAGCACGGCGGGAATCGCAACCGTGAGGCCGATGGCCGTCATGATCAGCGCCTCGCCCACGGGACCGGCCACCTTGTCGATCTGCACCGTGCCGGCCGTGGAGACGGCCGCCAGCGCATGGTAGATGCCCCACACGGTGCCCAGCAGGCCGACGAACGGCGCGGTGGAGCCGATCGAGGCCAGCAGCGTCAGCCCCGCCTCCAGCCGGGCCGTGACGCGCTGCACGGCCGCGCGCAGCACGCGCGTGACCTGCTCGGCGTGCCCCATCTCGGCGCCCAGCGACGGCCGTCCGGCCACCTTGAGCTGGGCCGCGCCCAGCTGCGCCAGCGGCGCGTACACCTGCTCGGGATCGGCCTCGGTCAGCGCGGCCACGCCGTCGTGCATGGTGGGCGCGTCCCAGAACGCCTGCACGGCCGGCGCCGCGCGGCGGATGCGCCAGGCCGCGTAACCCTTGGCCAGGATGCAGAACCAGCTGGCCAGCGACATGGCCAGCAGCAGGTAGGCCACGGCGTGGCTGACGGCGTCGCCCTGTTCCCAGTAGCGCGCCAGGTTGAAGCTGGTGTCGAGGTTGGGCGTCATCGGCGCGGCGGCTCCCCGGTCAGTCGTTGAGCGACAGCACGTCGTTCATGTCGTACAGGCCGGTGGCCTTGTCGGCCAGGAAGCGGGCCGCGCGCAGCGCGCCGTGGGCGTAGGTGACGCGGCTGCTGGACTTGTGGCTGATCTCGATGCGCTCGCCGGTGCCGGCGAACAGCACGGTGTGGTCGCCCACGATGTCGCCGCCGCGGATGGTGGCGAAACCGATCGAGGACGGGTCGCGCTCGCCCGTCACGCCTTCGCGCGCGTAGACGGCGCATTCCTTGAGGTCGCGGCCCAGCGCGTCGGCGATCACCTCGCCCATCTTCAGCGCGGTGCCGGACGGCGCATCGACCTTGTGGCGGTGGTGCGCCTCGATCACTTCGATGTCGTAGCCGACGGCCAGCGCCTTGGCGGCCTGCTGCAGCAGCTTGAGCGTGACGTTCACGCCCACGCTCATGTTGGGCGCGAACACGATGGCGGTCTTCTTGGCGGCGGCGGCGATGGCGGCCTTGCCGGCCTCGTCGAAGCCGGTGGTGCCGATGATCATCTTGATGCCATGCTCGGCGCAGTAGGCCAGGTGGGCCAGCGTGCCTTCCGGGCGGGTGAAGTCGATCAGGAACTGGGCGCCGGCCAGGCCCTTGGCCAGGTCCGATTCGATCGCCACGCCGCTGGTCTGGCCCAGGAAGGCGGCCGCGTCGCCGCCCAGGCCGGGCGAACCGGCGCGGTCGAGCGCGCCGGCCAGGCGGGCGTCCGGCGTTTGCAGGATGGTTTCGATCAGGATGTGGCCCATGCGGCCGCCGGCGCCGGCGATGGCGATATTCAATGGATTCATGCTCTGTGCTCTGTCAGTGAAAACGGTTCAATTACTGCTTGGTGGCCGGCGGGTCTTCTTTGATGACGGGGGCCGGGCCGGCGATGCGGGCGATGTATTCCTTCTCGGTCGGCAGATGGCCGCCCTCATAGTGGTCGACCTTGCCATCCTTGAAGAACACGGTCACGCGGCTGGTGGTGATCTCGCCGTTGCCCTTGGCCAGGCGGAACGGGTAGTCCCAGCGGTCGGCGTGGAAGATGTCGGCCGCCAGCGAGGTGCCGAAGATGAAGCGCACCTGCTCGCGCGTCATGCCGATTTTCAATTGCGCCAACATTTCTTCCGAGACAAAGTTACCCTGCTGGATGTCGGGGCGGTACGGCGAGAAGAACCACATGAACTTCTGGAACTTGGTGATGGTGGTGGTCTGCGCGCCATCGGCCGCCACGGGGGCGCTCTCGTGCTTGGCATCGCTCAGTTTTTCGCCCAGCGCGCTGCGGGTGGCGCAGCCGGAGGTGGCCAGCGCGACGCAAACGGCGGCCGCCAGCAGGGGCGCGCGGCGTGAAATTCGGTGCAACAAAGACTGCGATAAAGCCTGGGTGACGCGCATAAGTGTCCTCAATTGAATTGAGCGGAAGTGCCAAAACGCTATATCATAAAGCACATGACCCACATCCGAGTAACAAACATGAGTAACAATCCTACCGACCTCAAGGCCAGCGGCCTGAAAGCCACCCTGCCCCGCCTTAAGATCCTGGATATTTTTCAAAGCAGCCCGGTACGCCATCTGACGGCCGAAGATGTCTATAAAATATTACTGGCTGACAACATGGATGTGGGCCTGGCCACCGTCTACCGCGTGCTGACGCAGTTCGAGCAGGCCGGTCTGCTCAACCGCAACCATTTCGAGACGGGCAAGGCCATTTTCGAGCTGAACGAAGGTTCGCACCACGACCACCTCGTATGCCTGGACTGCGGCCGGGTGGAAGAGTTCTTCGACGACGAGATCGAGCAGCGCCAGCAGAAGATCGCCGAGGAGCGCGGCTTCAAGATCGCCGAGCACGCGCTGGCCATCTACGGCAACTGCGTCAAGACGGCCTGCCCGCACAAGCACTAACGGGAACTCGGACCCACCCCCATCGTCATTCCCGCGCACGCGGGAATCCATAGGTCGCGTGCTCAGACGCTCGGTATGGGTTCCCGCCTGCGCGGGAACGACGTTTTAGCGCCCTGTCCTATTCTTCAATGGTGGCTGAGCGCGTTCGACAGCAGCTTGGCCGTGATGTCCACGATCGGAATCACGCGCTCGTAGGCCATGCGGGTGGGGCCGATCACACCGAGCGTGCCGACGATCTTGCCGTTGGCCATGTACGGCGCCGTCACCACGCTCATCTCGTCCATCGGCACCAGGTTCGATTCGCCGCCGATGTAGATCTGCACGCCGCTGGCCTTGCTCGACACGTCGAGCAATTGCATCAGCCCCGTCTTCTGCTCGAACATGTCGAACATCTGGCGCAGCGACGTCATGTTCGACGACAGGTCGCTCACCGACAGCAGGTTGCGCTCGCCGGCGATCACCATGTCGTCCGAATCGTCGGCCATCGCTTCGCTGCCCGCCTCCACGGCCGCCTGCATCAGCCGGCCCATGTCGTCGCGCAGCTGGCGCAGCTCGCCCTGCAGCCGGTGGTGCACCTCGTCGAACGCCAGCCCGCCGTAGTTCTGGTTGATGTAGTTGGCCGACTGGGTCAGCTGGGCCGGCGTGTAGTCCACGTCCGTCAGCAGCAGCCGGTTCTGCACGTCGCCCGTGGGGCCGACGATCACCAGCAGGATGCGCTTTTCCGACAGGCGCAGGAATTCGATCTGCTGGAACACCGATTCGCGCCGCGGGCTCAGCACCACGCCGGCGAACTGCGACAGCGACGACAGCATCTGGGCCGCGTTGGTGATCATCTTCTGCGGCTGCGGCGCCTGCAGGCGCATGCGCGCCTCCACGGCGTGCTCGTCGAGCTGCTGCACGGTCAGCAGCGTGTCGACGAAGATGCGGTAGCCGCGCGGCGTGGGCACGCGTCCGGCCGAGGTGTGGGGGCTGGCCACGTACCCGAGCTCCTCCAGGTCGGCCATGATGTTGCGGATGGTGGCCGGCGACAGGTCGAGGCCGGAGATCTTGGACAGCGCTCGCGAACCGACCGGCTGGCCATCGGCGATGTAACGCTCGATCAGGGCTTTGAGCAGGGTTTGGGCGCGGGTATCGAGTTGCATATTTCTCTATGCCGGCGCGGGCCGGCCACAAGCTGGGTCACCCGCTTATTATGCACGCTCGCGGCGTGCTTGCGCCATCATTCGGCGGCAAGTTGGTCAAGCAGCCACGTTTCCAATTCGTCCAGCGTGGCGCAGATGGCGTCGGGCGCCACGCCCAGTTCCTCGTGCGCGCGGCTGCCGCCACGGTTGAGCCACACGGCCCGCATCCCGGCCTGCTGGGCGCCGATCACGTCGAGTTTGAGGTCATCGCCCACGTAGACGGCCGCCTCGGGCGCCACGCCCAGCGCCGCGCAGCCGGCCAGGAAAATGGACGGGTCGGGCTTGGCGCGGCCGAACTGCGGCGCGGCCAGCGTGGCCTCGAAATGATGGGCCAGGCCGATCGCCTGCAGGTCCGCGTTGCCGTTGGTGATGGTGCCCAGCCGCCAGCGCGCGCGCAGGCGGGCCAGCGCCGGCAGCACGTCGTCGTAGGGCGTGACGGCGTTGCGGGCGCCGAGGAAGGTGCGGATGGCGCCGTCGATGTGGCGCACGTCGGCGCCGGCCAGCGCGAACGCTTCCTCCAGCCCCACCCGGCGCAGCTGGGCCAGATCGACGATCAGTTCCGGGCGCCGCGCCAGCAGGGCCATGCGGCGCTCGCGCAGCTCGGCGATCGAGAATTGCCGGGCCACGGCCGGCGCGTGCTCGTCCAGCCAGGCGTGCAGCACCAGCTCGGCCTGCGCGATCACGGGCGCGATCGGCCACAGGGTGTCGTCGAGGTCGAACAGCAGGGCTTGCGGGCGGATGACGGGCATGGCGCGACAGTGATGATGAGGAAGGCCGTATTGTCGCACCAATCGCCGCGCCGGGCAGGCGTGGTAAATTTGCGCCACCATCACTCAGGAGTTGCCGTGCCGTCCACCCTATTCCGCCGTCTGGCCGCGCTGGCCGCCCCGCTGCTGCTGGCCGCCTGCGCCGCCGTACCGCCCACGGGCGACGGCGCGCCGTTCACATCGTACGTCGTGCTGGGCGAGGATGGCGCGGCCATCGCGCGCGTGCTCACGCAGGCGCCGGCCTGCCCCGCCATCGTGCTCGACGGCGCGGCCCGCCCGATGGCGCTGCGCGCCGCGCCGGCCACCGTCGCCCAGCGTCCCACCGCGTCGCCGCCGGCATTGTCCAAGCCGTCCGTGTTCGACGTGCGCGTGTGCGAGGCGGCGCTGCCGGCCGGGCTGGCCAGCGCCAGCGTGCTGGGCCGGCCGCTGCCGCTGCCGCGCGCCGACCCGCGCCGCATCGTGGTGCTGGGCGACACCGGCTGCCGCCTGCTCAAGAAGGAGGACAGCTTCCAGGCCTGCAACGACATGGCCCACTATCCGTTCGCGACCGTGGCCGCCGCCGCCGCCGCGTGGCGGCCCGACCTGGTGATCCACGTGGGCGACTTCCACTACCGCGAGAACCCGTGCCCGGCCGGCGACCAAGGCTGCGCCGGCAGCCCGTGGGGCTATGGCTGGGATGCCTGGCGGGCCGACCTGTTCCAGCCCGGCGCCGCGCTGCTGCAGGCGGCGCCGTGGGTGGTGGCGCGCGGCAACCACGAAAGCTGCCTGCGGGCCGGCCAGGGCTGGTGGCGCTTCCTCGATCCGCGCCCGCTGCTGCCGGGCCGCGATTGCGACGCGGCGGCCAACGACGACCAGGGCGACTACAGCGATCCCTACGCCGTGCCGCTGGGCTGGGACAGCCAGCTGCTGGTGTTCGACACGGCCAGCACCACGTGGCGCGGCTTCAGACCGGGCGACGCGGGCCTGGCCCATTACCAGGACGGCTACCGCAAGCTGGAGGCGCTGGCGCGCCGCGCCCGCCACACGATGGTCGTGGAGCACCATCCGCTGCTGGGCATCGGCGCGGACTTGAAGGATGGCGGCAAGCGCCGCCTGCTACTGGGCGACGCGGGCCTGATCCAGAGCTTCGGCGGCATCAATCCGCGCCTGCTGCCCGACAACGTGGAGCTGATGCTGTCGGGCCACGTGCACCTGTGGCAGCAGGTCAGCTTCAGCAGCGGCCATCCGGGCCAGTTCATCTCCGGCTTCTCCGGCACGGCCGAGGACATCGTGCCTATCCCCGACCCGCTGCCGCCCGGCACCAGCCCGGCGCCGGGCGCCGTCATCGAGCAGCTCAGCGCGTGGATAGACGGTTTCGGCTTCATGACCATGGAGCGGCGCGGCCCCGATAGCTGGGAGGTCCAGGTGCACGACCTGCACGGCGCCGTGCGCAACACCTGCCAGGTGCGGGGCAAGCGGTCCGTGTGCGAGCGCACGCGCGTGCGGTGACGCGCACCGGCCGGCGGCCGGCCGGACCGGACACAGGCTGTTACAAGGGTTTGCCCGCCGCTGTTACCAAATGCACTAAAATATGGCCCGCGCGTGTAGTATGCGCACTGCGATGCGCATGCCGCCCCGGCCCCTATTCGATTTGGAGAGTGTGTTTATGAAAAGTTTGTATCTGCGTGCCGGCCTGGCCGTGCTGTGCGGCGCCACCCTGGCCGGCTGCGGCGGCGGCTCCGGCAGCCTGCAACTGGGCGGCACCATCGTGGGCCTGAACAAACCGGGCCTGGTGCTGATGAACGGCGCATCGACGGTCACCGTCACGTCGGACAACTACGCCTCCTTCGTCTTCCCCGACCTCGTGGCCAACGACGCCTCGTTCGACATCGAGATCAAGCAGCAACCGGATCCCGCGCTGGCCACCTGCGACACCGCCATCCAGTACAACAAGGGCAAGGCCAACATCTACACCGTGCGCCAGGCCATCGTGACCTGCCACACCACCACCTACCCGCTGGGCGGCACCGTGCACGGCCTGGTCGGCAAGGGCCTGGTGCTTGCCAACGGCAGCCAGACCGTGCCGGTGTCCGCACCGGCCACGGCGGGCGCCGACGTCAGCTTCGTGTTCACCACGGAAGTGCCGAACGGCAGCAACTATGGCGTGACCGTGCTGGCCCAGCCGACCGACGACAATGGCAATCCCACCGTCAAGTGCGTGGTCGACAGCGCGGCCGGCGTGATGCCTGCGGCCAAGAGCGACCAATTGCTGTCCGTCAGCTGCAGCAAATAACTATTTGGAGAACCCCATGAAAGTATCGACCCTGCGCGCCACTGCGGCGCTGGCCCTGGCCCTGGTGCTGGCTGGCTGCGGCGGCAAGGCCATGTTCGACGTGGCCGGCGTGATCAGCCCGGCCGGCCCGCTGACCAATTCCGGCCTGGTGCTGGCCAACGGCACCGACACCCTGGCCGTGCCGGCCGGCGCCACCACCTTCACCTTCGCGCGCCGCGCCGCCTACGGCGATGATTACAACGTGGTGCAGCAGACCCCGCCCGACCACATGAGCTGCCAGGTGTTCAACGGCAGCGGTTCGGCCGGCCACACCAGCTCCATCGTGGTGACCGTGCAGTGCACCCAGAACAGCTACCTGCTGAGCGGCAGCGTCGTCGGCCTCAAGAGCACCGGCACCGGCCTGGTGCTGATCAACGGCGGCGGCGCCACGGTCGGCCCCGTCACGCCCGGCACCGACCCCACGGTCAACGTCGGCTTCCAGCTCGGCGACGTGTACGACGGCAGCGCCTACGGCGTGACCGTGCTGACCCAGCCGGTCGGCCAGACCTGCACCGTGGCCAACGGCACCGGCGTCATGCACGACAAGCCCATCAGCAACGTGCTGGTGACGTGCATCTGATGCGCATACGACCATCAGATATACGTTTTTAGAATAGTGGATATTGGAAAGATAAATTTGCTTTATATGCCGCGCCGCAGCATACTGCACCTGTCTCCTCCAACTCCCTAAGAAGAATTGGATTTAGCCCGCTCTGATGAGCGGGCTTTTTTTTGTCTGGACGGAGAACAAAACCGGGGTCAGGTCATGAAGCGAAGCAAGTTGCTTCGCTTCATGACCTGACCCCGGTTTTTTTGCTGGAGCGCTCAGGCCGGCGCCACGGCCGGCAGCGTCAGCGTGACGGCCACGCCGGCCCCCACGGCGCTGCGGATGCGGATCTCGCCCTTGAGCGTGCCATGCGCCAGGTTGTGGACGATGAACATGCCCAGGCCGGAACCGCCCTGCCCCAGCCGCGTCGTATAGAACGGCTCGAACACCTTGTGCTGCAGCTCGGGCGCGATGCCGACCCCGTTGTCGCAGTATTCGAGTTCCACCTTGTCGCCCCGCTGGCACCCGTCGATCACGATCTCGCCGCCCTTGCCGTCGAAGCCGTGGACGATGGAATTGCTGATCAGATTGCTGATGATCTGCTCCAGCGCGCCCGGATAACTGTCCATCCGTATGCCGTCGGGGATGCGCACCACGGTGCGCACCTGGGCGTGGCGCAAGCTCGTGCCCAGACTGTTGAGGATGTCGTTGACGGTGGCGCGCACGTCGAACTGGCGCCGGCGGGCGCTGGTCTGGTCCACGGCCACGGCCTTGAAACTCTCGATCAGCTCGCTGGCGCGCGAGGCGCTGCGCAGCAGCAGCGCGCCCGCTTCGCGGAAGTCCGCCACGGCCTGGGTCAGCACGGTGCGCGTGAGCTGGCCGCCCTGCACGGTCTGGGCGAACGCGCCGCAGCGCTCGTCGAGCGCGGTGGCCACCAGCATGATGTTGCCGAGCGGCGTGTTCAGCTCGTGGGCCACGCCGGCCACGATGCCGCCCAGCGAGGCCAGCTTCTCCGACTCCACGATCTGTTCCATGGCGCGCCGCAAGTCGCGCGTGCGGTCGTCGATGCGCTGTTCGAGTTCCTCGTTCAACTGGCGCAAGGTCTGCTCGGCGGCGCGGCGCGCGCGCACCTCCTCGCCCAGCTCGCGCGCCAGCGCCGACAGCTCGGCCGTGCGCTCGGCCACCAGCGCCTCCTGGTGGCGCCGGTGCCGGTACAGTTCGCAGAACACGGTGACCTTGCTGCGCAGGACCAGCGGCTCGATGGGCTTGATCAGGTAGTCGACGGCGCCCAGCTCGTAGCCGGCGAACTGGTGCGGCGGTTCCGTCATGCCGGCCGTGACGAACACGATCGGCAACTGGCGCGTCTTGGGATTGGCGCGCAGCAGGGCGGCCGTCTCCAGGCCATCCATGTCGGGCATCTGCACGTCCAGCAGCACCAGCGCGAACTCGTGGCGCAGGCTCAGGCGCAGCGCTTCGTTGCCCGACTCGGCGCTCACCAGCTCCAGCGTCAGCCCGAAGTCGTCCAGCAGGGCCGCCAGCGCGGCCAGGTTCTCGCGCCGGTCGTCCACCAGCAGCACCGGCACCGGCACGGCGGCGCCGCCGCCAACGCCGTTGGTGTCCGCCTGGGCGCGCACGGCGGCGCTACACATAGCGCTTCCGGTAGATGCGCAGGCCCGGCGCCAGCGTCTCGTAGCGGGGCGCGACGGCGCGTCCGTCCAGCCCCTCCTTCATGCCCAGGCACAGGAAACCGCCCGGCTGCAGGCAGCCGTCGAACAACGCCAGGCAGCGTTCCTTGAGGGCGGCCTGGAAGTAGATCATCACGTTACGGCAGATGACCATGTGCATCTCCCCGATATCGGTGTCCGTCACCAGGTTATGCTGGGCGAACACCAGGTTTTCCTTCAACGCAGACATGACGATAGCATGCTCGTAGCGCGCCGTGTAGTAATCGGCGAATTGCGCCGTGCCGCCACTGAGCTGGTAGTTGCGGGTGAAGGCCCGCACCTGGCGCAGCGGATAGATGCCGTCGCGCGCCTGCTGCAGCACCGTTTCGCTCAGGTCCGTCGCATACAGCCGGTAGCGGCCGCGCATGCCCGCCTCGTGCAGCAGGATGGCCAGCGCGTACACCTCCTCGCCGCTGGCGCAGCCGGCCAGCCAGATCTTGACGAACGGGTAGGTCTGCAGAAAAGGCAGCACCTGGCGCCGCAGGGCCAGGAAGAACGGCGGGTCGCGGAACATGTCGGTCACGTGCACCGTGATCCCCTGCAGCAGCGACGCGAACAGGGCCGGCTCGCGCAGCAGCCGTTCCTGGGCCCGCGAGAAGGTGGCGCAACCGGAGCCGGCCAGCCAGAGCCGCAGGCGGCGCTTGAGCGACGACGGCGCGTACTGGCGGAAGTCGTGGCCGTACACTCGCCGCACGCCCTCCAGCAGCAGGGCGATTTCCACATCCTCGACCGGGTCCGCGTGCATGGCGTCAGCCCTGGGTCCAGACCCGCAGCAGCGACAGCAGCTTGACCGTGTCGAGCGGTTTGGTGATGTAGTCGCTGGCGCCGGCCGCCATGCATTTCTCGCTGTCGCCCTGCATGGCCTTGGCCGTCATGGCGATCAGCGGCAGGGCGCGGTGGCGCGGCTGGGCGCGGATCGCCCGCATGGCTTCGTAGCCATCCATTTCCGGCATCATGATGTCCATCAGCACCACGCACACGTCCGGGTGCTGTTCCAGCTGGCGCAAGGCTTCCTTGCCGTTCTCCGCCTCCACCACCACGGCCCCCTTGTCCGTCAACAGGCTGGTGAGCGAGAACACGTTGCGCATGTCGTCGTCCACGATCAGCATCTTGCGCCCCTCGAACGGCAACTCGCCCGGCAAGGCCGCGCCGGCGCCGGGGCGCGCCGCCGCCACGGCCTGGCGCTGCGCCGCCGCGTGCAGGCACAATGCCACTTCGTCGGCCAGCCGCTCGGCGCTGCGTTCGCCGCGCAGCACGATGCTGTCGGCGTGCTGGCGCAGGGTGCGCTGCTGGCTGGCGTCCAGCGCGCGGGCCGAGTGCAGCACCACGGGCAGCGGCTGCCCCGCCAGTTGCTGCACCTGCTCCAGCAGTTCGGGAGCCGGCACGCCGGCCAGCTCCAGGTCCAGATCCAGCACCAGGCAGCCGATGCGCTGGGTCGCCAGCACGGCCTGCGCCTCGGTGGCGCCGCGCGCGCCCACGGCCGCGATGCCGCGCGTGGCCAGCTGGCTGCACAAGCTGCTGGCGGCGGTTGGCCGGTCTTCCAGCACCAGCACCCGCCAGGGCGCGGCGCGGTCGGCCGGCACCGGGGCGTCCGCGCCCGGTGCCGGGGACGACGCAGTGGCGCTGGTGGCAATGGCGTTGGCGCCGTCGACCGCGCCCGTGAGGGCGTCCGCCGTGCCATGGGCCGCCTGCAGCGGCAGCAGCAACGTGAAGGTGCTGCCCTGCCCCACCACGCTGTGCAGGGCCAGGCTGCCGCCCATGCGGGCCGCCAGTTGCAGCGAAATCGACAGCCCCAGTCCCGTGCCGCCGTAGTGGCGCGAGATGCCGCCGTCGGCCTGGCGGAACGCTTCGAAGATCAGCTGCTGCTGGCTTTCCGGCACGCCGATGCCGGTGTCGCCGACGGCCCAGGCCAGCATCGCCGGCCGCCCGTCCTGGGGCGGCGCCAGCGACACGCGCAGCGCCACCTCGCCATGGGCCGTGAACTTGATCGCGTTGCCCAGCAGGTTGCGCAGCACCTGCGCCGTGTGCTGCACGTCGAGCCGCAAGCGCTCCGGCACGGCCGGGTCCAGCGCGATCGACAGGCGCAAGCCCTTCTGTTCGGCCGCCGGCCGGAACAGGTTGTCGAGCGCGGCCAGCATCGCGGCCGGTTCGCCGTCCTCGTAGTGGCAATCGACCTGGCCCGCCTCCACCTTGGCCAGGTCGAGGATGTCGTTGATCAGGTTGAGCAAGTCCTTGCCGGCCGCGTGGATGGTGCTCGCGTATTCGGTCTGCTCGGGCGTCAGGTTGCCGGGCCGGTTGTCGCGCAACAGGCCGGACAGGATCAGCATGCTGTTGAGCGGGGTGCGCAGCTCGTGCGACATATTGGCCAGGAATTCGCTCTTGTAGGCGCTGATGCGCTGCAGTTGCTCGGCCTTGTGCCAGATCTCGCGGCTGGCCTGCTCCACTTCGGCGTTCTTGGCCCGGATCTGCTCGCGCTGGCGTTCCAGCAGGTCGGCCCGTTCCTCCAGTTCCTCGTTGCTTTGCTGGAGCTCCTCCTGCTGCACGCGCAATTCCTCGGCCTGGCGCGCCGTCTCGGCCAGCAGCGCGCGCGTGCGCTGGCGCGACAGCCCCACGTCGAAGCCGATGGCCACGCTTTCGCTCACCTGTTCCAGCCACGCCAGTTCGGCCGTGCTGTAGGGCCGGAACGCGCCCGCCTCCAGCGCGCCCACCACGGTGGCGCCATGCAGCAGCGGCAGCACCACCACGCAGGCCGGCGTGGCCTGGCCCAGCGCCGAGGCGATGGTCAGATAACCGGGCGGCACCTGGTCCAGCACGATGGTGCGCCGTTCCAGCACGGCCTGTCCCAGCACGCCCTCGCCCAGCGCCAGCGGCGCCGCCTGGGCGTCGGCCGGCGCCAGCCCGTAGCCGGCCACGGGACACAACTGCCCGGTGGCCTCGTCGTACAGGTAGCAGGCGCCGGCGCCGGCGCCGATGCGCGGGCACAGGTAGGACAGCACGCGGTCGGCCAGCACCGCCGTTTCCAGCTCGCCGCGCATGCGCACATTGAGCTCGTTCTGGCCAGCCATCATCCAGTCGCGCCGTTCGCCCCGCAGCCGGCTGTCGCGCAGCGCGTCCAGCATGCTCAGGAAGGCCTGGTCCAGCGTGCTTTGCACCTGCCCCATGCGCAGCAGCGAGCGTTGCAACTCGCCCACCTCGTCCTGCGCCGCCGGCGCCTGCGCCATGGCCGGCGGCGGCGCCACGGCGAGCCGCCGTTCCAGGTCGCCGCGCGCGATGGCGCCGGCCGCCTCGATCTTGTCGCTGGCGCCGGCCGTCAGCACGCGCGCCACGTCCAGCGCGTGGCCCAGCGGCCGCGTCACCGAGCGGATGATGATGTGGCCCAGTGCCACGGCCAGCACGCACAGCAGCAGCACCGCGCCCACCAGCATGGCCTCGGTGCGGTGCTGGCCGGCCACGCGCGCGGCCAGCACTTGCTGCAACGCGTCCAGGCCCGCCTCGGCCAGCCGCTGCTCGACGTCGATGGCGTCGCTGAGCTGACGATAGTAGTCGCCGGCGTCGTAGCCGAGGCGGGGCGGCCGCACCAGCTGTTCGCGCGCCAGCTTCAGCGCCTGTTGACCCTTGGCGCGGCTGACGCGCAGCAGGTCGGCCAGCCGGGTGCGCAGGTCGGGATTGTGGGCCAGCGCGACGGCCAGCGCGTCGTCGATGACGCGGTAGTAGTCGTCGGCGCGGTCGGCCCGCGAGGCGATCGCGATGCGTTCGTCCATGCCGGCCGTCCCGCGCACCAGCATGGCGGCGCCGGCGCCGCGCAACTGGCCCAGCGTTTCGCGCAGCACGGGCGCGCGCACCAGCAGCGCGTCGGTCAGGAAGTAGGAATCGGGTTCGGGATCGAGCCGCAGGCCGGCGTGGCCGATCATGTTGTCGTTGAAGCGGAACAGCTGCGCGATCAGGTCGCTGTGGCGCGCGAAGCTGTCGGCCGCCGTGAGCGCGCCCTGCGCATCCTTGGCCGACAGCGCGCTCCACTGTTCGAGCAGGCGGAACCAGGCGGCGCTGAGGTCGCGCTCATCGAGGCCCCGGACGTGGCGTTCCATTTGCGCGAACGCCTGGTCGGCTTCGCGCAGCTTGGCCATGGCCGGCGCGCGCGACGCGGCGTCACCGGCCAGCGCCATGGACGCCAGCCCACGGTGCTGCTGCACGAGATTGACCACCGTCAGCAGCGCGCGCGCCGGCACGATGCCCCGCGCCGCCCGCTCGGCGACGGCGATCGACTTGTTGGCTTCATTGAGGAACAGTGCCGTCGGAATGGCCACCGTGACGCAGCCGAGCAGCGCCAGCAGCAGGAATTTTTGCCGCAGCATCAGGCGGCCGAGAAACGCTGTGAACAAAGCCACTCCTCCATGTGAGCCATCGATCGGCTAACCGCCGCCCGACAGGTGGGGCCGCGCCATGCCGTCCGCCTCGCCGTCGCGCTGCCCGCGGGCCTGGCGCAGCAGGCGCTGCGTGTGCTGGTGCGCCAGCTGCATGCTGAAACCGAGCGCGCACGCTTCGCGCACCAGCGCCAGCAACTCCTGTTCCAAGGCCGTGCAGGGACGGAACGCGCCCAGTTCCAGCACGCCCACGGCCGTGTCGCCATGCCACAGCGGCCACACGGTCAGCACCGTGGGCCGGGCCGCGCCCAGCGCCGAGCCGATGGCCATGTAGTCGGCCGGCACCGCGTCCAGGCACAGCGTGCGCCGCTCGCGCAAGGCCTGCCACGGCAGGCCCTGGCCGGGCGCCAGCCGGGCCGGCGCGTCGTGCCGGTTGGCCAGCGCGTAGGTGGCCACCCGTTCCAGCGCGCCGTCGGTGTCCGACACCAGGTACAGCGCCCCCAGCCCGGCGTCCAGCCGCTGCGCCAGATAGCGCAGCACGCGGTCGGCCAGTTCGGCCGTGCTGAAATCGCCGCGCATGGCCTCGGCCAGTTCATTCTGGCCGGTCTTGAGCCAGTCGCGCTCCGTGTCGCGCAACCGCGCCGCCCGCAGCGACTCCAGCATGGAGGCGAACGCCGCATCGAGCGCGCGCTGCAGCTCCAGGTTGCGCTGCACGGAGCGCAGCAGGCTGCCCAGTTCATCGTTGCCGGGCGCGGCCCCGTGCAGCGCCAGCTCCGGCGCCGCCGCCAGCTCCCGATCAAGGTCGCCGGCCGCGATGGCCTGGGCCGCCGCCACCTTGGCGTCGCTGCTGGCGGTGAGCGTGCCGACCGCCTCCAGCGCCTGCGCCAGCGGGCCGGCGATGGCGCGCCGGTAGAACAGCCACAGGAACAGGCCGGCCAGCAGCAGCAAGGCGGCCAGCGTGGCCAGCACGGCGTAGATGGCGCGCCGCCCCGTCTCCAGCTGCAGGCTGGAGTCGACCTCCAGCACGCCGCGCACGTCGCCCAGTTTCCAGTCGGTGCGGGGGCTGGTGGGCAGGCTGTTGTGGCAGTCGACGCAGGACTGGGCGATCATCTTGTCGGCCAGCGCCACCCGCACCACGGTGGCGCCGCCGATCCGCTCGGTGCGGGTGTAGGCCTGGTCGGGATGGCGCTGGAAATGGGCCCAGGCGTCCTCGCCGAAGCTGTCGAGCACGCGGTTGGCGCGGTTGGGGAAGGGATAGGGGCTGTACAGCTTGAGGTTGACGCCGGAGTCGCGCAGCAGTTCGCCCAGTTCCAGCACCATGGTGGCCGGCAGCGGAATGGTGTCGGGGCGGTCGAGGTGGTCGCTGTCCACGCGCAGGCCGGGGTGGGCCATCACCTTGGCCACCACGTTGGCCGTGTAGTACTGGCGCAGCAGCGTGAACTGGCGCGCCGTCTCGCGCGCGGCGCTGACGGCCTCCTGCTCGGCGTTACGCTCGATGTAGCGCGGCACCACGATGGCCGCGCCCAGCGCGCACAGGCCCAGCGCGCCCCCGATGGGCAGGAACAGTTTCCAGAATAGGGAGCGGGGTGCCGCTGTCGTCATGTTGTCTGGCCGCGCCGGGTAATGTCCGTTGCTGCCAGCATAACGCAATTAAGGGCCGCCGGGTATGCGGCGCAAACCGGGGCCAGACCCGGGGGTCGGGCCGCCGGCCATGCCGCCTAGGCGGCCGGCTTGAGCAGGTTGGCCAGCGCCACGTACTGGGCCAGGCCGACCGCCTCGGGACGGTCGGTGGGGTTGATGCCGGCGGCCACGATCTGCGCCTCGGTGAACATGCCGGCCAGGCAGTTGCGGATCACCTTGCGGCGCTGCGAGAACGCCTTCAGCACCACCGCCTCCAGCGTGGCCTCGTCGCACGCCAGCGGCTGGGCCACCGGCACCATGCGCACGATGGCCGAGTCGACCTTGGGCGGCGGGTCGAACGCCTCGGGCGGCACCACGAACAGCAGCGCCATGTTGTAGCGCCATTGCAGCATCACCGACAGCCGGCCATAGGTCTTGCTGCCCGGTTCGGCCACCATGCGCTCGACCACTTCCTTTTGCAGCATGAAGTGCTGGTCCTGCACCAGCGGCGCGAATTTGGCCAGATGGAACAGCAGCGGACTGGAGATGTTGTACGGCAGGTTGCCCACCACGCGCAGCTTCTGGCCGGCGGGCACGGGGATGGTGGAGAAATCGAACTTGAGCGCGTCGCCCGCGTGGACGGTGAGCTTGGCGCGGCTGTAGGTCTTTTCCAGGCGCGCCACCAGGTCGCGGTCCAGCTCCACCACGTGCATGTGGGTCACGGTGCGCATCAGCTGCTCGGTCATGGCGGCCAGGCCGGGGCCGATCTCCACCATGGCGTCGTCGGCGGCGGGCGCGATGGCGTCCGTGATGGCGGCCAGCACGTGCTGGTCGTGTAAGAAATTCTGGCCGAAGCGTTTGCGGGCGACGTGTTTCATGAAGGATGCGGGTACTTTTTTGTTATGGGTGATAAGGGGCGTGGCCGGCCGCGCGGCTGGCCTCGGCCATCTGCAGCGCGCTGGCGATGGCCGCCTCCATGCTGCCGCAGTCGGCCCGGCCCACGCCCTGCGCGGCCAGGTCCAGCGCCGTGCCATGGTCGACCGAGGTGCGGATCAGCGGCAGGCCCAGCGTGATGTTGACGCCGTGGCCGAAGGTGGCGTACTTCAGCACCGGCAAGCCCTGGTCGTGGTACATGGCCAGCACGCAGTCGGCCTGCGCCAGGTACTTGGGCTGGAACAGCGTGTCGGCCGGATACGGGCCGGTCACGTCCAGCCCGCGCGCGCGGGCGGCCGCGATGGCCGGTTCGATCACGTCGATCTCCTCGCGCCCCAGGTAGCCGCCCTCGCCCGCGTGCGGGTTCAGGCCGGTGACCAGGATGCGCGGCGCGGCGATGCCGAACTTGACGCGCAGGTCGCGGTCGATGATGTCGAGGATGCGGGCCAGGCCCTCCTGGCTGAGCGCCCCCGCCACGTCCTTGAGCGGCAGATGGGTGGTGGCCAGCGCCACCCGCAGCGGCGGCGCGCCGGCCACGCCCTGCGGCTGGCCGGCCAGCATCATCACCACCTGCGGCGTCCGCGTCTGGGCGGCGAAGTATTCCGTGTGGCCGGAGAAGGGAATGCCGGCGTCGTTGATGGTGCTCTTCTGCAGCGGCGCCGTGACGATGGCCTCGAACCAGCCGGCCCGCACGCCTTCGATGGCCGCGTCCAGCGTGGCCAGCACGGCGCGGCCGTTGTTCTTGTCGAGCACACCGGGATGGACGTGGGCTTCCAGCGGCACGTCGATCACGCTCAGGCGCTCGGCGCCGAAATGGGGCAGGCCGCCGTTGCGCACGGCCTGCAGCGACAGCGACGAGAGCCGGATGGCGGGGTCGATCTCGCCGGCCAGCATGGCCAGGTAGGCCGCGTCGCCCAGCAGCACGCAGTTGACCTCGTGGCGCCGGCCCCAGGCGGCGCGGATGGCGATCTCCGGGCCGATGCCGGCCGGCTCGCCGACCGTGACGGCCAGCACCGGGCGCGCGCCGGGGCGGCGCGCCGGCGGCGGGGTCGAAGACTGCGGCATGCTCATCATGGCTCCTTACTTGGCGTCGTCGCGGAATTCGACGTAGGCGCGGTCGCGCACCTCGCGCTGCCAGTCCTCGACGGCCTCGGCCAGCTTGCGCTCGCGGATGGCCTGGCGGGCCGCGTTGCGCTGGCGCTCCTTGGACAGGTCGTCGGTCTTACGCTCGAGCACCTCGATCAGGTGGTAGCCGTAGCTCGATTCGATCGGCTGGCTCACCTCGCCGGGCTTGAGCGCGTTCATGGCGGCCTCGAACTCGGGCACGGTGTCGCCCGGGTACAGCCAACCGAGGTCGCCGCCCTTGACGGCCGAGCCGTCGTTGGAATACTGGCGCGCCAGGTCCTCGAACTTGGCGGCCTTGTTGTCGAGCCGCTCCTTCAGTTCGACCAGCTTGCGCTTGGCGTCGTAGGCGCTCATGGTGGGCGTGACCTTGATCAGGATGTGGCGCGCGTGGGTCTGCTGGACGGCGGCGGCGGCCTGGCCCTCGGCCGCGCTGCGGCGGTCCACCACCTTCAGGATGTGGAACCCGCCCACGCTCTTGATGATGGGCGTGACCTGGCCCGGCTTGAGCTTGGAGAGCGCCTCGGCGAACAGCGGCGGCAGGCGGTCGGAGTTGCGCCAGCCGATCTCGCCGCCCTTGAGGGCGTCGCTGGCGTCGGAGAACGAGGCGGCCATCTTGGCGAAGTCGGCGCCCGTGCGCAGCTGGCGCATGACCTGCTCGGCGCGCTCGCGGCGGGCCGCGATCACTTCCGGCGTGGCGTTCTCGGGGATGCGGATCATGATCTGCGACAGGTTCAGCTCCACCTGCTCGGCGGCGGCGGCCTTCTCGGCGGCCAGGTAGCTGTCCACCTCGGCGTCGGAGATCTGGATCTTGGCGTCCACCTCGTGCTCGCGCAGGCGCTGCATGATGATCTCGTCGCGGATCTCCTCGCGGAACGTGGCGAACGGCGTGCCATCCTTCTCCATCTGGTTGCGCAATTCCTGCACCGTCATCTTCTGCTGCTCGGCGATGCGGCCGATGGCGCGGTCGAGCATGGTGTCGTCCACGCGCACGCCGTATTCCTTGGCCATCTGCATCTGGGCCCGTTCCACGATCATGCGCTCGAGGATCTGGTGGCGCAGGTCGGCCGCGTCGGGCAGGGCCACGTTCTGCTGCTTCATGCGCTGGGTCACGGCCTGGATGCGGGCCGCCAGCTCCTGGCGCGTGATGACGTCGTCGTTGACGACGACGGCGATGGAATCGATCGGGGTGGTGCTGCTGGCCTTGGGCGCGGCCTTCGCGGCGGCGGCCGCGGGGGCGGCGGCCGGGGCGGCGGCGGCGGCCGGGGCGGGCGCGGGGGCCGGCGTCTTCTTGCTCGAAAACATGCTGCAGCCCGAGGTGGCGGCGACGCACAGCAACAGCGCTGCGATCTTCGTGTGGTGCATACTGGCTTTACGCATAATGGAGAACGCTCATGTGTCAGGGGTAGAAAAATGCAAACGGGCGGGACGCGCCTAGTGTAACGCTTAGCGGCCGTAGCCCTCGTTCAAACGCTGGTAGCCGGGGATGCTGTTCTTCATGGCCTCCAGCGGGTTGCCCACGCCCAGCTTGGACAGGCCGTTGAGCTCAAGCTGGAAGAAGATGGGGGTGGAGACGTTCTTGGCCGTCGTCACGAAACGCTGGGCGCCCATGCGGAACACCCAGCAGTCGCCGTTGTATTCGAGGCCCACCAACGATTCCAGGATTTTCTTGTCGAGCAGCGAGTAGCTGACCCGGCCCACGCCATACCAGCGCTGCGACACCGGCCACTGGCCCGACAGGTCGGCGTTCTTGAAGCTGTCGCGCAGGTAGCGGTAGCCGAGGTTGAGCACCTTCTTCTGGCCCGGCTGCCACTGGATGCCGTAGTTGGAGCTGACCGTCTGGTGCTGGCTGGGGTTGTACTGCACGGCGCTGTCGAAGCCCCAGGTCTCGGAGATGCGGCCGGTGGCCGCCAGCAGCATGTCGGAACGGCTGTCGTTGCTGGGTGTGGAGGCGTCCAGCTGCACCTTCTGGTCGCGGAAATAGAAGCGCTGGCCGAACGCCAGGCGCAGCCGCTCGGCGCCCGACGACTCCAGGAAGCGCGACACCAGCGCGGCCGTCAGCTGGTTGGCGTCGCCGATGCGGTCCGAGCCGACGAAGCGGTTCTCGCTGAACAGCTGGCTGAAGTTGAAGGTGGCGGCGGCCGTGTCGAACGTGGGCAGGGCCGACTGGTCGCGGTACGGCGTGTTCACGTAGAACAGGCGCGGCTCCAGCGTCTGCGTGGTGGCGCGGCCGAACAGCTTGGCGTCGCGCTCGAACACCAGGCCCGAGTCCAGCGAGAACGTGGGCACGGAGCGCGACAGGTTGCGGGCCGGGTCGGTGTCGTGCGCGTCGAGCTGGTAGGTGCTGGCGTTGAGCATCAGCTTGGGCGTGATGAAGTAGCTGGCCCCGATCACGGGGTAGCTCAGCTGCGGGATCGCCACCAGCCGCGTGCCGCGCAGCTCGGTCGGATGCCAGAAGCGCGTCAGCTCGCTGTCGAATTCCCAGTCGAAGCCGGCCACGTCGTAGCGGCCGGCGTGGAAGTTCAGCGACGGCAGGCGGTCGTAGGGGCGCGTCACGAACAGCGACTTGTCGGTGATCGAATCGGGGTCCTGCAGCACCTGGTACTTCTGGACGCGGGCCGTCAGGCGCCAGTAGTCGCCGTGGTAGTCGCTGCGCAGTTCGCGCAGCAGCTGGCGCTCGGCGCTGCCGGCCACCGTCTTGGAGAAGTCGTTCGGGTAGTTGTCGTCCGAGGCGGCGCGCACGTTCCAGCCATACGACCAGTCCCTGGCCAGATCCTGTTCATGGGTGGACTTGATGGTCCAGCGGTCGGTCTGGGTCTGCTTGTCGTGCGGCAGAAACTCCAGGTAGGTCTCGCCGCGGTACATGCCGGCGTCGGTCTCGCCGATGTAGCGGCCGTTGGCGCCCAGCTGGAAGCCGCGCCGGGGGATGATCTTCGGGTACAGCGTCAGGTCGCGGTTGGGCGCGATGTTGACGTAGTACGGCACCGTCAGTTCGGCCGCGCCCTTGGAGCCGAAGCCCGGCATGGGCGGCAGCCAGCCCGAGCGGCGCGCGCCCGACAGCGAGAACGACAGGGCCGGCGTGCCGAGGATGGGCACGTCCTTGAAATAGACGATGGTCTGGCCGGCCGTGCCCACGTCGCGCCCGGAATCGAGGTTGAGGCGGCTGGCCTTCAGGTACCAGTCCGGGTTCGGGCCCTGGCAGGTGCTGTAGGTGCCGTCGATCACCAGCGCCTCGTCCTCGTTGAGGAAGTTGACGCGCTGCGCCTTGCCCTGCGCGTGGTTCAGTTCCATCTGGTAGGTGGGGTGCTGCATGTAGCCCACGCCCGTGTCCAGATTGAGTTTCAGCTCGTCGCCCGTGAAGTAGTCGCCGAAGCGCCAGATGCGCACATGGCCCTCGGCCTCGACCTCGTCCTCGACCTGGCGGTAGCAGGCCGTGTCGGCCTTGACGCGGGTCTTGCCCTTGACCAGTTCCACGTCGCGCGCCAGATTGAGCTCGCGCTCGGGGCGGCCGCTGATGTCCTCGGCCTGGATGGTGGTGGGCGCGTTCGGGTCTTCCACGCGCGGCGGGCGCGGTTTGGCCTGGGCCGGGGTCTGGGCGTGGACCGGCAACGCCGCCACGGTGACGAGGGCGGACAAGGCATATGCCCAGCGTTGCGAGGGGTAAGGGGCCAGGAACCAGCTCATGAAAGGTAGCGACTTAACACCATGACAGGCGATTTTTTGAAATGAATCCCTTATTATATGGGAATCTTCAGCTTTCGCCGGTTTCCACCGTCCGCTTCATGTCTTTATTGCCAAATCCACCATCCGATTCCCCGTCCACCCCTGCCGCCGACGCGCGCCTGGCCATGCTCAAGGAGTGGCTCGCCACCCTCGACCTGGTGCGGGTGGACTCGGTGCGTCCCGCCTCGGCCGACGCCAGCTTCCGCCGCTACTTCCGGGTCGACGTGCTGCCGGCCCGCCAGGGCGCACCCGGCGCGAATCTCGGCGCAACGCTGATCGTGATGGACGCCCCGCCCGAGCGCGAGAACGTGCCGGCCTTCATCAAGGTGCAGGGCTTGCTGGCCGACGCCGGCGTGTCGGTGCCGGCCATCGTGGCGCAGGACGCGGAACGCGGCTTGCTGCTGCTGTCGGACCTCGGCAACAGCACCTACCTGAGCGAGATCGACCACGACAACGCCTCCACCCTGTACGCCGAGGCGCTGGAGGCGCTGGTCAAGATCCAGCAAAGCAGCCGGCCCGGCGTGCTGCCCGAATTCGACCGCGCCTTCATGCTGCGCGAGATGAACCTGTTCCCCGAGTGGTACATCGGCAAGCACCTGGGCGCCACGCTGACGGAGGCCCAGTCGGCCGAGCTGCAAAAAGTGTTCGACGCCATCCTGGCCCGCGCGCTGGCCCAGCAGCAGGTGTTCATGCACCGCGACTTCCACTCGCGCAACCTGATGCGCCTCGACGCGGGCAACCCCGGCATCCTCGACTTCCAGGACGCCGTGTACGGCCCCATCACCTACGACGTGGCCTCGCTGCTGCGCGACGCCTACGTGCAGTGGGACGAGGAACTGGTGCTCGACTGGACCATCCGCTACTGGCAGCACGCCAAGGCCGTGGGCCTGCCCGTCAACAAGGACATCGACGCCTTCTACAAGGACTTCGAGTACATGGGCCTGCAGCGCCACCTGAAGATCCTGGGCCTGTTCTGCCGCCTCAACTACCGCGACGGCAAGGCCGGCTACCTGGCCGACCTGCCCACCGTGATGGACTACGTGCGCAAGACGGCCAACCGCTACAAGGACCTCAAGCCGCTGGTGCGCCTGCTCGACACGCTGGAAAACAAGCAGCCGCAGGTCGGCTACACCTTCTAAGTTGATAAGCTGGAGGCGTGCGCCGGCCCTTCGCCGGCGCCCGTCCAGCCACGAAAGCCCCCCATGAAAGCCATGATCTTCGCCGCCGGCCGCGGCGAGCGGATGCGCCCCCTGACCGACACCTGCCCCAAGCCGCTGCTGACCGTGCGCGGCCGGCCGCTGATCGTCTGGCACATCCTCAACCTGGTGCGCGCCGGCATCACCGACATCGTCATCAACCACGCCCACCTGGGCGACCAGATCGAACAGACGCTGGGCGACGGCAGCCAGTTCGGCGCGCGCATCGCCTACTCGCCCGAGCAGACGGCGCTGGAGACGGCCGGCGGCGTGGCCGCCGCCCGCCACCTGCTGGGCGACGAGCCGTTCCTGGCCATCTCGGGCGACATCTACTGCCCCTACTTCGACTTCGAGGAAGTCAAGGACGTGCTGCACGACGCCGACATGTGGGGCACCCCCTACCCGGCCGACAAGCGCGACGTGGCCTGGCTGTACCTGGTCAAGAATCCGCCGTTCCACCCCGAGGGCGACTTCGGCCTGTCCCTGTACTCGGTCACCAACGACGGCGACCCGCGCTGGACCTTCGGCAACATCGGCGTGTACCGGCCCGAGATCTTCGACGGCATCACGCCGGGCAGCCACGCCAAACTTGGCCCGCTGCTGCGCCAGTACATCGAGCGCGGCCAGGTGGGCGGCGAAGTGTACGAGGGCGAATGGCACAACGTGGGCACCATCGAACAACTGGAAGCGCTGAACGTGACGCGCGCCCCCGCCGCCCGCAACGGAGCGGCCAAGTGACAGGCGCCTGCGCCGCGCGGCGCGCCCGCCTGATGGCGCAGATGGCGCCCGGCGCCGTGGCCGTGCTGCCCACGGCGCAGGAGGTGGCGCGCAACGCCGACAGCGACTACCCGTACCGCCACGACAGCTATTTCTACTACCTGAGCGGCTTCACCGAACCGGAGAGCGTGGTGGTGCTGGTGGCCGCGCGCGGCGACACGCCGGCCCGCGCCATCCTGTTCTGCCGCGAGAAGAACGCGGAACGGGAAATCTGGGACGGCTTCCGCCACGGCCCGGAAGCGGCGCTGGGCGCGTTCGGCTTCGACGCCACCTTTGCCATCGACGCGCTGGACGCGCAAATGGAACAGCTGCTGGCCAACGCGCCGGCCTTGTACTACGCGCTGGGCAGCGACGCCGAACTCGACGCGCGCGTGCGGCGCTGGCTGCAGGCCGTGCGGCGTCAGGCCCGCCTGGGCGTGACGGCGCCGGCCGCCGCCCACGACCTGCTGCCGCTGCTGGACGAGATGCGCCTGCTCAAGGACGACGGCGAGCTGGCCACCATGCGCCGCGCCGCCGCCATCTCCGGCCGCGCCCACGCGCGCGCCATGCGCGCCACCCGGCCCGGCATGCACGAATACGAGATCGAGGCGGAGCTGCTGTACGAGTTCCGCCGCAGCGGCGCCCAGCATCCGGCCTACTCCTCCATCGTCGCCAGCGGCGCCAACGCTTGCGTGCTGCACTACAGCGCCAACAACGCGCCCTGTCGCGACGGCGAGCTGCTGCTGATCGACGCCGGCTGCGAGCTCGATGGCTACGCCTCCGACATCACCCGCACCTATCCCGTCAATGGCCGCTTCACGGCGCCGCAACGGGACTTGTACGAACTGGTGCTGGCGGCGCAGGCGGCCGCCCTGCACGCCATCAAACCCGGCCACCGCTACACGGCCATCCACGACGCGGCGCTGCAAGTGCTGGCGCAAGGCATGCTGGACCTGGGCCTGCTCGACAAGAACAAGGCCGGCAACGTGGCCGACGTCATCGCCAGCAAGAGCTACCTGCCGTTCTACATGCACGGCACCGGCCACTGGCTGGGCATGGACGTGCACGACGTGGGCCAGTACCGCGACGTGAACGCACCCGACAAGCCTTCGCGCCCCCTGCAGGCGGGCATGGTGCTGACGGTGGAACCGGGCATCTATGTGCGGCCGGCCGAGGGCGTGCCCGAGCAGTTCTGGAACACCGGCATCCGCATCGAGGACGACGTGATCGTCACCCCGACCGGCCACACCATCATCAGCGCCGCCGCGCCCAAATCGGTGGCCGACATCGAACACCTGATGCAACAGGCACCATGACCATCACCATGAATCCAGCCACCGCCACGCACCATTCCGCCGCCACCGCGCCCACCACCGACCTCGACATCGCCATCTGCGGCGCCGGCCCGGCCGGCATGGCGCTGGCCGCGTTGCTGGTCAAACGCGGCGTGACGCCGCAGCGCATCGGCCTGATCGACGCCAAGACCCTGGCGCAGGCCAGCAACGACCCGCGCTCGCTGGCCCTGTCCTATGGCAGCCGGCAGATACTGGAGGAGATCGGCGCGTGGCCGGTGGCCGGCACGCCGATCCACCAGATCCACGTGTCGCGCCGGGGCCAGTTCGGCCGCAGCATGATAGACCGCGACGAACACGGCGTGCCCGCGCTCGGCTACGTGGCCCGCTACGGCGACCTGGTGACGGTGCTGGGCGCCGTATGCGAACGGGCCGGCATCCGCATGCTGCGCCCGGCGCGCGTGACGGGCAGCGCGGAACACGGGGACCGTATCGACCTGCATATCCAGCACGAAGGCGAGCCCGATGCGCACACGTTGAGCGCTGCCATCATGGTGCAAGCCGAAGGTGGCCTGTACAGCGACCAGGAAAGCAAGGCCGTGCGCCGCGATTACGGGCAGACGGCCATCATCGCCCAGGTGCGCTGCAGCGCGCCGATCGCCCACCGCGCCTACGAACGCTTCACGGAACAGGGTCCGCTGGCGCTGCTGCCGCAGGACACCCGCGACGGTCAGGCCGAGTACTCGCTCGTGTGGTGCGTGCGTCCCGAACAGGCGCAGGCGCTGCTGGCACTGGACGACGCGGCTTTCCTCGCGCGCTTGGGCCACGCCTTCGGCGACCGGCTTGGCAAATTCACGGCCGCCACGCCGCGCCTCGGCTTCCCGCTGGGATTGAACGCGGACGCGCGCAGCACGGCGCGCTCGGTCGCCATCGGCAACGCGGCGCAGACCATGCACCCGGTGGCGGGGCAAGGGCTCAACCTGGGCTTGCGCGACGTGGCCGTGCTGGCGCGCCTGCTGGCGACCGGCGCCACGCCCGACAACCTGGCGCGCTACACGGCCCAGCGCCACGCGGACCGCAGCACCACCATGCGCGTGACCGACACCATGGCCCGCATCTTCGCCAACGACTCGCCTGCGCAAGCGCTGCTGGGCATGTCGCTGGCCGCCATCGACCTGTTCCGCCCCGCGCGCAGCGTGCTGGCGGAGCTGATGATGTACGGCCGCCGTTAACTGCGCTGGCACGTCAACCGATCCGATCAATCATTTTATTTCTTGAGAAGTACGGTAGCGGAAAAGCCGAATGCCGATCCCAGTACGGCAAAGATCCACTTCTTGTCATCGGCGCTCGGCTTCCCAGCAATTAACCAGCCCAGGATGAAGCCGATGAGTCCTAACATGATGATCAGCGCTGCCAGAAATACCCAGCGCTCCTTAAAGCGCCGCAGCGCTGCATCATGTTCGGGTTCGGGAGGTGTTATCTCTGTTTTGTATCCCTGTTCTCTGATTAATTGATTCAGATCGATCGTCATATCGACTCCCGGAAGGCTATACCCCCACGATCTCGGTCACCACCTGCCGATCCTTGGTCACGATGCCAATGCCTTTCCCTTCCTTTCTCGCATCCAAGGCTACCTCAAGCAAGGCGATCGCCTTGCGCAAAATATCACTCTTGGTGGTGCCGCTCTCTTGAGCCATGGTCTCGAGCGCTTCGTTGAGTTGGGGAGAAATTAATAGACTGAGTTTGACCTTATCGTTGGATCGGGCTGGCATTTTCGTTTCCATGTCAAAGTACTCCTTTCAATCAGCGCCGCTTTGCGCAAGTCTGCCTAAGGAAGAGCGGGACGTGAAATAGGGAAAACTCGCCCCTTAATTGCGCAGATTATGCGCACTTTTCACTACCGTCAATCGCGTTTCCGGTATCACGGCCAGGGGGCAGGCAAGACATTGGCGCGTAGTTCATCACTCCGCCAGCCTATTGCCGACCCAGCGAAATTCCGCTATATTGAACGCAAGTTCTGTATAACGGATTTCGGCAATAAAATCCGGATATGAGCAAATTTGCATCAAGAGTCGGCTTGTCCGACGCCAACCTGCCTACCCGGGCAAGGTGGAAGCCTTCACGGCGATGCGGCCTATTAACGGCAACGAAGCGGGCGCGACATGGATTGCTCCGAATCGGGCCAGGATTTTTGGAGTGACCATGACCACGCAAACGACCTTCTCCCCCTCCGACGACATCAGCGCTTGGCGCAGTCAGTTCCGTTTGACGCACACCTTTCATCTCCTGCTGGGCACGCATGAACCGATCGCCGGCCAACTGGAAGCGATCCTGAAGCGCGCCCGGGCGCGCATCGAGAAATGGGTGATCGTGCGCCGGGCCGGCTGCTACGACCACTGCATCATCGTCGAAGGCATCGACGACGAGACGGCCCGCGCGCTGCGCAAGGAATTCTCCGGCCTCACGGGCCAGATCAAGGTGCATGTCGAACACATGCTGCACTTCGACAGCGGCGTGGCGCGCCACTGATAAAAAAAAACCGCACCGCCGTGAGGCTGGTGCGGTTTTCGCGGAACGGCGGGGCGGCTTAGTCGACCGCTTTCACCATGTCCTCGATGACCTTCTTCGCATCGCCGAACACCATCATGGTGTTGGCCTGGTAGAACAGGTCATTGTCCAGGCCCGCATAGCCGGACGCCATGGAGCGCTTGTTGACGATGATGCTCTTGGCCTTGTACGCCTCCAGGATCGGCATGCCGGCGATCGGCGACTTGGGATCCTTGGCGGCCGGGTTGACCACGTCGTTCGCGCCCAGCACCAGCACCACGTCGGTCTGGCCGAATTCGCCGTTGATGTCCTCCATCTCGAACACCTGGTCGTACGGCACTTCCGCCTCGGCCAGCAGCACGTTCATGTGGCCGGGCATGCGGCCCGCCACCGGGTGGATCGCGTACTTCACGGTCACGCCCTTGTGGGTCAACTTCTCGACCAGTTCCTTCAGCGAGTGCTGCGCGCGCGCCACGGCCAGACCGTAGCCGGGCACGATGATGACGGTTTCCGCGTTCGACATGATGAACGCCGCGTCGTCGGCCGAGCCGGATTTGACGGGGCGCTGCTCCTGCGCGCCGGCCGGGCCGCCGGCCGCCGCGTCGCCGCCGAAGCCGCCCAGGATCACGTTGAAGAACGAGCGGTTCATGGCCTTGCACATGATATAGGACAGGATCGCGCCGGAGGAGCCGACCAGCGAACCGGCGATGATCAGCATCGCGTTGTTGAGCGAGAAGCCGATGCCGGCCGCCGCCCAACCCGAGTACGAGTTCAGCATCGACACCACCACCGGCATGTCGGCGCCGCCGATCGGGATGATGATCAGCACGCCCAGCACGAAGGCGATGGCCGTCATGATCAGGAACGGCACCCACGCCGGTTCCGTGCCGCCGGCCGTCACGAACACCAGGCCCAGGCCCACCATGACGAGGGCCAGGATCAGGTTCAGCATGTGCTGGCCCGAGAACTTCACGGGCGCGCCCTGGAACAGGCGGAACTTGTACTTGCCCGACAGCTTGCCGAACGCGATCACGGAGCCGGAGAAGGTGATGGCGCCGACGAAGGTGCCGATGAACAGTTCGATGCGGTTACCGAACGGCAGCGCCTCGCCCAGGGCGGCGATGCCGAAGGCGTGCGGTTCCGACACGGCGGCCACGGCGATGCAGACGGCGGCCAGGCCGATCAGCGAGTGCATCGCCGCCACCAGTTCCGGCATCTTGGTCATCTCGACCTTCTTGGCCAGCGTGGCGCCGATGCCGCCGCCGACCACCACGCCCAGCGCCACCAGCGCGAAGCCCATGCCGCCCTGCTCCGCCTCGGCCTTGAGCTTGAGGATCAGCGCCAGCGTCGTGACGGCGGCGATCGCCATGCCCGACATGCCGAACGCGTTACCCTTGCGCGCCGTGGCCGGCGAGGACAGTCCCTTGAGCGCCTGGATGAAGCACACCGAGGCGATCAGGTACATCATCGTGACCAGGTTCATACTGATGAAATTCATGCTTTGCTCCCTTGCTCGATGCCTTGCGCTGCCTGCTTGGGCGCTTGCGCCTTGGGCTCTTTTTTCTTGAACATCTCCAGCATGCGCTGGGTGACGAGGAAGCCGCCAAACACGTTGACGGCCGCCAGTGCCACGGCCACGGTGCCGGCGATCTGCCCCACCGGGCCGGTGGTGAGCGCGGCGGCCAGCATGGCGCCCACAATGATGATGGCCGAGACGGCGTTGGTGACGGCCATCAGCGGCGTATGCAGCGCCGGGGTGACGGTCCACACCACGTGGTAGCCCACGTAGATGGCCAGCACGAAGATGATCAGGTTGATGATGGTATGACTGACTTCCATGATTCCTCCAGATTCGGTTATTTGCGCAGCACGTCGCCGCCGGCGCACACCAGGGTGGCCTTGATGATCTCGTCCTCGCGGTCGATCACGAGCTTGTCTTCCTTGTCGATGATCAGCTTGAGGAAGTCGAGCACGTTGCGCGCGTACAGGGCCGAGGCGTCGGCCGCCACCAGCGTGGCCAGGTCCGGCTCGCCGACGATGTAGACGCCGTGCTTGACCACGGTCTTGCCCAGCTCCGACAGCGGGCAGTTGCCGCCCTGCGAGACGGCCAGGTCGACGATCACGGAACCGGGCTTCATGGCCTTCACGGTGTCTTCCGAAATCAGGGTCGGCGCGGCGCGGCCGGGGATCAGGGCGGTGGTGATGATGATGTCGGCCAGCTTGGCCCGCTCGTGCACCAGTTCCGCCTGGCGGCGCATCCAGTCGGCCGGCATGGGACGGGCGTAGCCGCCCACGCCCTTGGCGATTTCCTTCTCCTCCTCGGTCAGGAACGGCACGTCGATGAACTTGGCGCCCAGCGACTCGACCTGCTCCTTGACGGGCGGCCGCACGTCGGACGCCTCGATCACTGCGCCCAGGCGCTTGGCCGTGGCGATGGCCTGCAGACCGGCCACGCCCACGCCCATGATCAGCACGCGGGCCGCCTTCACGGTGCCGGCGGCCGTCATCAGCATCGGCATGAAGCGCTGGTAGGTGTTGGCGGCCATCATCACGGCCTTGTAGCCGGCGATGTTGGCCTGCGACGACAGCACGTCCATCGACTGGGCGCGCGTGATGCGGGGCACGGCCTCCAGCGCGAACGCCTGCAGCCCGGCGGCGGCCATGGCGGCGATGGTCTCGCTGTCGAACGGGTTGAGCATGCCGATCACCACGGTGCCGGCCTTCATCAGGCCGCGCTCGTCCGCGTTGGGGGCGCGCACCTTGAGCACCACCTCGGCGGCGAAGGCTTCGGCGGCGCCGACGATCTGGGCGCCGGCGGCCGCGTAGGCCTCATCCGTCACCGAGGCCGGCATACCAGCGCCAGATTGCACCACGACCTGATGTTTCGCTGCGAGCTTCTTGACTGTTTCGGGCGTCGCCGCGACTCGGGTTTCACCCGACCGCGTCTCGGCCGGTATGCCTATTCTCATACAATTGCCTCCAAAGGATTAATAAACTGACTAGACGATAGAAATCTAACACGGAATGCGATGGCGACAGGCTATTTGTCCCGGCACTACGATAGTGCTGTCCCACTAATCGGGGGGGTGGACGGCTGCGCCGTTGGGCTCACTATACTTAGTATGCATTTATCAATAAATAGGTCAATTATCACTTCATTTATTACTATTTGTAATGAAATTGTGCGAATTTACAACTGGAGCCGCATAAAATTCTGCTGCGCAGCAACAATCTCCCCGAAGTTTGAGCAAATTCAATGCCAAGCCCCCCTCAAGTCATACGGCTGTCATAACCGGAGCGGCAGAACAGGCTAAAATGGCGGCTCTTTCAAGGATGACCCATGCCGCGTATCTGGAAACCCTCTGTGACTGTCGCCGCCATCATCGAACAGGATGGCAAGTTCTTGCTGATCGAAGAAGAGACCAGCGAGGGTGTGCGCATCAATCAGCCGGCCGGCCACCTGGACCCGCACGAGTCGCTCGAGCAGGCCGTGATCCGCGAGACGCTGGAGGAGACGGCGCACGAATTCACGCCCACGGCGCTGGTGGGCATGTACATGTCGCGCTACACCTCGCGCCGCACGGGCGAGGAAGTGACGTATCTGCGCTTCACCTTCTGCGGCGTGCCGGGCCAGCGCCACGACCGGCCGCTGGACGAGGGCATCCTGCGCACCATGTGGCTCACGCGCGACGAACTGGCCGCCTGCCGCGACCAGCACCGCAGCCCGCTGGTGCTGCAGTGCGTGGACGAATACCTGGCGGGCCGGCGCGCGCCGCTGGAGCTGCTGCACACCCACGCTTCCGTGTTCAAGGAAGTGGTATCAAATTAACAAAGTAACGGAATCAGTAGGAATAAGTAAGATGAGCAAGAAAAAAGTCGTGATCGGTATGTCAGGCGGGGTCGATTCCTCGGTCGCGGCGTGGATGCTCAAGGAGCAGGGCTACGAGGTGGTGGGCCTGTTCATGAAGAACTGGGAAGACGACGACGACTCCGAATACTGCTCCACCCGCCAGGACTGGATCGACGCGGCCAGCGTGGCCGACGTGATCGGGGTCGACATCGAGGCCGTCAACTTCGCGGCCGAATACAAGGACCGCGTGTTCGCCGACTTCCTGCGCGAATACCAGGCCGGCCGCACACCCAACCCGGACGTGCTGTGCAACGCCGAGATCAAGTTCAAGGCCTTCCTGGACCACGCCATGCACCTGGGCGCGGACCTGATCGCCACCGGCCACTACGCGCGGGTGCGCCAGAACGGAACACAGTTTGAATTGTTGAAGGCACTTGACCACACCAAGGACCAGAGCTACTTCCTGCACCGCCTGAACCAGGCCCAGTTGTCCAAGACCCTGTTCCCGCTGGGCGAGATCCCCAAGACCGAGGTGCGCAAGATCGCCGAGAAGCTGGCCCTGCCCAACGCGGCCAAGAAGGATTCGACCGGCATCTGTTTCATCGGCGAGCGCCCGTTCCGAGAATTCCTGAACCGCTACCTGTCCTACAAGCCGGGGCCGATGAAGACGCCGGACGGCAAGGTGGTGGGCGAGCACGTGGGCCTGAGCTTCTACACGCTGGGCCAGCGCAAGGGCATCGGCGTGGGCGGCATGAAGGCCTACAAGAACGAAGACGGCAGCAGCGACGCCTGGTACGTGGCGCGCAAGGACATCGCCAACAACACGCTGTACATCGTGCAGGGCCATGACCATCCGTGGCTGCTGTCGTCCACGCTGCGCGCCGACCAGGCCAGCTGGGTGGCCGGCACGCCGCCGGCGCCGCGCGCGCTGTCGGCCAAGACCCGCTACCGCCAGGCCGATGTGGCCTGCACCGTCGCGCCGGACGGCGACGCCAATTTCTCGCTGCGGTTCGAGCAGGCCCAGTGGGCCGTCACGCCCGGCCAGTCGGCCGTGCTGTACGACGGCGACGTGTGCCTGGGCGGCGGCATCATCGCCGGATCAGACTTCAGCGCCTGACGCCGGGCCGCCCTCGCCGGGCTGGCCGCCATCGGCCGGCGCGGCTGCGCCCTGCTGGGCCGCCATGGCGGCGCGCTGGCGCTTGACCATGGCGATCACCGTGTTGCGGATGGTGTTGAGCACCGTGTCGGCCTTGAACGGCTTGACGATGAAGCCGTTCACGCCCATCGCGTGGGCGGCCTGGATGGTGGCCGCGTCGAATTCGCTCGACACCATGAAGATCAGCGTCTTGGGCCAGCTGCCCTTGATCTCGCGCACCACGCCGGTGTCGGCTTCGATCTGCTCGCGCGCGATGCAGACGATGTGGGGCTGGTGCTTGAGCAGCAGCGCCATGCCGCTGGCGCAGGTGTGGCTCTGTCCCACCACGTCGTAGCCGCCGTCGAGCAGGACGGTGTTGAGCAGGCCGCGGGCCACGGCGCTGCTGTCGATAATGACTGCCTTTAACATCGTAAAACCTTTCTCGTGGACGCGCCGCCGGCTCCTATTGCCGATCCCAGGCCAGCATGTTCCAGCTCACGCCGACCCGCACGTCCGTTTTCAATTGCACCAGTTGTCGGGAAAGATACAACATTTCCCGCTCTTTTCGTAGGGTTTCGCCCAGCGTGTCCTTCAGAATGCCGGCGCCGGCCATGATGGCGTCCAGATTGCCGTATGTACGCAACAGTCGGGCCGCCGTCTTGGCGCCCACCTTGGACACGCCGGGGATGGAATCGGTGGCGTCGCCCATCAGCGCCAGCAGGTCCGGCAACTGCCCGGGCGGCACGCCCCACTTGCGCTCGACCCAGGCGTGGTCGTGCCATTCGCCCTTGAAGTGGTCCCAGATCAGGGCGCCGTTGGCGATCAGCGGATGCAAGTCCTTGTCGGTGGTGGCCACGGTGGCCTCGCCGCGGCCCTCGCCCAGCCAGCGCAGCACCACGGTGCCGATCACGTCGTCGGCCTCCACTTCCGGCAGCGACACCACGCGCAGGCCCCAGCCGGCCAGTTGTTCGTAGAACGCCGGCAGCGCCGCCCGCAGCACGGGCGGCATGGGATCGCGCCCGGCGCGGTAGCCGGCGTACAGCGCATGGCGCCACGTGGGGCCGCCATAGTCGAAGGCCGGCAGCACGTGGCTCGGTTCATGTTCGGAGATCAGCTTGCGGAACGAGGACAGCGCGTGGCGCAGCGCCAGCTCGGCCTTCTCGGCCGAATCCGGTTCAGGGCTCGCTTCGTAGACGCGGCGCACGATGTTGAGGCCATCGATGGCGAGGAGTCGGGTCATGGGGGATTCATACGGACTGATTCAAGCGCGCATTCTACCGCACGGTGACGGCGCCGCCGGGGCGCCGCCCCTTACTTCAGCAGCTCGTACGGCCCGCCGCGTTCGAGCGCGCGCTGGAACGCCGGGCGCGCGTGGATGCGCTCGAGGAAGGCGAGCAAGTGGGGGCGCTTGCCATCGAGGCCCGCGCGGGCGGCGGCCGCCTCCAGCGGAAAACTCATCTGGATATCGGCCGCGCTGAACTGGTCGCCGGCGAACCACAGGTGCTGGCTCAGTTCCGCCTCCAGGTAATCGAGGTGCTGCTCGATCTGCGGCTGGATGTACATCGACTTGACCTTGTGCGCGATGGCGCGCGCCACCGGTTTGACGAAGAACGGCGCCGGCCCCGATTCGACCCGGTCGAACACGAGCTTCATCAGCAGCGGCGTCATGGCCGAGCCTTCCGCGTAGTGCATGAAATAGGTCCAGCGCCGCTTTTCCGCCGTGCCGGGCGGCGGCACCAGCATGCCGTTGCCGTAGCGCTCGACCAGGTATTCGACGATGGCACCCGATTCGGCCACCGTCACGTCGCCGTCCGTGATCACGGGCGACTTGCCGAGCGGGTGGATGGCGCGCAGCGCCGGCGGCGCCAGCATGGTCCTGGGGTCGCGCTGGTAGCGCACGATCTCGTATTCCAGGCCCAGTTCTTCGAGCAGCCACAGGACGCGCTGCGAACGGGAGTTGTTGAGGTGGTGGACGACGATCATGGGGCTTCCTGTTCAAGGTGGGGGCGGGCCTGCGCACCTTGCCAGCTTAACACTGTTACCCCATCCGCGCCGGCAATAGCTTGCTAGGCGGAAAAAGCAGTACACTCGCTGACGGCGCCATCGCCCTCCCCCTTTTTGTCACCGGAGCGTCCATGAAGTACCTGACCCTGCGTTACATCGCCTTCCAGCTCGCCATCGCCACCTTGCTGCTGTCGCTGCTGATGGGGGCCAGCCCGTGGCTGCCGCTCACCGCCGCCGCACTGGTGGCGCTGGGCGTGGCCGACCTGACGCAGACCCGGCGCGCGCTGCGCCGCAACTATCCGATCCTGGCCCACCTGCGCTTCCTGCTCGAAGCGATCCGGCCCGAGATGCGCCAGTACTTCCTGGAGGACGACACGCAGGCGGCGCCGTTCTCGCGCAACCAGCGCAGCATCGTCTACCAGCGCGCCAAGGTGGAGACCGACAAGCGCCCGTTCGGCACCCAGCTCGACGTCTACCAGGACGGCTACGAGTGGATCAACCATTCGATCGCGCCGGCGCCCGAAGCCCACCACGATTTCCGCATCGAGATCGGCAACCACCCGGACTGTCCGCGCGCCCAGCCCTACTCGGCCAGCGTGTTCAACATCTCGGCCATGAGCTTCGGCGCGCTGTCGGCCAACGCCATCCAGGCCCTGAACGGCGGCGCCCGCATCGGCCACTTCATGCACGACACGGGCGAAGGCAGCATCAGCCCCTACCACCGCATGCACGGGGGCGACCTGGTGTGGGAAATCGGCTCCGGCTATTTCGGCTGCCGCAACGCCGACGGCACCTTCTCCGAGGAGCGCTTCGTGGCCAACGCCTGCACCGAGCAGGTCAAGATGATCGAACTGAAGCTGTCGCAAGGGGCCAAGCCCGGCCACGGCGGCGTGCTGCCCGGCGCCAAGGTGACGATCGAGATCGCCACCACGCGCGGCGTGCCGCGGGGCGAGGATTGCGTCTCGCCGGCCAGCCACTCGGCCTTCTCCACGCCGCTGGAAATGCTGGCCTTCATCGACCGGCTGCGCCAACTGTCGGGCGGCAAGCCGACCGGCTTCAAGCTGGCGGTGGGCCATCCATGGGAATTTTTCGGCATCGTCAAAGCCATGCTGGCCACCGGCATCACACCCGACTTCATCGTCGTCGATGGCTGCGAAGGCGGCACCGGCGCGGCGCCGGTGGAATTCACCGACCACGTGGGCACGCCGTTGCAGGAAGCGCTGCTGCTCGTGCATAACACGCTGGTGGGCGCCAACCTGCGCGAACGGATCAAGATCGGCGCGTCGGGCAAGGTGATCACGGCGTTCGACATCGCCCGCCTGCTGGCCCTCGGCGCGGACTGGTGCAACTCGGCGCGCGGCTTCATGTTCGCGCTCGGCTGCATCCAGTCGCAGCACTGCCACACGGACCGTTGTCCAACGGGCGTGGCCACCCAGGACAAGCTGCGCCAGCGCGCGCTGGTGGTGCCGGACAAGACCCAGCGCGTGGCCAACTTCCACCAGAACACGATGAAGGCGCTGGCCGGGCTGGTGGCCGCCGCCGGGCTCACGCATCCATCGCAACTGAAGCCGCATCACCTGGTGCGGCGCATCTCGCCCAACCAGGTCAAGCTGGCGTCCGCGCTGCTGCCCTACCTGGACCCAGGCGAGTTGCTGGACCCGACCCAGCTGTCACGCCTGCCGCCCGTGTTCGGCATGTACTGGCCGATGGCGCAGGCGGAATCGTTCCATCCGCTGGCGTGATTCAGGCCGGGGGCAGCATGCCGCGCGCGGTGGCCCATTCGCGCAGCGCCTCATTCATGCGCTGTTGCCAGCCATCGCCGGTGCTGATAAAGGCACGCACCAAGTCGCGGTCGAACAGGGTGGTGACGCGGACGCCGTGCGTCTTGACATATTCTGTCCAGGGCACCATCTGCTCAAGCTGCTCATCCGTCAGGGGCTGCGCATCGGGATCGGCCAGCGCGGCGGCCGTGATTTCGGCGTCCTCTTCCGGGGTAACAAAAACAATCTTACGTTTGTCTAACATAACGTTGTTCCTCCTTTCCGTTCGCCTTGCGCAAACTAATTACGCGCAAAGCATAATCCGTTTCCACGTACACCAGAAAATACAAGCGGACGCCGATCAAACCTACTGCGCACATGCGCAGCTCCTCGTAATCAAACCGCCGATCCAGCCAGCTCACCGCCGTATCCCACTCAAAATCAGCTGCGCGCAGCAATGAAATACCATGCTTGCGCCGGTTGAGCTTGTCTTTCTCGGGATCAAATGTGATCTCCATCTTTCATGTTATCCGCGAAATTGGAAACTTCAACGGACACATTAAGCTTGCCGCAGGCAGCGCGTTTGCGCTGCCGCAGCCGACGGACGATCAGCGTTGCACGTGCAGTTTGATGACGCGCTGGGATGGCTTGGACGGTGGCGGCGCGTCGGACGAGGCGGCCGGGGAGGAATCGCAGGAACCGCAGCTCGAACAACCGTCGCCGCAGCTGGACTGGGTGCGGAACAACCGCGCCAGCCGGTTCTGGTCGAAGCCGCGCCGCGACAGGAAATAGACGATCTGGCGCCGCCACGCGGCCGGCAGATAGCGCGTGCAGAAGTGCAGCGCCGCCGCCGCCACGATCACCGCCACGATCACTTGCTGCCACATATCAGGCTCCCGTCAACAACAATGCGATGCGATAGGTGAGGAACGAGGCGGTGTAGGCCAGCGCGAACATATAGCCGGCCATCAGCGCCGGATAGCGCCAGGTGCCCGTCTCGCGCCGCACCACGCTCAGGGTGGACATGCACTGCGGCGCGAACACGTACCATGCCAGCAGGGACAGGGCCGTCGGCAGCGCCCACGACGCGGCGATGATGGGCTCGAGCGAAGAGGCCAGCGCCTCGCCCGTCTGCGACAGCGCGTACACGGTGCCCAGCGCGCCCACCGCCACTTCACGCGCGGCCAGGCCCGGCACCAGCGCGATGCAGATCTGCCAGTTGAAGCCGATCGGCGCGAACACCACCTCCAGTGCGCGGCCCGCGATGCCGGCCATGCTGTAGTAGATGGCCGGATGGGTGGCCCCTTCGGGCGCGCCGGGGAAGGTGCTGAGGAACCACAGCAGCACCATCAGGGTCAGGATGATGGTGCCGACCCGGGTCATGAAGATCTTGGCGCGCTCCCACAGGCCCAGCGCCAGGTTGCGCAGATGGGGCCAGTGGTAGCTGGGCAGCTCCAGCATCAGCGGCTGCTGGTGGTTGGCGCCGAACGTGCGCTTCATGAAGTAGGCCACGCCCATGGCCGACACGATGCCGGCCACGTACAGGCCGAACAGCACCAGCCCCTGCAGGCTCATCAAGCCTGCCACCTGGCGGTCCGGGATGAAGGCGGCGATGATCAACGCATACACGGGCAGGCGCGCGGAGCACGTCATCAGCGGCGCGATCATGATCGTCACCAGCCGGTCGCGCGGGTTCTGGATGGTGCGCGCGGCCATGATGCCGGGGATGGCGCACGCGAAGCTCGACAGCAGCGGGATGAAGGCGCGGCCCGACAGGCCCACGCCGCCCATCAGCCGGTCCAGCAGGAAGGCGGCGCGCGGCAGATAACCGCAATCCTCGAGCACGAGGATGAAGAAGAACAGGATCAGGATCTGCGGCAGGAACACCAGCACGCTGCCCGCGCCGCCCAGGATGCCCTCCACCAGCAGGCTGCGCAGCAAGCCTTCGCCCATGTGGGCCGTCAGGTACTGGCCCACGCTGTCCACGCCGGCCTTGATCATGTCCATCGGCACGTTGGCCCAGCTGAACACGGCCTGGAACACGAGGAACATCAGCACGGCTAGGATCACGGGGCCCATGAACGGGTGCAGCACCACGTCGTCGATCTTCTCGGTCAGGTTGCCGGTGTCGTGGAAGTCGTTGCTGACGGCGGCCAGGATGCGGCGCACTTCGCGCTGCGTGTCCTCGACCGACACTTCATCGATGGCCGACAGCGGCTGGGCCGCCACCGTGCGCAGCGGCCACATGGCGTCCAGCGCGCGCAGCAGCGACTTCTCGCCGCCGCCCTGCACGGCCACCGTCTCCACCACCGTCATGCCCAGTTCCTCGGCCAGCTTGTCGGCGTCGATCACGATGCCACGCTTGGCCGCCACGTCCACCATGTTCAGCGCCAGCACCATGGGCAGGCCCAGGCGCTTGATCTCGAGTACCAGGCGCAGGTTCAGGCGCAGATTGGTGGCGTCCACCACGCACACCACCACGTCGGGCGACTGCTCGCCCGCGCGCAGGCCGGCCACCACGTCGCGCGTGATGGCCTCGTCTGGGGTGTGGGCCGACAGGCTGTAGGCGCCCGGCAGGTCCAGCACGCGGAACGGCCGCCCCTCGGGCGAGGTGAACATGCCCTCCTTGCGCTCGATGGTCACGCCGGCGTAGTTGGCCACCTTCTGGCGCGCGCCGGTCAGGCGGTTGAACAGCGCGGTCTTGCCGCAATTGGGATTGCCCAGCAACGCCACCATCGGCAGTTGCGACACGGCCGCCATCGTCTTTTCCGCAGCGCCCATGGTCATTCCGGTTGAATCGAGATCAGCGCGGCCTCGAAGCGGCGCAGCGCGAACGTGGAATTGCCGACCTTGATGGCCAGCGGTTCGCCGCCGGGCATGCCGCGCTTGAGCAGGCGGATCTTCTCGCCCGGCACGAAGCCCAGCTCCATCAGGCGGCGCGCCAGGTCGGCGCCGTCGTCGGCCGGGTCGCCGGGGGCCACGTGCACCACCGTGCCGCTACTGCCCGTGGGCAGGGTGTCGAGTTTGATCAGCGTGGGCGCTAGTGTCATGGCAATGTCCGGTTGGGTGGCCGCGCGGCAAGGTCCGCTGCGGCTTGCCGGCGCGCTGCAAGATCGCATTCCCGCCGGCAAGATCAATAGTAGCATTATAAACGGGAATGCGAATGGTTTCTATTTGCGCTTGCGGATTGCTTGATTTTACGGCAGAATAAACCACGTAATGAGAATGATTCGCATTGAGAAAAGCGCAATATTGTTCATCATTCCTTCTTTTTTCTCCTCCGCATTGGGTGCTTCGATGATTGTTTGTGTTTGCAACAATATCTCCGACCGTGAAATCCGCCAAGCCGTCGAACTGGGGCTGCGCACCATGGATGAGCTGCGCGAACAGCTGGGTGTGGCCACCTGCTGCGGCCAGTGCGCCGAGTGCGCCCAGGGCGTGCTCGACACCCAGCTGGCCAAGCTGAACGAGACGACGCTCAAGCGTCCCGTGCTGGCCGAATAAGGTACCGCATCCCTCCGCAGCCGCGCATGCTGCGCCGCGCCACGTGCGGCGCTACGCGTGCGCGCCCTTTCATGGCAAAATGACAGCACTCCACCACCACAGGGAAGGCGACATCATGAAGGGCGACCAAGACGTCATCAAACAGCTCAACGCGCAGCTGACCAATGAACTGACCGCGATCAACCAGTACTTCCTGCACTCGCGCATGTACCGCCACTGGGGCCTGGGCAAGCTGGGCAAGAAGGAATACGAGGAATCGATCGGCGAGATGAAGCACGCCGACCGCCTGATCGACCGCATCCTGATGCTCGACGGCCTGCCCAACCTGCAGGCGCTGCACAAGGTGATGGTGGGCGAGAACACGGAAGAGATGCTCGGTTGCGACCTGCAACTGGAACGTGGCGCCCAGGTCACCGTCAAGGAAGGCATCGCCGCCTGCGAGAAGGCGGCCGACTACGTGTCGCGCGACCTGCTGCTGGAAATCCTGGAAGACACGGAAGAACACATCGACTGGCTGGAAACCCAGATCGACCTGATCGCCAAGGTCGGCCTGCAGAACTACCTGCAAAGCCAGATGGACGATTGAACGAGCGGGCCGCCCGGCCCGCTCCCCGCTCTCAATGGTGGCCGCCGCCCAGCGCCGATGCGGCCACATCCTGCACTGTCGGCGCGGTCTGCCCGTCCTGCGCGACCTCCCCTGCCGCCGCGCGCGGCCTGAGCTTGACGAACAACACGGCCAGCGCGCCGCACAGCATCAAGCCGCCCGCCAGCCGGATCACGTTCTCCGGATTCCCGCCCAGCCAGCTGCGGTAGTACAACGGCAGCGTGAAGATCTGGATGATCATCGGGATCACGATGAACATGTTGAAGATGCCCATGTAGACCCCCGTGCGCTCGGGCGGGATGCAGCCGGCCAGCATCACATACGGGTTGCCCATGATGCTGGCCCACGCCAGCCCGATACCGACCATCGGCAGCAACAGCAGCAGCGGCGTATGGATCAGCGGAATACACAGCATGCCGGCGCCGGCCAGCGCCAGGCAGACGCTGTGCATCGCCTTGGGCCCGTAGCGGCGCGTGAACGGCACCAGCGCCAGCGCGCCCACGAACGCCACGCCGTTGTAGAACGCCCCCACCTGCCCGGTCAGCAGGCCCGCGTCGCGGAAGCCCTGCGTGGTCTGGTCGGTGGTGCCGTAGATGGTGGTGGACAGCGACAGCATGATGTACTGCCAGTAGCAGAACATGGCGTACCACTGGAACAGCTTGACCAGCGCCAGCTGCTTCATGGTGGGCGGCATCTCGCGCACGGCGTCCACGATGTCGGCCAGCGTGTGGCGCCAGCCGGCGGGCAGGGCGCGCAGCCCGGCCAGTTCATCGTCCGACAGCGGATGCTCGGGCGTGGTCCTGAGCGTCCACAGCACGGAGGCGATCGAGCACACGGCGCCGATCACGAACGCCACGATCACCACGTGCGGAATGTGGTGGCCATTGACGGCATCCTTGTCCATGCCCCACCACACCAGCAGCGACGGCGTCAGGTAGGCCAGCGTCTGGCCCAGCCCCGTGAAGGCGCTCTGGGTCAGGAAGCCGATCGAGTGCTGCGCGGGCGCCAGCTTGTCGCTGACGAAGGCGCGGTACGGTTCCATCGTCACGTTGTTGGCCGCGTCCAGTATCCACAGCAGGCCGGCCGCCATCCACAGCGCGGGGCTGAACGGCATCAGCAGCAGGCCGATGCTGCACACGATGGCGCCCACCAAGAAGTACGGCGTGCGCCGCCCCCAACGCGTGACGGTGCGGTCGCTCATGGCGCCGATCAGCGGCTGCACCAGCAGCCCCGTCATGGGACCGGCCAGCCACAGGTAGGGCAGGCTGGCCTCGTCGGCGCCCAGGTATTTGTAGATCGGGCTCATGCTGCTCTGCTGCAGGCCGAAGCTGAACTGGATGCCGAAGAAGCCGAAGTTCATGTTCACGATCTGCCAGAACGACAGATGCGGTTTGCTGATCGCCATCGCCTCCTCCCCGTTCAGGACGCCGCCAGCGCATCTGCGCCAGCCTGCCAGCTTGCCAGCCATGGCGCGTAGAACGCCAGGTCCTGCGGCACGGCGCCGGCGATGCCGCAAATGGCGGCGGCGAAGGCGTTGGCCCGCGCCAGCGTGTCGGCCAGCGGCCAGCCCTGCGCGCGGCCATGCAGGAACACGGCGGAAAACGCGTCGCCCGCGCCCACCGTGTCCACCAGCCGCACCGGCGCGCTCGCCGGCTGGCTGACGTGGACGCCGCCATCGGCATCGAAATAGACGGCCCCGCGCGGGCCGAGCGTGACGATCAGCCCCTGCAGCGAGAAGGTGCGCAGCAAACGGCCGCAGGCCGAACGCAGCGCGGGGCTGGCGGCGTCGCCGGTGCCGGGGCGGTCGTGGGTGTACCAGTCGAACAGCGCCTGCAATTCCTCCTCGTTGACCTTGACGATGTCGGCCTGGTGCAGCGATTCGAACACGCAGCGCTCCGTCACCTGCCCTTCGCGCACATTCAGATCCAGGAAGCGTGTGGCGCGCGACGATGCCAGCAGCACCTGCAAGGTGCCGCGCGAGCCGCTGGCACGCTGGGCCAGCGTGCCGAAATACAGCGTGCCGGCATGGGACGCCAGCAACGCCGCCAATGCGGGCGCCGGTTCGATGTAGTCGTAGGCCTGGTCGGGCTCGATGATGAAACGGTGGCCCGCGTCATCGCGTTCGACCACCACCCGCCCGGTGGGCGCGACGGAATCGACCTGCAAGCCGGCCTGCGTCATGCCGTAGCGGGCGAATTCGGCGCGCACGCGGGCGCCGTTCGCATCCTGCCCGATGCGCGTGATCATCAGCGTGTCCGCGCCAAAGGCGGCCAGGTGGCGCGCCATGTTGAACGGCGCGCCGCCCACCACCTGCTCGGTGATGAAATCGTCCACCAGGGCTTCGCCGAACACGGCGATCGCGTTGGCCTTGTTTCCGTTGTCGCGCATGGTCTGCACTCCTTGCGTTGGTTGTGGCGCGTTCATGCGGCACGCTCCGGCCGTTCCAGCCACAGCATGGCCCATGGCTCCAGCGTCGTTTCGCCAGCCAGTATGCGGCCGTCCTGGCAGCACGTCCAGTCGCCGTCCAGCGCCACCGTATGGGCCTGGCCGGAGAAATTCATCAGCACCAGCAGGCGCGGACCGCGCGCCAGCGCCAGCACGGCCGGGTGGCCCGCGTCGAGCACGGCGCGCGGTGCGCCGGCGGCCAGCGCATCGTGGCGCCGCCGCTGCAGGATCAACTGACGCAGCGCGCCGTACATGCGGCCCGGGATGGTGCCGGCGTCATGGCGGGCGGCCCAGCGGTCGCGGTCGAAGCGGGGCCGCTGCAGCCAGCGGCTGTCCATCGCGTGCTGCGGACGTTCGGTGTAGCTGTAGTCGTTGGTTTGCGCCAGCTCGTCGCCCATGTACAGCACCGGCAGCGCGCCGAAGCTCAGCGCCAGTCCTTGCAGCAGCAGCACGCGGCGCAACGCCAGTTCGCGCTGGCCAGCCGTGTCGGCCGCCTCCAGCCCGGCCAGCGAGGCGGCCATGCCATTGCTGCCGTGGGCCGCGTTTGGATCGCTGCTCTGGAACGCGGCGCCGCGCGCATAGCTGCCGTTGGCGCCGCTGTAGAACTGGGCCACGCGGGCCAGGCGGGCGTTCGCGTCCTGTCCGTCCGCGCCCGCTTCCGCGCGCAGCACGTACCAGCCGATGTCGTCATGGCAGCGCACGTAACTGAGCCAGCTGGCCGCCGGCGGCAGTGGCGGCGTGTTGGCGGCCACGGCGCGCACCAGGCTGGCGTCCTGCTCGGCCAGCGCGGCCCACCCTGCCGCCATCAGGCTGCTGTGGTAGGCGATGTGGCATTCGGGCGCGCCGGCCTCGCCGAAATACGCGGGCAGTTCGCGCGTGGGCACGATGGCCTCGGCCTTGAGCAGCACGCCCGGCACCACGATATCGACGATGGCGCGCATCGCTTGCAGCAGCTGGTGCGCCTCCGGCTGGTTCATGCAGTTGGTGCCTTCACGCTTCCACAGGAAGGCAGTGGAATCGAGGCGGAACACTTCGATGCCACGGTTGGCCAGCCGCAGCAGGGCCGCCGCCATGGCCGCGAACACGGCCGGGTTGGCGTAGTTCAGGTCCCACTGGTAGGGATAGAACGTGGTCCAGACCCAGCCGCCCAGCGCGTCCACTTGCGTGAAATTGCCCGGCGCGACCTGCGGGAACACCTGGCCCAGCGTGCGTTCGTAACGGTCCGGCACCGCGCGGTCGGGGAACACGTGGAACATGGCGCGCATGGACGCATCGCCGGCGCGCGCGCCCTGCGCCCACGCGTGGTCGTCTGCCACGTGGTTGAGGATGAAGTCGGAGCAAAGGCTGATGCCGGCCACGCGCAGTTGCGCCGTCAGCGTCTCCAGGTCGGCGACGGTGCCCAGCGCCGGTTCCACCTCGTCGAAGCTGGCCACGGCGAAGCCGCCGTCGTTCTCGCCGGCGCGCGCGCGCAGGAACGGCAGCAGGTGCAGATAGCTCACGCCCATCGCCTGCAGGTGCGGGATCTGGCGCGCCACGCCTTGCAGGTCGCCGCCGAAGTTCTGCACGTAGGCGCAGTAGCCCAGCATGCGCTGGCTGAGGAACCAGTCCGGCTCGGCGGCGCGCGCCGCGTCCAGCGCGCGCAGCGCCTCCGGACGGGCCGCGAGCAGCCGGCCCAGGTTTTCCATCAGGTCGCCCAGCCAGGCGTCGAAGCCGGCGTGGCCGCCGTACAGGCCGGCCAGCAGCCGGCGCAAGGCCGGTTCGTGGGCGGCCAGGCGGCGCGCGGCGCCCGGCTGCAATGGCGCGGGTAACGCTGCCAGCATGCGTTCGGCGGGTGTGAGAGTAGTCGTCATGGTGCTAAAAAAAAGGAGGGAAAGGCGCGGCCGCCGGACTGGCTGGCCGCGCCGGGGTGGCCTTGCTTAGAAGGCGTAGCTCAGGCTCAGCTTGACCGAGCGGCCGGTGACGGAGCGGGCCGCGTGGCCGTCGCCTTCCACTTCGGTGTAGCCGATCTTGTCGAACAGGTTGTTCGCGCTGAGCGACACCACGGCCTGCTGCGACAGCTGGTAGTTCACGAACGCGCTCACCACCTGGTAGGCCGGCATCACGATGGTGTGCGCGTCGTCGGCCCACGACTTGCCGGTGCCGACGACGCTGCCGCCCACCGTCAGGTCGTTCCAGGTGTAGGTCGGCGCCAGCTGGTACACCACCTTGGCCTGGCGGCGCGGCGTGTTGCCGATCACGGCCACGTCGCCGGGCGCGGTGCCGGTGATCTTGGCGTCGGTGTAAGTGAGGCCGCCATTGATGCGAAAGTCGCCCGCGTTGTAGGCCGCTTCCAGTTCGGCGCCCTTGGCGTCGTAGCTGTTGGCCGTGCTGCGCTGGGTGGTCGCCTCGTAGTTGGTTTCATCCGTCTTGGCCTGGAACAGCGTGACGAAGGTGCTCACGCCGCCGCGCCGCCATTTCAGACCGCCTTCGAGCTGCTTGACGGTGTTGATGTTGATGGGCGCCGTGCCGTCGAGCGGGGTGCCGAACAGGATGCGGTCGGCGTTGAAGGCCACGCCATCGCTGACGCGGGCGAACAGCGCCAGGTCCTTGGTGAGCCGGTAGTTGCCGCCCACCGAGTACGAGTTGTGGTTGATCTTGTAGTCCACCATCTGCGTGTTGGCCGCGTCGTAATGCAGGCCGCCGGTGGCGATGTTGGCCGTGCCGCTGGCGCGCTGGCGGTCCTGGCGCACGCTGGCGTCCACGTTGAGCGGGCCCTGTTCGAAGCCCACGTTCAGGTACGGCGACGTCAGCTTGTACTCCATGTCCACGGCGCGCATGCAGCAGCCGCCCCAGGCCGGGCCCACGTAGCCGGGCGTGGCGCTGGCCGTTTGCAGCAGGGCCGGTTTGTCGCCGGTCGCCTGCAGCAGGTACTGGTTGAAGTTCCACGTCAGCCCCAGTTGCTGGGTCGACGCGTACAGGCCGGCCGTGCCGGTCAGCTTGCCGCCGCCGGCCAGCTGGAAGGTCTTGGACAGCTTGGTGTCGTTCAAGGTGTTGCCGGCGTCGTCGATCGAGGTGTTGAACACGACGGCGTTGATGGCCAGCCCGTTGTAGGCCTTGCCCTTGTTGGGGCCGGTGGCGAACACATAGCTGCCCACGGTGCCGTTATCGGCCGGGAACACGCCGGCGAAGCGGCCGCTGTTGCTGGCCTTGCGGAACTTGTCGCTCAGGGTCCAGCCGCCGCCCAGGTCGAACGAGCCTTCCAGGCCCAGCGCATCGCTCTTCACGCGCAGGCCGTCGTTGACGTTGGTGGAGACGGGGTTGTTGTTCTTGTCCAGCACCACGTCGCGCACCCAGTACGGCGAATAGAAGCTGACCTTGCGCGGGTCGATGCCGGGGATCTCCGTGACCTGCTGGTTCACCACGCGCACCGGCACCGGCAGCGCGGTGGGCGACTTGTCGTCCAGGTGCTTGAACGAGATGCGGATGAAACCGTTGTCCAGCTCATGGGTCACGTTGCCGCGGATCTGGCCGCCGCTCTCCGTGCTCAGGCCCGTGTTGCGGATGCCTTCGCCGCTGCGATAGTGGCCGCCGATGAAGAAGCGGGTCTTGTCGGAGATGGGCGCGCCGTAGTCGAAGTCGTAGCGGGTCTCGTCGTAGCCGAGGCCACGGCTGATGCCGATATGGCCGCCCTTCTCCTCGCCGGTCTTGCTGATGAAGTTGATGATGCCGCCCGGCGAGTTGGTGGCCAGGGTGGAGGCCGAACCGCCGCGCACCACTTCCAGGTGGTCCAGCGTGCCGTCGATCTTCACGTAGCTGTCGGGCGTGATGAAGTTGAAGTCGCCCGACTGCAGCACGGGCAAGCCGTCTTCCTGGATCTGCACGTAGCGCGCGCCGCCGGCCGAGATGGGCACGCCGCGCACGGTGATGTTGGCGTTGCCTTCGCCGCCCGACGATTCCGAGCGCACGCCCGGCACGGAGCGCAGCACTTCGGCCGCGCTGGTGGGCGCGGACTGCTTGATGGCGTCCGGGTCCATGGTGGAGATGGAGACGCTGGACTTCATCTTGGTCGCGCCGCCGGTGGTGCCGGTGACGACGATGCGCTCCAGATTCAGGCCATCGGCCGGCTGGGCGGCGGTGGCGGTGGCGGTGGCGGTGGCGTCAGCCTGCTGGGCGTGGGCGGCGCCCAGTTGCAGCATGGCCAGCGCGACGGCGGCGGCCACGCCGCTCAGTTTGACTTTCGATTGTTCCATGGTTCTCCTCCAGGTATGTGCACCGCGTCTTGGCGGCGGTTGGACTCGCGTTCAGCGCAACCTGTTGAGCCGGTTGTTTATTGTGCTGAATTACTGAGCAGGTGCGCCATTATTCCTCGATTGCGAAATTATTGCAATCGATTGCAATGAAGCGATGCAGCATGGCTTGGCGTCCAAAACCGGCGGCAGCGCGCACTATGAAAACTCTTTAAAACAAGGAGATTTACGTGATGAACAGCATGTTTTATGCTGCACCGCAGCACGAAAACTGTCGCATATTTGCAAAATAAAATGCAATCGGTTGCAATTTACTTGAGTACGCAACTAACCGGACAAGAAAGAACGCTAGCGAGTGGAATGCGCCACGCTGCTGTCGCGCACGACCAGCTCGGTGGGCAGCAGGCGCGACGGCGCGGGCCGGCCTTCCGTCAGCGCCAGCAGCGCCGCGACCAGCGCGCGGCCCGCCTCGCGCATGGGCTGGCGCACGGAACTGAGGGGAGGATGGAAATAACTGGACAGTTCGATATCGTCGTAGCCGACCACGGCCACTTGCCCCGGCACGTCCACGCCGTGCTGGCGCAGCGTGTTCACGGCCGCCATGGCCAGCAAGTCGCTGCACGCGAACACGGCGTCGAACGGCACCGCGCGCCGGCGCAATTCCTGCACGCCTTCGCCGCCCGCCTGCGGCAGGAACGACACGTCGACCTGCAATTGCGGATCGGGCGCCAGCCCGGCGGCGGCCAGCGCCTCGGTATAACCCTGGTAGCGTTGCGCGACCTCGGGCAGCCCCGTGTCGCCGAGGAAGGCGATGCGGCGCCGGCCCTGCTGCAGCAGGTGCGCCGTGGCCAGCCGGCCGCCGGCCACGTTGTCGCCGCCGACGGTGCAGTACAGTTGCTGCGGCAGCTGCGCGCCCCACACCACCATCGGCACATGACGGGCGGCCAACTGGTTCAGTTGATCGTGGTGGCGCCACTGGCCGATCAGCACCACGCCGATCACGCGGCCCGTGTCGAACGGCGCGGCGGCCGCGTCGAGCTGCTCGGCGTCGACCCGGCTCACCAGCATGTCGAAGCCCTGCTCGGTGAGCGCGTCGGCCAGGCTGCCCAGCATGGCGAGGAAGAACGGATCGGTCAGGTGCTGGCGCGTGGCCGAGTCGTACGGGATCACCACGCCGATGGTGCGGTTCTGCTTGAGGCGCAGGTTCTGCGCGCCGATGTTGATCGTGTACTTGAGCGAGCGGGCCAGCTCGAGGATGCGGGCCCGGGTTTCGTCGTTGACCAGCGTGCTGCCGCTCAGCGCGCGCGAGACGGTCGAGGTGGAGACCCCGGCCAGGCGCGCGATGTCGGCCATCTGCAGCCGCTGTTGCTGCGCCGGGCTGGGCTGGTCGGCCGGCGGCGGGGTTTTGGGCATGGCGCGCTTACTGCGGCACCGTGTCCTTGAACGATGGCCGTTCGGCCAGCTTGTCGTGCAGGCGGGCCAGGTTCGGATGGGTGTCGCGCCAGTCGATTTCCGGGAAGCGGAACGCGAGCCAGCCCAGCGCGCAGCCGACGGCCACGTCGGCCAGCGAATAATGGATGCCGGCGCAATAGGGCTGGTCGCCGAGCTTGTCGGCCATCGAGGCCAGGCCCAGTTCCACCTTGCGCAACTGGCGCGCGATCCAGTCGGCGCTCTGCTGCTCGGGCGGGCGCAGCGTGCGCTCGAGGCGCACCAGCACGCCCGCGTCCAGCACGCCGTCGGCCAGCGCCTCCCAGCACTTGATGTCGGCGCGCTCGCGGCCGTTGGGCGGCAGCAGCTTGCACACGGGCGTGAGCGTGTCGAGATACTCGACCATCACGCGCGAGTCGATCATCACCGTGCCGTCCTCCATGACCAGGCTCGGCACCTTGCCCAGCGGGTTCAGTTTCTGGATGGTGGTCTCGGAGGCCCACACATTTTCGAGTTCAAACTGATAGTCGAGCTTCTTTTCCGCTAACACGACACGGACTTTGCGTACATAAGGACTGGCGAGGGAACCGATGAGTTTCATAGACGCTAGGAGTAGAAGATTAGGTAACAGTATAGCATCGGCCCACCGCGTTGGCGGCGCGCGTGGTCAAGCCGGCGCGGCGCCGCAACAGGCGGGCCGGTCCGGCCAATGGTAAAATGCGGGTTTGCCCGCGCTTCGGGCGCGTCGCCAGCGTCGCCGGCCCGTCCCCCGCGCCCCGCCGCACCGTTGTTTTCCTGGTTTTCTTAACTTCTGCTGCCCTGTCCATGACTACTACTCCTTACTCCACGCTGTCGGCCCTGTCCCCACTCGACGGCCGCTACGCCGCCAAGACCGACAAGCTGCGTCCCATCCTGTCCGAATCGGGCTTCATGCACCACCGCGTCAAGGTGGAGATCTCGTGGCTGCAGGCGCTGTCGCTGGCCGGTTTCGACGAGATCAAGCCGTTCTCGCATGAGGCCATGAGCCTGCTCGACAAGATCGCCCACGAGTTCTCGGAGGAAGACGCGGCCCGCATCAAGGAAATCGAGGCCGTCACCAACCACGACGTCAAGGCCGTCGAGTACTGGCTCAAGGAACAGGTCAAGGACATGCCGGAGCTGGTGGCCGCGTCCGAGTTCATCCACTTCGCCTGCACCTCGGAAGACATCAACAACACCTCGCACGGCATGATGCTGAAGGCGGCCCGCGACAGCGTGATGCTGCCGGCCTTGCACGCGCTGATCGCGCGACTGACCGAGATCGCCCACGCCAACGCGGCCCTGCCGATGCTGTCGCGCACCCACGGCCAGACCGCCAGCCCGACCACGCTGGGCAAGGAGATGGCCAACGTGGTGGCCCGCCTGCAGCGCGCCATCAAGCGCATCGAACAGGTGGAAATCCTGGGCAAGATGAACGGCGCCGTCGGCAACTACAACGCCCACCTGTCGGCCTATCCCGGCTTCGACTGGCCCGCGTTCTCGCAGAACGTGATCGAGCAGCGCCTGGGCCTGGTGTTCAACCCGTACACGATCCAGATCGAACCGCACGACTACATGGCCGAGCTGTTCGACGCCTTCGCGCGCGTCAACACCATCCTGCTGGACCTGAACCGCGACATCTGGAGCTACGTCTCGCTCGGCTACTTCAAGCAAAAGACCAAGGCCGGCGAGATCGGCTCGTCGACCATGCCGCACAAGGTCAACCCGATCGACTTCGAGAACTCGGAGGGCAACCTGGGCCTGGCCAACGCCGTGCTCAAGCACCTGTCGGAGAAGCTGCCCGTGTCGCGCATGCAGCGCGACCTGACCGATTCGACCGTGCTGCGCAACATCGGCGTCGGCTTCGGCTACACGCTGCTGGCCTATGACAGCTGCCTGCGCGGCCTGAACAAGCTGGAAGTGAACCCGGCCCGCCTGGCCGCCGACCTGGACGCGAACTGGGAAGTGCTGGCCGAGCCGGTGCAGACCGTGATGCGCCGCTACGGCATCGCCAACCCGTACGAACAGCTGAAGGAACTGACCCGCGGCAAAGGCATCTCCAAGGACGCGCTGCGCGAGTTCATCACCGGCCTGGCCATCCCGCAGGATGCCAAGGACCTGCTGCTGGCCATGACCCCGGCCAACTACACCGGCATCGCCGAACAGCTGGCCCAGGCCATCTGAGCCATCGGGGACGGCCCCGATTTCCCGAAACCGGGGACGGCGCCCAATTTTCAAGCATAATTGCTGGGAAATTGGGGGCTGTCCCCGGTTTTCGCATTTCGGGAGCCGCTCAGCACGTCCGGCGATTCTTTGGTATATTGGCCGCACCATTTAGTCCTAACACGTACTATTTTCTGAGCTATCGCCCATGCAACGCTATACCAAACCCGCCATGCTGCTGCACTGGCTGACCGCCCTGCTGATCATCGCCGCCTTCTTCCTCGGCCTGACGATGACGGAAATCCACGGCATCACCCCCACCAAACTCAAGTACTACTCCTGGCATAAATGGCTGGGCATGACGGTGCTGCTGGTCGCCTGCGTGCGCGTGCTGTGGCGCAAGGCCAATAGGCCGCCGCCGGCGCCGGCCGGCATGCCGGCATGGCAGGTCAAGGCCGCCGACGGCGCGCACCACCTGCTGTACCTGCTGATCTTCGCCGTGCCCATCTCCGGCTACCTGTACACCTGCGCGGCCGGCGTGCCCGTGGTCTACCTGGGCCTGGTGCAACTGCCGTCGCTGATCGCGCCCAACCCCGAGCTTAAGCCTGTCTTAAAAAGCGTCCACTATGTTCTCACCATGACCATGGCCGGCATCGTCGTGCTGCACGCGCTGGCCGCGCTCAAGCACCACTTCATCGACCGCGACGATGTGCTCAAGCGCATGCTGCCCTGAACGCCCTTCCACCCGACACCCCACACAGGAGCTAGTTGTTATGAAAAAAACCGCACTCGTTTCCCTGCTTGGCCTGGCGATCGCCGCCAGCGCCGGCGCCGCCGTGCTCAAGACCGATGCCGCCAAGAGCACCGTCACGGCCACCTTCAAGCAGATGAACGTGCCGGTCGAATCGCCGTTCAAGAAGTTCGACGCCGCCATCGACTACAACCCGTCCGCGCCCGACGCGGCCAAGGCCACCGTCAACGTCGACACGGCCAGCCTGGACCTGGGCGAGGCCGACATGAACAAGGAAGTGGCGAAGAAGGAGTGGTTCAATTCGGCCCAGTTCCCGAAAGCGAGCTTCGTCTCCACCGGCATCAAGAGCGCCGGCGCGGGCAAGCTGACCGTGACGGGCAAGCTGACCATCAAGGGCCGGGTCGCCGACGTCACCTTCCCGCTGTCCGTCAAGACGGAAGGCGGCAAGCAGGTGTTCGACGGCGCCCTGCCCATCAAGCGCCTGGCCTACAATATCGGCGAAGGCGAGTGGAAAGACACCAGCATGGTGGCCGATGAGGTCACCATCAAGTTTCACGTCGTCGCTGGCCAGTAGTTCATTCATTAACCCGTACCGGAGTACCGCTTCATGAAATTGCAGATCCTGATCGCCAGCGTGCTGGCCGCGTCCACCGCCTCCGCCGTCGCCGCCACCTACAACATCGACCCCAGCCACACCTACCCCAGCTTCGAGGCCGACCACATGGGCCTGTCCGTCTGGCGCGGCAAGTTCGACAAGACCAGCGGCACCGTCACCCTGGACCGCGCCGCCAAGACGGGCGCGCTCGACATCACCATCGACGCCGCCTCGATCGACTTCGGTTTCGAGAAGATGAACACGCACGCCAAGTCGCCCGACATGTTCAACGTGGAGAAATTCCCCACCGTGACCTACAAGAGCAAGTCGTTCAAGTTCAACGGCGACACGCTGGTGGGCGTGGACGGCGAGCTGACCATGCTGGGCGTGACCAAGCCGGTATCGCTGACGGTCAACAAGTTCAAGTGCATCATGCACCCGCGCTACAAGCGTGAAGTGTGCGGCGCCGACGCCACGGCCGAATTCAAGCGCACCGATTTCGGCCTGAACTACGCCACCCCGAACTTCGCGCCGGAAGTGAAGCTGGCGATCCAGGTCGAAGCCATCAAGTCCGAGTAAGCGGACAACCAGCGAGAACCACCAGCGCCGCGCACGCGGCGCGCGTTCGCCACCGCCCCCGCTGATACCGGCATGCCGGCATCAGCGGGGGCGTTTTCATTTGCGACCCGTCACTCGCGCCAGTCGTACTCCATCTGGCGCGCCGTTTCCAACGCCAGCGCGCGCCCCGCCAGCCGCTCCACCAGGTGCAGCGACATATCGATGCCGGCCGAGATGCCGCCCGACGTGACGATATCGCCTTCATCGATCCAGCGCCGCTCCTCGCACACCCGCACTTGCGGGAACAGCGCGCGCAGTTGGGCGACATCGGCCCAGTGCGTGGTCGCCTGCCGGCCATTCAACAGTCCGGCCTGCGCCAGCAGCAAGGCGCCCGTGCAGACGGAGGCCACCAGCTCGCATTGGCCGGCCCGGGCGGCGATCCAGCTGATGACGTCGGACTTGTCCAGTTCCGCCGTCACCTCCCCGCCCGGCACGATCAACACGTCGATGGCGGAAACATCGCCGAACTGCGCCTCGGGGAACACGCTCAATCCGGCCCGCGCGCGCAACATGGCCCCGTGGCGGCCTATCGTCAGCACCTTGAATGGTGCGGGTGTGCCCGGCGCCAGCCTGGCGCTGACCCGCGTGGCGCAGGTGAACACCTCATACGGCCCGGCGAAGTCGAGCACTTCAACGTCGTCGAAAACAAAGATGCCTATGGTGCGTGTCATGTGAACTCCCGTGGTTGAATAGGTTCATTGTCGCGTCCGGCCCGTTGACATAAATGACGATGATGGATGAATATCTGCCATCATGGGAAAAAGACAAACCGCACTCGCCGCTTCGCCCGTGCGCGCCGTCGCAGGCGCCAGCACGGCCATCGATATCTGGGTACTCGTGTTCCCCGGCTTCCTGCTGCTCGACGCCAGCGGCCCGATCCAGGTCTTCTCCAGCGCCAACGACGAGGCGCGCGACGCGGGCCTGCCCCCGCCTTACCGCATCCACCTGATCACGCCGGGCGGCGGCGCGGTCGCCTCGTCGGCCGGCGTCAGCATGCTGGCTGGCCCGCTACCGCGCCGCAGCCTGGCCGGCGCCACCCTCCTGGTGGCGGGCGGCCAGGGTTTGCATCTGCCGCCGGATACAGACCTGCGCATCACGGCCATCCCGGACGATGCCATCCTGCGCTGGATCGCGCGCGCAAGCGACAGCCTGGCACGCTGCTGCGCCGTCTGCACCGGCGCCTTCGTGCTGGCGCGTGCCGGCCTGCTGGAGCAGCGCCGCGCCGTCACGCACTGGCAGGACGTGGCGCAACTGCGCGCCCAGCATCCGGGCGTGCTGGTGCAGGACGACGCGATCTACGTCAGGGACGGCAAGTTCTACACCTCGGCCGGCATCAGCGCCGGCATGGACCTGGCGCTAGGCCTGGTCGAGGAGGATCTGGGCCACGCGGCGGCGCTGAGCGTGGCCAAGCGGCTGGTGCTGTTCCTGAAGCGTCCTGGCGGGCAGCGCCAGTTCAGCGCCGAGCTGCTGGCGCAAGCGCAGCCGCAAGGCATGAGCGCGCAGTTGACGGCGTGGCTTCGCCCGCGCCTGCGGCAGCACATCGACATCGAACAGATGGCGGCCGCCTGTGCGATGTCGGTGCGCACGCTGCACCGCAAGCTGCGCCAGGAAGACGATCTCACCCCGGCCCAACTGCTGGCGCGGCTGCGCATGGAACTCGCCTGCGGCCTGCTGGAGCGGCGCGGAATGACGGTCAAGCAGGCCGCGCGCCAGAGCGGCTATGGCACGGAATACAACTTGCGGCGCGCATTCGCCGCGCACCTGGGCGTGCTGCCGAGCGAATACCAGTCCCGCTTCGGTTGTAAGCGAATGTAAGACTCGGTAAGAGGTTGTAAGGCCCGTCAACTGAAGCGGGGCGGGCCCCGTTTTCTGCTCAATGACACGGGAATTGTCCCGGCGCAGAAACCAGAAAAGGATTACACATCATGACCAAGATTATCGCTTCCCTGATCGCCGGCCTGTTCGCAACCGCAGCCTTTGCACAAGCGCCCGCCGCCACCACCACCGTCGCCAGCACGCCTGCCGCCGTGAAAGCCGAAGCGAAAGACAGCAAAGCCGCCGTCAAAACCGAAGTCAAGGAAACCAAGGCCGCCGCCAAGACCGAAGCCAAGACCGTCAAGGCCGAAGCCAAGAGCGACGTGAAGGCCGAGACCAAGGTGGAAAAGACCAAGGAAGCCAAAGAACACAAGAAAGGTGAAGGCAAAGCCAAAGCAGCCGCCGAAGCCGGCAAGGTCGCAGGCAAGGAAGCCGCCGTCACCAAGTAAGCATCAACCAGCAGCACCGGATTTGAAGTCACCGCAGCACACAACCCATACAACTGTTTAAAGGAATACTGAAATGAGCAAAATCGTCGCCACCCTGATCGCCACCCTGTTCGCCACCGCCGCTTTCGCCCAGTCGCCAGCGCCTGCCGCCAACGCCACCACGGCCAACAGCGCGCCGGTAGCCGCCAAGGTCGCCACCACCGACACCAAGGCCGCAGTCAAGACCGAAGCCAAGGAAACCAAGGCGACTCCCGCCGCCGAGGAAGGTGCCAAGCCTGTGGCCAAGCACGCCAAAGTGAAGAAGCACCACAAGGCAGAGAAAGTGGCCAAGGCCGACACCAAGGACGCCGCCAAGACCACCGAGCCAGCAGCGCCTGTAGCGAAATAATCGCCGCAACGTCGTAACGCAGAAGGACAGGGGAAACGCCCTGTCCTTTTTTTTGTTTGGGTCTGGATTAACCGGTTGACGAACGGACAAGCACTGCCGATACTCACGGTCGCCGCACGCCACCAATTTCGCGCGGCGCCCATCAACGTCCCAACCGGAAACCGTATGAAAAAATCTGTCATCGCGCTCGCCATCCTGAGCGCCACCGCAGCCCATGCCGACGAAGGCATGTGGATGCCCCAGCAGCTGCCACAAGTAGCGAAGGAACTGAAAGCGGCCGGCCTCAAGCTCGACCCGGCCACCCTGACCAAACTGACCGAATTCCCCATGGGCGCCATCGTCAGCCTGGGCAACTGCTCGGCCTCGTTCGTGTCGCCGCAAGGCCTGGTCGCCACCAACCACCACTGCGTGTACGGCAGCGTGGCCCACAACTCCACGCCGCAGCGCGACCTGCTGGCCAACGGCTTCCTGGCAAAGAGCCTGGACGAGGAACTGCCCGCCGCGCCGGGCGCGCGCATCTACGTGACCAAGGAGGTGACCAACGTCACGGCCCGGATCATCAACGCCGACGTGGCGAAACTGACCGGCAAAAAACGCAGCGACGCCATCGAGAACAACCAGAAGGCCATGGTCGCCGCCTGCGAGCAGGACGCCGGCCACCGCTGCACCGTGTCGTCCTACTACGGCGGACTGGAGTTCTACCTGATCAAACAACTGGAGATCCGCGACGTGCGCCTGGTGCACGCGCCACCGGCCGGCGTGGGCAAATTCGGCGGCGACACCGACAACTGGATGTGGCCGCGCCACACGGGCGACTATGGCTTCTACCGCGCCTACGTCAGCAAGGACGGCAAGGCCGCCGACTACAGCAAGGACAACGTGCCCTACCTGCCGCAGCACTTCCTCAAGCCGGCCAAGGAGGGCGTGAAGGAAGGCGACTTCGTGATGGCGCTGGGCTACCCCGGCCGCACCAACCGCCACCGCCTGCCGTCGGAAGTGGCGTTCACCTTCGGCTGGAGCTACCCGGCCTATGTGAAGATGTCGGGCGAGAACCTGGCCATCATCGCTGCGGAAACGAAGGACAACAAGGACACGGCGCTGAAATACGCGGCGCAGGTGGCCAGCACCAACAACTACTACAAGAACCGCCAGGGCATGCTGGACTCCTACGCCGGCAGCGACATCCTGGCCCGCAAGACGGCCGAGCATGAGGCGCTCAAGGCATGGGTCAACGCCGACCCCGCCCGCAAGCACGAGTACGCGGCCGACATCGCGCGCGTGGAGCAGTTGATCGCCCGGCGCGACGCGGAAACCAAACGCGATTTCTTCCTCGGCTACGCCCATCCGCGCCTGCTCAACACGGCCCGCACGCTGTACCGGCTGGCCAACGAGCGCGCCAAGCCGGACGCCGAACGCAAGGCCGGCTTCCAGCAGCGCGACCTGCCGCGCATCCAGGCCAGCGTGGCCGCGCTGGTGCGCAACTACGACGAGAAGGTGGACAAGGCGCTGGTGCTGCACGCGCTGGCCAAGTACGCGGCCCAGCCCAAGGCTGAACGCAACGCCGCCTACGACGCCGTGCTGGGCATCCACGACGGCATGAGCGAGGCGGAATTGCACGCCGCGCTTGATACGCTGTACGCGGGCAGCAAGCTCGGTGACGCCACCGAGCGCGCCGCCTGGCTGACGCGCACGCCGGCCGAGTTCCAGGCCAGCACGGACAGCTTCATCAAGTCCGCCGTGGCCATGTACGGCCCCGACCTGCAGGATGAAGCCAAGGACGAGGAATTGGGCGGCAATATCCAGCAAGCCTACGCCACCTACATGAAGGCCAAGATCGCCTACATGCACAGCAAGGGCCAGGCCGTCTACCCGGACGCCAACAGCACGCTGCGCGTGACCTTCGGCCGCATCGCCGGCCGCGACCACGGCGCCGACGGCACCGCGTGGACCGCCTTCACCACCGTCAACGGCGTGCTGGCCAAAGCCACCGGCAAGGGCGAGTTCAACGCCCCGGCGGCGCAACTGGCGGCCATCAAGGCCAAGGACTTCGGCCGCTATGCCGATCCCAAGCTGAAGACGGTGCCGGTGGACTTCCTCGCCACGCTCGACATCACGGGGGGCAATTCCGGTTCGGCCGCGCTGAACGCCAAGGGCGAGTGGATCGGCCTGGCCTTCGACGGCACGCTCGATTCCATCATCTCGGACTGGGATTACAACAAAGCCAACACCCGCGACATCCAGGTCGACCTGCGCTACATCCTGTGGAACATGGAGCACGTGGACCACGCCGACAACCTGCTCAAGGAGATCGGCGCCGAATAAGCGCGGCCCCGGTCAGACCCGGCACCAAGGGAGCAGGCGGCCGCCTGCTCCCTTTTTTTTCGTCCGGCGACAAGCGCTTGCCAAATGCGCTACATTTAAGGTTCTGTTCAACCCACCGAGAAGGAGTTGTGATGACCGCGAAGAAAATTGGCATCCTGGTAGGCAGCCTGCGCAAGGATTCCTATACCCGCAAAGTGGCACAGGCGCTGGTGTCGCTGGCGCCGTCCACGCTGACGTTCGAGTTCATCGACATCGGCGAACTCCCGCTGTACAACCAGGACCTGGAGGAGAACGGCGCCGTCGCGCCGGCCGCCTGGACCGCCTTCCGCCAGCGCGTGCAGGGCTGCGACGGCGTGCTGTTCTTCACCCCCGAATACAACCGCTCGGTGCCGGCCGCGCTGAAGAACGCCATCGATGTGGGCTCGCGCCCGTACGGCAGCAGCGTGTGGGGCGGCAAACCGGGCGCCATCCTCAGCGTGTCGCCGGGCGCCATCGGCGGCTTCGGCGCCAACCACCACCTGCGCCAGTCGATGGTGTTCCTCGACGTGCCGCTGCTGCAGCAGCCGGAAGCCTACATCGGCGGCGCGGCCAAGCTGTTCGACGACAGCGGCAAACTGGCCAACGAGGGCACGCAACAATTCCTGCAAAAATTCGCCGCCGCCTACGCGCATTGGGTCGACACCAACGCCCGCCCGGCAAGCGCCTGACGCCGGCTAACGGCGCTGCAGCGCGAACGGATAGCGTCCGCCCGGCGCCGCGACCGGCACGAACAGATCGCGTTCGCCGGCCCGGCGCAGCAGCACCAACCCCTGGCCCTGGCCCTGGCCCTGGCCAGGGCTCTGGCTCTGGCTCTGGCTCTGGCTCTGGCTCTGGCTCTGGCTCTGGCCTTGGCCTTGTCCTTGGCTCTGAGCCTGGCCTTGTCCGGTAGGGGCCAGCACCAGCTCCGCGCCCGGCAAGCGCTTGGGCAGCGCGGCCAGCTCCCCGGCCGCCAGCGCCACCCCGCTGACGTAGATGCGGCGCGTGGCATGGAGAGTGCCTATCTCCAGCATGAAGCCGGCCGTGGCGGCCGTCCCCGGTTCACCCGGCATGGCCGTCACGCGCAGCCGCGCCTGGCCCTTGCGCAGGTAAAGCGTGTCCCACGTCCGCATGGGGTGGCCGGCCATCCCCCCGACCTGCCCCATCGCGGGCGGCTCGGCGTACACCAGCGGCACACTGCCTGCGGCGGCAACCGGCACGCCGGACGCCGGCAAGCCCCCGCGCCCCGGCGGCAGCACGGCCAGATCGGCCGACCCGGTACCGCCATCGCGTCCCGCCAGCGCCACCGTCAAACCATGAAAGCGTATCGTCGCCCGCCCGTCCGGTTCCAGCGCGATGCTGCCCCCGTCCGGCGCCGCCCCGCCCTGGTGCTGGGCCGGCACTTCCAGCACATAACGCGGCCCGATCTGGGCCAGCCCCACCCGGCAGCCCAGCGCCAGCAGGACCACCACGCACACCATCCGCCATCCATACCAGCCGCCCATCGCATCCTCCGCACGTCAAGACAAAATGCCAGTAATAGCACCGCCTTGGCGGCGGGCGCTTGAAGCAGCGCAAGGGCCAGCGGCCAGGACCGGCGATGCGCTGTCGCCGCTCAAAAATCAGGCACGAATGATACAATTCCGCCCTCGGCGCCGCGCTTATCCAGCGCGCGCGTGTTGAACAACCACCCTCTGAGATCCAGACGCCATGCACCCAGTCATGCCCACGCCCTACGAAAAAGGCAACCATAACCAGACCACCGAGTGGAGCGAATGTATCGCCTTCTACCAGGAGCTGGCCCGGCGCTTCCCGCAAGTGCTGCGGTTCGAGCAGATCGGCGTATCCGATGGCGGCGTGCCGGTGCACGCGGGCGTGGTCAGCGCCGACGGCGTGTTCGACCGCGACCAGATCAAGCGTGAAGGCCGCCCCGTCTTCTTCAACAACAACGGCATCCATCCGGGCGAGCCGGAAGGCGTGGACGGCTGCATGGCCATGGTGCGCGACCTGTGCTTCGAACCGGCCAAGCTGGCCGCGCTGGGCAAAACGGTGCTGCTGTTCGTCCCCGTCTACAACGTGGACGGTTGCCTGAACCGCGCCAACACCTCGCGCGTGAACCAGGACGGGCCGGAACAATTCGGCTTCCGTGGCAACAGCCGCCACCTGGACCTGAACCGCGACTTCATCAAGTGCGACACGCTCAACGCGCGCCTGTTCAACGAGCTGCTCACCAGCTGGGACCCGGACGTGATGGTCGACACCCACACCTCCAACGGCGCCGACTATCCGTACACGATGACGCTGATCCACACCCAGGCCGACAAGCTGGGCGGCGAACTGGGCGCCTTCCTGCGCCACACCATGCTGCCGCACATCTACGAAAAGATGGAAGCGCGCGGCTGGCCCACCTGCCCCTACGTGAACCCGGTCAAGGATAGCCCGGACGAAGGCATCGCCGAATTCCTTGAAGTGCCGCGCTTCTCGACCGGCTTCGCAGCCCTGCACCACGTGATCGGCTTCATGCCCGAGACGCACATGCTCAAGCCGTTCGCCGACCGCTACGAATCGATGCGCGCGCTGGTGGACGTGACGCTGGCCTTCACCGTCGCCCACGGCGACCAGATCCGCCAGCTGCGCGCCGCCGCGCGCGCGCACGACCGCCGCCGCAGCCACTGGCCCGTGACGTGGAAGATGGACGAGCAAAATCCATCCACCTTCCGCTTCAAGGGTTACGCGGCCAAGCGCAGCCCCAGCCTACTGGGCAACTACCAGCGCCTGTGGTACGACCGTGGCCAGCCATGGGAACAGGACATCGCCTACTTCAACCACTTCCCGGCCGACGTCACCGTGCGCGCGCCCAAGGCCTACATCGTGCCGCAGGCGTGGCGTGAAGCGATCGAACGGCTGCAATGGAACGGCGTCCAGATGCGCCGACTGGAAACGGCCACCACCTTCGAAGCGCAGTACTACCACATCGCCTCCGTGAGCTCGCGCCCGCACGCCTACGAAGGCCATATGTTCCACGACGACGTGCAGGTGGAAGCGCGCACCGGCAGCTTCACCGCGCAGGCCGGCGACTACTACATCGCGCTCGACCAGGACAACGCCCGCTACGCCGTCGAAACGCTGGAACCGCAGGCGCACGACAGCTTCTTCCGCTGGGGCTTCTTCAACAGCGTGCTGGAAAAGAAGGAAGCCTATTCAGACTACGTGTTCGAAGACCTGGCGCTGCAGATGCTGGAAACGGAACCCGCGCTGAAAGCCAGGTTCGAAGCATGGAAGGCCGCCAATCCGGCCCTGCTGACCGACCAGACCAAGGTGCTGGACTTCATCTTCGAAAACGGCGAACGCCACGCGGAGCCGGAATGGCGCCGCTACCCCGTGCTGTCCGTGTTCTGATTCAAGGCAGGCCCGCCACCACACGGGTCTGCCGGTTTTGCCCCACACCCGTCCCGCCCGCGCGGGACGCCGCCGCGCCGTCTTCCATGACAGCGCGGCGTTCCACGCCAGCGCCGGCGATCCCGGCGCGCGCGTGACACGTGCGGCGCGCCCACCGGCGCGGCCGCGTAGCTCACAAGTACCGACTCCAGACCACTGGACCGCCGTTGCCCACAAGGTCACCGACATGCATTACGCACTCAACCTGCGCACATTTTTCTACAGCCATTACTTCCACCTGGGGCTGCGCTTCGCCGCCGGGCTGGTGGGCGTCACCCTCGTCACGCTGCAATTCGCCGGCATGGCCACCGCCATGACGGTCTGCATCGGCGCCCTGTGCACGGCCCTGATGGACATGCCCAGCCCCCTGCGCCACAAGTTCAACGAGATGTCGGCCTCGGTGCTGCTGTGCAGCGCCGTCACCCTGCTCATCAGCCTGTGCGGCCCGGTGCGCTGGCTGTTGATGACGATGCTGGTCCTGGTCAGCTTCATGGCCTGCATGATGGTGGTGTACGGGAAGAAGTCGATGCCGCTGCAACTGGCCACGCTGTTCATCATGACCATGTCGATGGAACACGACATGACGGCGCGCGAATCGTTCATCCACGCCGGCCTGTTCACGCTGGGCGCGGTGGCCTACCTGGCTTACTCGATGGCCGTGTCCTGGCTGCTGCGCCACCGCATCAAGCAGCAGGTGCTGGCCGAAGCGCTGTTCGAACTGGCCGCCTACATCGACATCAAGGCCGATTTCTACGACACGCGCTACAACCTCACCGAGCAGTTCAACAAACTGGTGCGGCACCAAAGCCTGCTGGCCGACCGCCAGCAGGCGTCGCGCGACCTGATCCTGCGCAGCCACCAGGACAGCAGGGACGCCATCGTGGTGCAGGTCCACGTCTGCATGCTGGACCTGTATGAGCTGATCCTGTCCACCCACACCGACTACGCCCAGTTGCGCGCCCACCTGGCCGATTCGCCCGTGCTGAAAACGCTGCACGACCTGGCGTGGAAGGCGGCGCGCGACATCGAATCGGCCGCCTACGCCATCACCCGCAAGCGCGCCTCGTACCAGCACGTGAACTACGACGCGGAGCTGGCCGCCGTGGAGGACGAACTGCGCGTCCTGCAGCGCAAGGTGGACGAGGGCAAGCCGGTGCAGGAAGCGCTGGCCGTGCTGCGCGCCCAGCGCAACAAGATCAAAGCCATCCTGCACATGGTAGGCCAGCTGCACCTGGCCAGCCAGAAGGCCTACGACAGCACGCCGTTCTGGAGCGACGCCGACATGGGCCCCTTCCTGTCGCAGCAAAAGTACGAATTCAAGATGATCCTGTCGCACCTGCGCTGGGACTCGCCCATCTTCCGCTTCTCGCTGCGGGTGGCCATGGCGATCTCGGTCGGCCTGCTGGTGGGCGCGCATCTGCCCTACGCGGCCCACAGCTACTGGATCGTGCTCACCATCGTCATCATCCTCAAGCCCAGCTTCAGCATGACGCGCCAGCGCCGCAGCGACCGCATCGTGGGCACCGTGATCGGCTGCGTCATCACGGCCTTCATCATCCGCTACCTGAACTATCCGGCCGCCATCCTGGCCTTCCTGATCCTGTCCACGGTGGCCACGCCCACCTTCATCTACCTGCGCTACCGCTACGCCGCCATCACCGTCAGCGTGATGATCCTGCTGCAGATGCACCTGCTGGCGCCCGGCAACCACAACCTGATCGTGGAACGGCTGGTCGACACCATCATCGGCGCGGCCGTGGCCACGGCGTTCAGCTTCGTGCTGGCCAACTGGGAATACCAAAGCCTGCCGCGCCTGATCCGCCTGGTGCTGGACGCGAACCTGCGCTACATGCAGGCCGCGTTCGATCTGCTGCAGGGCAAGGGCCGCGACGATTTCGCCTACCGCATCGAGCGCAAGCGGCTGATGGACAGCTTGGCCGCGCTCAGCGCCGCGCTGGTGCGCATGCTCGACGAACCGGCCAGCAAGCAGCGCGCGGTAGAGGACATCAACCTGTTCATCGTGCAGAACTACCTGCTGGTGGCGCACGTGGCGGCGCTGCGCGCCATCCTGCGCCGGCATGGCGCGGAACTGCCGGCGGCCGCCGTCAACGCCAAGCTGCGAGACAGTCACCGCGACGTGGTGGCCATCCTGGCCGCCGCGCTGGCCCGGCACGGCCAGGCCGGCGCTGGTGCCGGCGTGGACCACGCGCCGGAGGCCGCCGGGATTGGCGATGATAATGGCACCACGCCGGCCGTCCCCTGGTCCGGCTGGCCGCTGGTGCAGCGGCGCATCCGCCTGCTGCAGGCCGACGCCGCCAAGATCATCGTGCACAGCGCAGCCATCGAACGCGACGTGGCGTGACGAGCTGGCATCGGCCAGCCAATGCAGTCCATTTCAGTCCATTTGGACTATTTGGTGATCAATTCAACAATGATATTCTGGAAGCAATTATTCCGTCCGCGCCATTCCCGGCCGGACCTGTCCAGTATCTTGCGGAGAAAGCCATGCATCCCCTGTTCAAAACCACCGTGTCGGCCGGCCTGCTGGCCCTGTCGCTGAGCGCGCACGCCGCCAAAACCACGATCGACTTCGACAACTTCGATTTGCACGGCGAGCAATATACCGCCATCAACAATGGCTACGCCGGCCTGAACTGGAACAATTTCGGCGTGATCCACGGCGGCAACGACAACAGCCTGGCCGACACCGGCTATGACTACGGCACGGTGTCCGGCGTCAACGCCGCGTACAACGAGCGCGGTGACGATGCGTCGTTCTCCAGCACCAGCAGTTTCAAGCTGTACTCGCTGTTCCTGACGGCGGCCTGGAACCCCAGCACCGTAGAATTCTACGGCTACCACGGCAACACCCTGAGCCAGCAATTGGTGGTCGACACCAATCAGCTGTCGCCGGTCCTCGTGCATTTCAACTGGAGCGATATCGACCAGGTCCGCATGCACGTCCGGGGCAATAATTTCACCCGCCAGCAAGTGGTCGACAACATCAAGCTCGAATTCACGCCGACGGCGCCGGTACCGGAGCCGGAAACGTATGCGATGCTGCTGGCCGGTCTGGGCTTGCTCGGCTACACCCAACGCCGCAAAGCGCGCGCCCGCGCCTGATCCCGCGACGGCAGGCGCGCACCCGGCGCAGGCAGGCAAAGGCAATACAAGGCAATACAAGGCAGGACAAGGCAGCGCACGCTTGAAACCGGCGCGGACCGCCATTATCATCACGGGCACCGTTCGTTCACTGCACTTGCGATGTCTGAATCCTGCCAGCATTGCGGCGCCTGCTGCGCCGCCTATCGCGTCTCGTTCTACTGGGCCGAAACGGATGCCCACCCGGAAGGCAGCGTGCCGCACGCGCTGACCGTGCCGATCTCGCCCCATCACGCCGCCATGCGCGGCACCGAGCGCGCGCCCGCGCGCTGCGTGGCGCTGGACGGCGAGGTGGGCCGCGCCGTGGCCTGTTCGATCTATAGCCAGCGTTCCTCCACCTGCCGCGAATTCGACGCCGGTACCCAGCGCTGCAACGACGCGCGCGCCCGGCACGGTCTGCCGCCGTTGTAGCCGCCTAGTGCCGCGCCAACGCGGTGCGTACGATGGCATGCCCTGCACGCCGCGCCGATCGCTGCTACCATGGCCTGATGAGTTCATCCAACCATCTTCCTCTGAGCGGCCGCGATCTGCTGGCCGCGTTGTGCGTGGTACTGATCTGGGGCACCAACTTCATCGCCATGAAAGTGGGCCTGCGCTCGCTCACCCCGTTCCAGCTCGGCGCCGGCCGCTACCTGTTCGCCGTCCTGCCACTGATCCTGTTCATCCGTCCGCCCCGTCTGCCGGCGCGCTGGGTCGTGCTGTACGGACTATGCCAGGGCGTCGGCCAGTTCGGCCTGCTGTTCTTGTCGCTCAAGGTCGGCATGTCGGCCGCGCTGGCCTCGGTGCTGCTGCAGACCCAGGTCTTCTTCACGGCCTTCTTCGGCTTCGTCCTGCTGGGCGAGCATGCCAGCCGCGCCCTGCAGGGCGGCCTGCTGCTGGCCGCGCTGGGCCTGGCCTGCTTCGGCGCCAACTATCTCGCGCCGGGCCAGGCCGGCGCCACCACGGCCGGCGGCTTCGCGCTGTGCGTGGCGGCGGCGGCCATGTGGGCCGCCTCCAACATCGTCGTGCGCCGCGCCCAGAAAGCCACGCCGCAGTTCGACGTGGTGGCGTTCATGGTGTGGAGCAGCACGGTGCCGGTGCTGCCGTTCGTGGCCCTGTCGCTGGCCTTCGACGATCCGGCCACGCGCTGGCAGTGGCTGGCCGCGCCGGCCGGCACCTGGGTGTCGCTGGCCTATCTGGGCTGGATGGCCACCGTGCTGGCCTACGCCATGTGGACCGGCCTGCTCAAGCGCCATCCCGTCAACCGGGTGGCGCCGTTCAGCCTGGGCGTGCCGGTGGTGGGCATCAGCGCCGGGATGCTGGTGCTGGGCGACCAGATCACCGGCTGGCAGTGGACCGGCACGGCGCTGATCGTGGCGGCGCTGGCGTGCGTGATGTTCGGCGGCCGCTGGCTGAAACAGGTCGCCCGCGCCTGAAGCGGACGCGGGCCGCGTGGTTCAGGCGAAGCACACCTGGTTGCGGCCCGACTCCTTGGCGCGGTACAGCAAGGCATCGGCCTTTTGCAGCATGGCTTCGGCCGTGCCGGCCGCCAGGTCCGCGTACACGCCCATGCTCATCGTCACCTTGAGGCCGGGCTGCACCTCGTGCCACGGGAATCCCTCGATCAGGTGGCGCAGCTTGTCGCACAGCGCGGCCGCTTGCGGCAGCGCCGTCTCCGGCAACGCGATCACGAATTCCTCGCCGCCGTAACGGGCCACCAGGTCCGTCAGCCGCATGTGGCCGCGCAGGATCTCGCCCACCTGGCGCAGCACGGCGTCGCCGGTGGCGTGCGAATACTGGTCGTTGATGCGCTTGAAGAAGTCGATGTCGCCGATCACCAGGCTCAGCGGCCGCTTGTGGCGCACGGCCTGGTTGAACAGCGTGGTGGCTTGCTCGTCGAAGTGGCGGCGGTTGTAGAGCTTGGTCAGCGCGTCGCGCACGCTCAGTTCGCGCAACTGGTCGGCCTGGGCCAGGATGGTCTGGTGCGATGCGCTCAGCTCCTCGTGGCTGCGCGCCAGTTGCTCGCTCATCGCATTGAACGCGTTGGCCAGCGCCGCCACCTCATCCTTGCCCTGCACAGGCACCCGTTGCAGCAGCGAACCGCCGTGCATGGCGCGCACGGCGTCGGTCAGGCTGCTCAGCGTGCGGCTCAGGCGTTTGCTCAGCAGCACGCCGAGCGCCAGCGCCAGCACGGCCGCCCCCGTCACCCCGGCCAGCAACGCTTCGCGCATGGCCGCCAGATACTGCAATTCCTCCTTGCTGGGCGTGAACACGCCTTCCGGTGAGATGTAGGCCGCCACCTTGCCCGCCACCATCACGGGCCGGGCATCCTTGCGCGCGGCTTCGGGCAGCGGTTCGCCGGGCCGGTACACGCCGGCCCCCAGCAACACCTTGTAATCCTGGTCGGCGACGATGAAATGGAAAGGCGGCTCGGCGCCGGGGCGCGGGCCCGGCGGCGGGCGGTCGCCCGGCCCCCGGGCGCCGGCGTCGGACGGGCCGGCGCCCGGCGGTGGCGGGCCGCCCTCCTCGCCCGGCATGGGGGGATGCCCGGGGCCGTCGAAGCCGGGACCGACGCGAGGCCGGCCATCGGGCCGGGGCGGCATGCCCGGCCCGCCTTCATCGGCCGGATACGGACGCCCATCGGGCGGTGGCCCGGCTTCGCCATTCGCCGGCAGGGGCGCCTCCGGCGGCGCCGCGCCCGCCCCGTTTCGCTGCACCGCAACATCGAAACGCTCGGCCGCCTGCGAGCGATGCATGAAACGGTCGAACGGTTCGGCCGCGGTGGCCGTCTGCCAGTCGCCATATTGCGTCAGATAGGCGCTCAGGTATTTGTAGAAGTGGTCGGCCGCCTGCTGACGCCGTATCAGATCGACCTTTTTGTTCATCCCCACGTATGCCAGCCCGCCCACCATGGCCACGGCCGCCAGCCCGCTCAGCAGCAATGCGAGCATAAATCGTATACGCAAGGACATATATCACCCCGTCTTCGTCTTATTGCAAATTGGACAGTAATCATACCCCAGCGCAGTCACATTCCCAGAGGGAAGACGCGGATTTCCCCGCGTTTTTCGTTGCCATGAGGCATGAAAAAATTACATTACTAAATCAATGTTATGTCGTTTCTGTATGGATACCATCACGAATCAAAAGTTTGTTTATTACTGAAGGAGCCCTATACTGCACTGCAACAACGGACGAAAAGGAGCTTCACATGAGCACTGCACACACCCACCTGAGCTACAACGACCATGCCGCCGGCGGTTACGCCAGCAACGTTGCCCAAGCTGCACGCGGCCTGCTGGCCGCCCTGTTCGCGGTCAAGCCGCGCGAAGTACAGGCAGTGGAAGCGCAGCGTCAAGGTGAGGCGACCTACCTGTCCCGCATGGCCGACGACTATGAGCACATCGCCCCCAACCTGTCGGCCGAACTGCGCTTCATGGCGTCGCGGGGCTGATCATGCAAGTCCTGTCGCTGCTTCCCGCCATTCTGGCAACCGTGGGCCTGGTTCTGCGCCTGTATCTTGGTTCTCAATCGGAGTAAAACTATGCTGACCATCATCGAAAATCTGCCTGCCGCCATCGCCCTGTCGGGCCTCGTGCTGCGCCTCTACCTGGGCGCCAAGCCCGAGCAGACCGAAGCGCAATAAGCGGCAAACAAAGACAAGGGGGGACGTGACACAGTTAGATCAACTGTCAATTGTGTTACGCCACCCTTTAACAAAAAAGACCCGGCCGCTCACGCTGCCGGGTCTTTTTTTATGAGGGTCGTTATTGTTGCGCGGCGCGGTTCAGGTGCGAGTTGCGCATGCCGTACAGGAAATAGGTCAGGATCGCGGCCGTCATCCAGATCGTGAAGATGGTGAAGGTGGTGCGCGACAGGTCGCGCATGATGTACAGGCAGGCCAGAATGCTCAGCCCCGGCACTACATAAGGGCCGAAAGGCACGCGGAAACCGTCCACGCCCTTGCCGTTTTCGCGCCGCCGCATCACCGGCACGGCCATCGAGACGACGATGAAGGCCGTCAGCGTGCCCATGCTGACCATGTCCCACAGGAAGGTGGCATCGACGAAACCGGACACCACCCCCACCACGCAACAGACGATCAGCGTGTTGCTGACCGGCGCCGCCGTGCGCGGGTTGACGGTCTGGAACGCCTTCGAGATCAGGCCGTCGCGCGAGATGGCGAACAGGATGCGGGTCTGGCCGTAGATCGTCACCAGCGTTACGCTGAACACGGAAATGACGGCGCCGGCCGCCAGCACCAGCGCCGGCCAGGTCTTGCCCGTCACGTTCTGCAGGATCACGGCCAGGCCAGCTTCCTGCCCCTCGAACTTGGCCGCCGGCTGCGCGCCCAGCGCCGCCACGGCCACCAGCATATAGAACACGGTGACGATGACCAGCGCCGAGAGGATGCCGATCGGCACGTTGCGGCGCGGATTGCGCACTTCCTCGCCGGCCGTGGCCACCGTGTCGAGCCCGATGAACGAGAAGAACACGGTGCCGGCCGCCGCCGTCACCCCCTTCATGCCGGCGAAGCCCTTGCTGTTGTCGGTGTTGAAGAAGGGGAAGAAATTATGCGAGTCGAAACCGGCGAACGCGATCACGACGAAGAACACGAGGATCGCCAGCTTGATCATCACCATGATGGCGTTGGTGGTGGCCGATTCCTTGGTGCCGCGCAACAGCAGGAAGCAGCACAGGCACACCAGCATGATGGGCGGCAGATTGATGTGGCCGGGATGAAACTCGATGCCGGTCGGCCCCGACACGATCATCGGCGAGCGCAGCAACGACGGGATGTGCCAGCCGAACGCGTTGACCAGGAAATTGTTCAGGTAATCGGACCAGCCGATGGCCGTGGCGCTGGCCGCCAGCCCGTATTCGAGCAGCAGACAGGCCGCCATGATGAAGGCCAAAAACTCCCCCACGGTGGCGTAGGCGAAGGAATACGAGGAACCGGAGGCGGGAATGCGGAACGACAGCTCGGCGTAGCACAAGGCCGTCAGGCCGGCCGTGATGGCGGCGATCAGGAACGACAGGATGACGGATGGCCCGGCCTTGGGCACGGCTTCCACCATGGTGAAGAAAATACCGGTGCCGATGGTGGCGCCGACGCCGATCATGGTCAGCGGAAAGAGGCCGATCGAGCGGTTCAAGCCGCTGCCGGTGTTGCCTTGCGTATGCTCAGGGGTGACGTCGACCGGCTTGGTACGGGTCAGTTTTCGGGCCAGTGTCTGGTTCACAGGCGATCCTTGTATCGGTTGCAACGGCAGCGCGGGTAACGCTCCGGCGAAATGGTCGGTCAAAAAAACTATGCGCGATTATAGGGCTTCTTGCCGCCGGCCCCTACAGTAATTTTTGTGCATAAATTGCAACACGCAGCCCCAGCCCGCCCCCGTTTTCCGCCCTGCCGTTACACATGCTTACTTTTGATACAGCGCAATGTATAGCTTGCGGCGGGCCGGACCGTTAATCTGGCGCCATGCATTACTCAATAACAACCAGGAGCCCAGACATGGAAAAGATCCCAACCGTAACCCGCCGCATTCACCCCCTGATCGCAGGCGCTGCGATTTCGGTCACCGTTCTGAGTCTGGTGGGCACGGCCGCCATCGCCGGCTGGCTGCCTTCATCGAAAGCCAAGGGCGACATCAATCCCGCCGCGAACAATGCGCTGACGTCGGAGCTGGCCCCCGGCCAGGCCCAGCCGCCGCTGCCGCCCGCCGCCGTGGAGCAGGCGCAGTACCAGCAACCGCAGCAGCCATATCAGCAGCCACAGCAGGCGCAGCAACAGCCGGTCGTGCACCACACGGCCCGCGTGCACCACAGCACGCAACTGGCCCAGGCCGACGACTATGACCGCCGCGCCCAGTCCGCGCCGCAGCCTGCACCGGCCCCGGCCAACAGCTCGCCCAACTACGTGGGCATCGGCGCCGGCGCCGTGATCGGCGGCCTGCTGGGCAACCAGGTAGGTGGCGGCCGCGGCCGCACCGCCGCCACCATCGCCGGCGCCATCGGCGGCGGCCTGCTGGGCAACCAGATCCAGGAACAGCAAAAGCAGCCGCAACGCTGATCCACGCGGGACAGCCGTCCCGCCGCACCGCTCCCACCAGGGCCGCCGCGCTACATGCCGGCGGCCCTGTCTGTTTTGGCGGTCGGGATCAGGAAGCGCGCACCACCATCAGGCCCGCGCGCAAGCCGACCCGCACGTCCGGGTTGGGGAACACGACGTATTCCTGCTCGTGCCGCACGGTGTAGACGGTGTCGCCGTCGCGCGCGATCTCCGCGCCCCGCGGCAGCGCCGTGAAGTTCTGCGTGTCGCGCCCGAACGCCATCGTGAACTGGTCACTCAGCTTGATGATCTGCTGCGCCGTGTTGAAGATGTGCGGCTGGTGCCCCGCCGACGCGGGCGCCACGCCGCGCAGCAGCGCGTCCAGCGCCTGCGCCGCCTCGGCGAACTGGCCGATGTCGTTCTGGCCCAGCGTGCCGATGCGCCCCAGCTCCACCGTGGTGCCGGCCGCGCCGTGGTGCTCGGACGCGTAGTAGCTGTAGGTGCCGGCCGACTGCGGGTTCATGATGATGGCGCCGATGCCGGCCGCCCCCAGCCATTCGACCAAGCGGCCGCGCGCGCCCGCCTCGATCAGCTCGGGCACGATGGCGAAGGTCGGATAGACGGACGGCCGGATCGCCGTGTGCAAATCCAGATGCCAGCGCTCGGGGCCGGCGCCGTCGAAGAAGGCCGTGGTGGCGGCCATCATCACGTCGGCCCGCGCCGCCTCGGCGGTGCCGGCCAGCGTGCCGCGCTCGGCGCGGAACATGCGGTTCAGGTCCGCGTCGATGAAGCGCTTGCCGGCGCGGATGGCGCCGATATTCCCCACGCATAGCATCAGGTCCACGGCCAGCGCGGCCGCGTCCACCGTCACATCATGCGACAGCGCGTCGAGCAGGTGGGCCACCACTTCGATCGGCCCCGTCTCGTCGCCATGCACGCCGACCGACACCAGCACGCTGGCGCGGGCCGGCGCGCCGGGACGCGAGGGAAGCTTGACGGTGAGGATGCCGTCGGCCGGCTGCGCCACCGTGAACCCGGCGCTGGAAAAGCGCCCGGCCACGGCGCTGAAATCCGCCTCGGCCAGGGCCCGCACGGCCTCCGGCAACGGCGTGGCCGATGCGGAGGAAGTCGTCTGCGTCATGCTCATCCGCTTACGCCGCCACGGTGGCGTTGCTGGCCTCGGACAAGGCCCACACATCCAGCATGGCCTGCTCCAGGTCCGCCACCGGCGCATAGCCGGACAGGCCCAGCGTGCACGTCACCAGCTCCACCGCCTCGCTGGCGTCGTGGCCGTCCGTGGCCCGCGCCAGCACCTGGGTCAGCAAACGATGCTGGGTGCGGCGCAGCGCCTGCTGGGCGTAGCTGCGCAGCTGTTCCTGCGACTTGCTGCGGGCCGGCATTTTCAGGCCGCGCTCCAGCGTGTCGATGCCGGCCTGGGTGCGCAGGTTCATGCCCACTTGCAGGAAGGCCGGCAAGTCCATGCCGGCCGGCCGGTTGACCGACAACGCGGCGAACACGAAACCGGCCACCGCTTCGATCGCGTCGACCGCCTTCCACGCTTGCGCGAACTCGGGGCGCAGGTCGGGCACGGCGTCGGCGTCGGCCGTGCCGTCGGCCGGCATCAGCTGCTTGAGCAGCTCGGGCTGGGCGAACACGCGGGTCAGCTCGGCCAGACCGCCGGCCGCGCGCAACTGCTCGGCGGGCACCGACAGCACGCCTTCGATCACGGCCTTCTGCAGGCTGCGGGTGCGGCCATCGACCTTGATCGAGACCACGCGCGGAATCTTCAGCGCGTCCGCGTCCAGCGTGTCGAACACGGACGACAGGCTCAGGGCCGACCATGCCTGGCCCCAGGCCTGGATCACGTCCGCCTCGTCCACGTTGTGCGCGGCCGCCAGATCGCGCAGCATCAGCGGGCCGCAACGGTTGACGGCTTCATTGGCCAGCACGGTGGCCAGGATGGCGTTGGCCAGCGGGTGCGCCAGCGCGCTGCGGGTGGACACCAGCAGCGCCGGGAAGTACGGCTTCAGCACCGACTCGGCCCAGCTGTGCTCCGTCAGCGGCAGGGCCGACAGGATGCGCTTGTAGCGGTTCTTGACGTTGGCGATCACCACCGCCAGTTCCGGCGTCGTCAGGCCGCGGCCGTCGGCCTTGCGGCGCGCCAGTTCGGCCACCGTGGGCAGCTGCTCCAGCTCGCGCGACAGGGCGCCCTCCTCCTCCAGGCTGGCGATCAGGGCGGCGTAACCGTCCTGCACCGACGCGCCCGACTGGTCCTGCGCCTCGCGCACCAGCAAATGGGTTTGCAGCGTGTTGTCGCGCAGGACCAGGCGTTCGATGTCGGCCGTCATGTCGTTCAGCAGACGGTTGCGGTCCGCCTCGGCCAGCTGGCCGGCGTTCATCTCCACGTCCAGCCACATCTTGGCGTTCACCTCATGGTCAGAGCAATCGACACCGGCCGAGTTGTCGATCGCGTCGGTGAAGATGCGGCCGCCGGCCAGCGCGAACTCGATGCGGCCGGCCTGGGTCGCGCCCAGGTTGCCGCCCTCGGCCACCACCTTGCAGCGCAGCTGGTTGCCGTCCACGCGGATATGGTCGTTGGCGCGGTCCTTGACCTGGACGTGGCTCTCGGCCGACGACTTGATGTAGGTGCCGATGCCGCCGTTGTAGAACAGGTCCACCGGCGCCTGCAGGATGCGGTGCATCAGTTCCTCGGGCGACAGCGTCGTCTCCTCGATGGCCAGCGCGGCGCGGATCTGCGGCGACAGCTCGATGCTGCGCTGCGTGCGCGGATAGACGCCGCCGCCGGCCGAGATCAGCTCCTTGTTGTAGTCGTCCCACGACGAGCGTGGCAGCGCGAACATGCGGGCGCGCTCGTTGAACGACGCCTCCAGGTCCGGGTTCGGGTCGAGGAAGATGTGGCGGTGGTCGAACGCGGCCAGCAGCTTCAGTTTGCGCGACAGCAGCGCGCCGTTGCCGAACACGTCGCCCGACATGTCGCCCACGCCCACCATGGTGGTGGCGGTGGCGTGGATGTCGTGGTCCAGTTCATAGAAGTGGCGCTTGACGGCCTCGAACGCGCCCTTGGCCGTGATGCCCATCTTCTTGTGGTCGTAGCCGTTCGAGCCGCCCGAGGCGAACGCGTCGCCCAGCCAGAAGCCGCGCTGCACGGCGATGCTGTTGGCGATGTCGGAGAAGGTGGCCGTGCCCTTGTCGGCCGCCACCACCAGGTAGGGGTCGGCGCTGTCGTAGCACACGGTGTCGGCCGGGTGCACGATGTTGCCCAGCACCCGGTTGTCGGTCATCTCCAGCAGGCTGGCGACGAACAGGCGGTACACGGCTTCGCCTTCGGCCGCGATGGTTTCACGCACGGCGTCCTTGGGCATCTGCTTGCACACGAAGCCGCCCTTGGCGCCGGCCGGCACGATCACGGCGTTCTTCACCATCTGCGCCTTGACCAGGCCCAGCACCTCGGTGCGGTAATCCTCCATGCGGTCGGACCAGCGCAGGCCGCCGCGCGCCACCGGGCCGCCGCGCAGGTGCAAGCCCTCGAAGCGGCGCGAGAACACGAAGATCTCGCGGAACGGCCGTGGTTCCGGCACCAGCGCCAGGTTGCTGGTGTCGAACTTGAAGATGATCTTGTCGCCCTTCTGCGCGTTCTGGAAGTAGTTGGTGCGCAGCGTGGCCAGCATCAGGTCGATGATGGCGCCCAGGATCTCCTCGCTGTCGGCGTGGTTGATGGCGGGCAGGCCGCGCTTGATGTCGTGCATGGCCTGCAGGGCCGCCATGCGGCGCGCCTCGTCCAGCGCCGGATCGAAGCGCTGCAGGAAGGCCTGCACCAGTTCGCGCACCACGGCCGGCTGCTTGCGCAGGCACTCGGCCACGTAGCGCACCGAGAAGCTGCTGCCGGCCTGGCGCCAGTAGTTCATGTAGGCGCGCACCAGCTGCACTTCGCGCATGCTGAGGCCACCCTCGATCACCAGGCCGTTCAGGCGGCCATCCTCGGCGTCGTCGTTGAACAGGGCCGTGAACAGTTCCTGCGCCACCGGCACCACGTTCGGCTGCGCCAGCTTGGCGGCGCTGGCCGCGTCCACCGTCAGGCTGCTGACGAAGTGGCGCTGGCCGCCCACGTTGATGGAATGGGCGCGTTCGCGGTCGATCGCCACGCCCGCGTTGTGCAGGGCCGGCATGATGGTCGACAGGGCCGGCACCTTGTCCACCGAGTACAGGCGGATGGTGGTGGCGTCGTCGGCCGTCTCGATGCGCACCGTCACACGCGACGGATCCTCCATGCCCAGCAACGCGCCGAGGTCGCGGAAGGCCACGGCCGGCGCGGTCGATGCCACGTACTCGGTCGGCAGCGTGGCGCACAGCTTGCGCAGGCTGGCGCGCGTGGAAACGTCGAACACGGCGTCGGCCAGCGCGGCGAACTGGTCGTGCCAGCCATCGAGCACGGCCAGCAGCGGTTGTTGAATGTCCGTCTCCAGGTCCAGCGGGTAGCGGGCCGCGTGCGCGATCAGGTACACGCGGGCCAGCGGGCCATCGGCCACCAGCGTCTGGGAGCTGATATGGGTGGCGCCGGAGCTGCCCTGCAGCGCCTTGGCCAGGGCCGAGGCCACGCTGGCGCTGTAGCGTTCACGCGGCAGGTAGACCAGCACGTTCAGGTGGCGCGCATACACGTCGCGGCGCGCGAACACCTTGGTGCGCGGCTGCTTGTACAGCGACACGACGCCGCCGCACACTTCGGCCAGCCATTCCGGTTCGGCCTCCAGCGCCTCCGTGCGCGGCAGCGATTCCAGGATCTCCACGAACTTCTCGGCGCGGAAGCCCTCCTGTCGCACGCCGGCGATGCTCAGCACCTTGGCGATGCGCCCGCGCGCGAACGGCAGGCGCGCCAGCGGGGTGGATTTGGCGGCGCGCGTGAACAGGCCCACGAAGCAGTATTCGCCGAGGATCGCGCCCTGCGCGTTCACATGGCGCACGCCGATGAAGTCGAGCTGCTGGTCGCGGTGCAGCGTGCCCTCCACGTCGGCCTTGACGATGGACAGCGTGTGGGCGCGCTTGGACAGGGTGTCGAAGTCGCCGGGGATGTTGGCCAGGCAGGTGCCGTAGACCGGGTGGCTGGTGTCCTGCAGCACGCCGATGCGGCTGGGGATGTCGCGTTCCAGTTCGCGCTCGCCCGGTTTCACCTGGTAGTAGGCGTAGCCGAACGGCTCGAAGCCCTCGGTGCGGGCCCAGTCCAGGAAGGCCGCCACTTCCTGGCCTTCCTCGCCGTTGACGGCGGCCGCTTCGGCCGCCACGGCCTTGAAGTGTTCCAGCATGGCGCCATGGTCGCGGTGCACCACGGCCGCGTCGCGCGCCACCATCTCGATGCGCGCCAGCAGCGCGTCCAGTTCGGCCTGCGGCAGTTCCTCGGCCAGCAGGCACATGACATACGATTCGGCCTTGTCGCCGGGCTGGCCCACGGCCGTCACCACGCCGTCGGCGCCGCGGCGCACGGACAGCACGGCGTTCAGCACGCCGTTGGCGGCCACGCGCTGGTGGCGCAGCGCCATCACGATGGAGTCGACCAGGTAGGGCATGTCGTCATTGAGGATCAACAGCGCGGTGGCCATGCCGCCACGGCCGTCCGCGTAGCGCAGCGCGGCGATCTGGCAGCCGGCGGCGGCGCGTTTGGACGCCCGCGTGAAACCATCCCACAACGCCGGCGCCAGGCTGTCGGGCGCGATGCCCGCGAAATCCTCGACGTCCAGGGAACCGAGCCAGGCGCTGATCAGGGCCGCAACCTGGCTGCCATCGGTAGCAGGCTTGCTGGCGTTGACCAGGTCGAGCGTCTGCTTGCGCAGGTCTTGTGGCATTTGTTTCATCTGTTTTCTCCGTTAGTGTTTTGAGTCCGGACGCGCGCTCAGGCTTGTGGCCTGGCGCAGCGGCCGGATGCTGCTAAAAGAACGGGGTTGGCCCGTTCAAATTCTTTTCTAACCTACGCAGTGTATTTAACCGCTTTCGTCCGGTTCCGTCCACCTCAACCGGGGACAGACCCCGCGCGTCACGCGCCCCGGCTTTTTCCCGCAGCGCTGGTCGCGGGGTCAGGCCCCTTGCTGGCGGCGGCGGTGCACTGCTTTACAAATCGTACACGCTGGTCGCGGGGTCTGGCCCCTTGCTGGCGGCGGCGGTGCACTGCTTTACAAATCGTACAAGCCGGGCAGGCCCAGGATGCGGGTCAGCTCATCAAGCGCCGTGTGCACTTCGATGGCCAGCGCCGGATCGGCCAGGTCGGCCGGCTCCAGCCGGTCGCGGTGGTGCTTCTCGACCCAGGCCACCAGCGTGTGGTACAGCGGCTCCGTCATCACCACGCCCTGGTGCATGGCGCGCGCCTCGGCGTCCGTCAGCGCCACGCGCAGGCGCAGGCAGGCGGGCCCGCCGCCGTTGCGCATGCTCTGGCGCAGGTCGAAGTGGATCAGCTCATCAATCGGGCCGCCGCTGGCCACCAGCTCCTGCAGGTAGCTGGCCACGGCCGCGTTTTCCTGGCACTCGTGCGGGATCACCAGCGCCATCCTGCCACCATCCTTGGACAGCAGCTGGCTGTTGAACAGGTAGCTGGCCACGGCGTCCGCCACTGATACCTTTTTGGTATCAACGCGGATGGCGTTCAGCTCCGCGCCCACGCCTTCCATCGCGCGGCGCAGCTGCGCCAGCCCGCCCGCCTCGTCCGCGAACGCCTGCTCGTGGTAGAACAGCACATTGCCGTTGCCGACCGCGATCACGTCGTTGTGGAACACGCCCTGGTCGATCACGTCCGGGTTCTGCTGCAGGTAGACGGTGCGCTCATTGTTCAAGCCATGCAGGCGCGCCACGGCCTGCGACGCTTCCAGCGTCTGGCGGGCCGGATAGCGCTTGGGCGCGGGCGCCGAGGCGTCGAACTCCACGCGGCCGTACACGAACAGCTCCACGCCCTGCTGGCCATGGCTGGCGCACAGACGCGTGTGGTTGGCCGCGCCCTCGTCGCCGAAGGCCGGGGTGCCGGGCAGCGCGTCGTGCACGGCGAAATGCTTGTCATCGCTGAAGATGGCGCGCAGGCTGCGGGCCGATTGCGCGTGCTCGAACGCGCGGTGCAGCTTGTTGTTCAGGTTGGCGGCCGTGAAATGGGCGCGGCCGTCCGCGCTGTCGGCCGACGGGCTGACGGTGGCCGCGTTGGCCGTCCACATGGGCGAAGCCGAATACGCGCACGCCAGGATCACGGGCGACTCCTTGTAGGCGCGGGCCAGCACCTCCGCATCCGTGCCGGTGAAGCCGATGCTGCGCAGCAGGCGGAAGTTGGGCCGGTCCTGCGGCGGCAGCAACGCCTGGCCGAAGCCGCGCGCGGCCAGCGCGCGCATCTTGGCCAGCCCCTGCAAGGCGGCCTGCTTCGGATTGGATGCGCTCTTGACGTTGCTGAACGAGGCCACGTTGCCGAACGAGAGGCCGGCGTAGTTGTGCGATGGCCCGACCAGGCCGTCGAAGTTGAATTCGCGTGCGGAGTTGCCCATGATGGTCCTCAGAAGTGCATGCCCGGCGACAGCTTGGCCGGCATTTCAAGCGCGCTGTTCTCGATCGAAGCGACCGGGTAGGCGCAGTAGTCGGCCGCGTAGTAGGCGCTCGGACGGTGGTTGCCGGACTGGCCCACGCCGCCGAACGGCGCGCTGCTGGCCGCGCCCGTGGTGGGGCGGTTCCAGTTGACGATGCCGGCGCGCGCGCGCACCTGGTAGGTCTTCCACAGCGCCTCGTCGTTCGAGATCAGGGCCGAGGCCAGGCCGAAGGCGGTGGCGTTGGCGGTCTTGATGGCGGTGTCGAAATCGGCCACGCGGACCACCTGCAGCAGGGGGCCGAACCATTCCTCGTCCGGGATGCCCTTGGCGTCGGTGACGTCGACGATGCCGGCCGTGACGAAGCCGGTGTTCTCGTCCAGCTGGCGCATCTGCAGCAGCGATTTGCCGCCGCGCGCCACCATGTCGGCCTGGGCCTGCACCAGCCGGCGCGCCACGGCGGCCGACACCACGGGGCCCATGAACGGCGCCGGTTCCGCGTCCGGCGCGCCCACGGTCAGGCGGCTGGCCACGTCCACCAGGCGCGCGATGATGGCCTGGCCTTGGGCGTTGTCGGGCACGATCAGGCGGCGCGCGCAGGTGCAGCGCTGGCCGGCCGAGATGAAGGCCGAGGAGACGGCCATGAACACGGCCGCGTCGATGTCTTTCACGTCCCAGATCACGAGCGGGTTGTTGCCGCCCATTTCCAGCGCCAGCATCTTGCCCGGCTGGCCGCCGAACTGCTTGTGCAGCGCGGTGCCGGTCTGGCAGCTGCCGGTGAACAGCACGCCGTCCAGCTCCGCGTCCTGGCCCAGCGCGATGCCGGTGTCGCGGCCGCCGTTGACCAGGTTGACCACGCCGTCCGGCAGGCCGGCCTGCTGCCACAGCTGCACCGTGCGCACGGCCGTGCGCGGCGCGAACTCGCTGGGCTTGAAGACGATGGTGTTACCGGCGATCAGGGCCGGCACGATATGGCCGTTGGGCAGGTGGCCGGGGAAGTTGTACGGGCCGAACACGCCGAACACGCCGTGCGGACGGTGGCGCAGCACGGCCTCGCCGTCGGCCACCTTGTTGTGGCTTTCGCCCGTGCGCGCCGCGTAGGCCTGCACCGAGATGTCGACCTTGTTGGCCATGGTGGTCACTTCCGTGCGCGACTCCCACAGCGGCTTGCCCACCTCCTCGGAGATCAGCTGCGCCAGTTCCTCGGCGTTGGCCTTGAGCAGGTCGCGGAAACGGGTGCAGACGGCGATGCGCTCGTCCAGCGGGGTCTGCGCCCAGCCCTCGAACGCGGCGCGCGCGGCGGCGCTGGCGCGCGCCACGTCCTGCGCCGTCGCCTCGCGGCTGGCCCAGGTCTGGCGGCCATTGGCCGGATTGACGGTGACCACTTCGGCGCCGCTGCCGGGCAGCCATTGACCGTTGATGCAGTTGCTCAATGCGTTGCTCAATGGGGTGTTCGCTTCAGACATTTGGGTTCTTCCTCACGTTGAGAGACAGGGTGCGCACGGTGTCGCCGGTATGGCAGTGCAGCAGCTTTTGTTCAGCTTCGGGCAGCGCGATGGCGCCGTTGACGGGGGCCGCATGCGACAGCAGCATGCGGAAGTCGCGCATATTGGTGTTCGACACCAGCATCGGCTCGGCCGGCGCCGTCTCGGGCGCGCACGCCGCGTCCCAGTCGCCGGCCCGGCCGATCTGGGCCAGCGTGCTGTCGCGCATCGCGCGCAGCTCGGACACGCGGGCCTGCAGCACGGGGCCGGCGTCGAAGATGTCGACATAGCCTTCGAAGTGCATGCCCTCCTGCTCCAGCAGGCGGCGCGCCGGCGCCGTGGACGGGTGCACCTTGCCGATCACGTCGCGCGCCTCCTGCGGCAGGTAGGCCACGTACAGCGGCTGGCGCGGCATCAGCTCGGCGATGAAGGACTTCTTGCCCAGCGCCGTCAGCTCGTCCACGTGGTTGAAGTCCATCTTGAAGAAGTGGCGGCCCAGGCCCTCGTAGAACGGCGAGCGGCCCGCCTCGGCCTGGTAGCCGCGCATCTCCGCGATCAGCTTTTCCGTGAACAGGTGCGGGAACTGGGCGATGAACAGGAAGCGGCACTTCGACAGCAGCTTGCCGTTGTTGCCGCAGCGGTAGTCCGGATGCAGGAACAGCGAGCACAGTTCCGTGCTGCCCGTCAGGTCGTTCGACAGGTACAGCGTCTCCATGCGCGTGAACACGTCGAGCTCGCGGCTCGAATGCACGAGCGTGCCGATGCGGTAGTTATAGAACGGCTCCGTCAGGCCGACGGCGCTCTTGATGGCGCACACGCCGGCGATGCGGCCGGTGTCGGTGTCCTCCATCACGAACATGTAATCGCGTTCGTCGGGCGGGATGGTTTCCGCGAACGAGGCCACGGCCACGCGGACCCGGTCGCCCAGCATCTTCATGTCCGGCTTGAGGGTGGTCATGCCGCTGCCGACCTGGGTGGCCATGACGTACAGGGCGTCGAGATCGTCGGCCCGGATTGCGCGTACAACTAGCATAGGATTTCCAATGTTTGACTGAGTGCTCACAGACGGACGCAGACCACGGTGTCGCCGTCGGTCACCTGCAGCGCGGCCTGCACGGCGGCCGGCAGCGCCACCACGGCCAGCGATTCGAGCGGCGCGCAGGCCATCACGATGGCGCGGAAGTGCTGGTCGGCGCCGGTGGCGATGGCGTAGGTGACGGGCGGTTCGCGGTTGCGGTCCGGCTCGGCCGGGCAGGTCGCCACGCGCCGCTGCAGCGCGCCGGTGAAGGTGCGCAGCGCGTGCTTGTGGGCTTGCAGGATCGGGCCGCCGTCGAAGATGTCGATGTAGTCGTCGGCCTCGAAGCCCTCCGCCGTCAGCAGGTTGAACGCCAGTTCGCCCGACGGGTGGATCTGGCCCATGGCCGCCTGGGCGTCGCCCGGCAGCAGCGGCACGTACACCGGATAGTGCGGCATCAGCTCCACGATCAGGGTGCGGTTGCGGGCGCCGCCGATCACCTGTTCGGCGTCCAGGAAGTCCATCTGGAAGAACTTGCGGCCCAGCGCGTCCCAGAACGGCGAGCCGCCGTGCGCGTCCGTGATGCCGGCCAGCGGCACGAAGAAGCGCTCGGCGAAGCGCTGCGGCGCCAGCACGGCGAACAGCAGCCGCGCGCGCGACAGGAGGGCCGCCTCCGGCGCGTCCTGCATGGTGGGGTCGACGTAGAAGGTCGACAACTGGGAGTAGCCCGTCAATTCCGAGCACAGCGTGAGCGCGTGCACGCTGTGGCTGATGTTCAGGTCGCGCGACACCTGCTGGATCACGTCGTTGCGGAACGAGAAGTAGGTGCCGTTGGAGCCGGCCGCCGCGTAGATGGACGCGGTGCCGACGATGGTGCGGTCGGCCAGCGATTCGAGCACGAACAGGTAGGTCTCTTCGCTGGGCAGGTCGACGTGGGCGGCGAACGAGGCGATCGAACGCTCGACCAGCGCGGCGATCTTCTCGCGCGTCTTGGGCAGCGTGTGCACACCCGGCATGGTCACTGCCGCCAGCGCTTCCAGGGCCGCGATATCCGCAATTTCTACCGGACGGACAACATACATGGGAGCTCCTTCAATTTCTAACCAGGCTTGCGGATGCCGGTGGGGTAAAACGCAGCGCTCCCGCGCGAAGGCGGGAGCGGCGGGTTGCGGTGGACGCGCTTACGCGGCCTTGAGCAGGTCGTCCAGCGCGGCGCGCAGCAGGCTGTCGGCCTTGGCGATCTGGGCGTCCGACACGATCAGGGCCGGCGCCAGGCGCACCACCTCGGTGCCGGCGATCAGCAGCATCAGGCCGTGCGCTTCGGCGGCCTTCTGGATGTCCTTGGAGCGGCCCTTGAAGCCCTCCGCCACGACGATGCCCAGCAGCAGGCCGGAGCCGCGCACGGTGGCGAACACCTGCGGATAGTCGGCCACCAGTTTCTGCAGCGTGGCCACCAGGTGCTTGCTCGCCTCCTTCACGCGCGCCAGGAAGGCCGGCTGGTTGATCGTCTCCAGCACGTTCAGGGCCACGGTGGCGGCCAGCGGGTTGCCGCCGTAGGTGGTGCCGTGGCTGCCCACGCCCAGGCTCTTGGCCAGTTCGTTGGTGGTCAGCATGGCGCCGATCGGGTAGCCGTTGCCCAGCGCCTTGGCCGAGGTCAGGATGTCCGGCGTCACGCCGTAGCCCATGTAGGCGAACAGGTCGCCGGTGCGGCCCATGCCGCACTGGACTTCGTCGAAGATCAGCACGGCGCCGGTCTTGTCGCACAGCGCGCGCAGCTCTTTCAGGAATTCTGCATCGGCCGGCACCACGCCGCCCTCGCCCTGCACCGGCTCCACCACCACGGCGCACACGTCGTCGGTGATGGCCGCCTGCGCCGCCTCGATGTCGTTGTACGGGATGTGGTCGATCGACGGCGGCAGCGGCTCGAAGCCTTCGGTGTACTTGGCCTGGCCGCCGACGGACACGGTGAACAGGGTGCGGCCGTGGAACGAGTGGAAGCACGACACGATGCGCGACTTGTGCGCGCCGTATTTGGTGTGGGCGTGCTTGCGGGCCAGCTTCAGGGCCGCTTCGTTGGACTCGGCGCCCGAGTTGCAGAAGAAGGCGCGGTCGGCGAAGGTGGCTTCGGTCAGCGCCAGCGCCAAGCGCAGCACGGGTTCGTTGGTGTAGCCGTTACCGAGGTGCCACAGGGTGTTGGCCTGCTTGGTCAGCGCCTCCACCAGCACGGGGTGGCAGTGGCCCAGCGAGTTGACCGCGATACCGGACGTGAAGTCCAGGTACTGCTTGCCGTTCTGGTCCCACAGGTCCAGGCCGGCGCCGCGCACCGGCACCATGGCCGACGGCGCATAGGTCGGCACCAGCACCTCGTCGAAGGTCTGGCGAGTTACAGGACGTGTGGTCACGGTCGAATCAAGCTTGGCGTTCATGGCTATCCCTATCAAAGTGGGGTCGGTGGCGGCACTGCGGCCGCGCGGGAGCACCCATTATAAAAAGCGGGATGCTAAAACTCTTTTGAAATGGCGACAAGGATTTTCATTTTTACCCTGCCGCGCCGGCGGGCCTAGAAGGTGTGCAGCACGCCCAATTGCACGCCGTCGATGGCGCCGCCGGGCGCGGGCGAGCGGATCTGGGCCGCCGGCGCCACCACGGCCGCCCCCACCAGCGCGAAATTGTTGCGCTGGCCGCGCTGGCGCAGCCGGGCCAGCGCCCCGTACAGCGACGTGCGCGCCGACAGCCGGTACTGGCCCTGCGCGCCCAGCTCGGCCGCGTCGCCGTGGCCGGCGCCGGCCAGCCGGTCGCGCAGCCCGGCCCAGCCGAACGACAGGGCCAGCGGACCATCTGCGCGCCAGCGCACCGACAGCGAGTACAGCATGGAGCGCTGGCCGCCGTCGTTGCGGCGCTCGCTGCCCACGGCGCCGAACACGGTCCAGCGCGGCGCACATGTCCAGGACGCGCCCACGCTGGCGCGCCGCACGCGGTACGGCAGGTCCGCGTTGTCGACCTGCTGGTAGTTCGCCCCCAGGTACAGGCCGGGGCGCGCGTACTCGGCCGCCAGCTGCAGGTTGCGGTTGGCGGCCGTCGCGGCCAGCGGCGCGGCCCCGCCCGTGGCGCCGCGCGCGGCCAGCACCTGCAGCGTCAAGCCGCCCAGCTCGGGCGAGAAATAGCCGACGGCGTTGTCGACGCGTGGCGGCGCGCCGTACATATTGTTCCAGCCCGAAGCCTGGGTGGCGCTGGTGAAAGCGTCGAACTTGCCGTTCATGTAAAACTGCGGCGTGTTCTGGCGGCCCAGCCGCACTTCGCCCAAGGGCCCGCCCAGGCCCACCCATGCCTGGCGGTTGAACAGGCGCTTGCCATCCGCGCCGCTGCCGTCGTCGCCGTTCAGGCCCGCCTCCAGCACGAAACTGCTGCGCAAGCCGCCGCCCAGCTCCTCGCGGCCGCGCAGGCCCAGGCGGCTGGCCAGCAGGCCGCTGGCGTCGACCCGCGCGACGGGCGCCAGGCCGTCGGCCGCGATGCGGGTGGCGAAGGTGTCGATCACGCCGTAGGCCGTCACGCCGGTGTCGGCCAGCGCACTGTGGCAGCTTCCCCACAACGCGGCAGCAAGCAGTTTCAGATTTGCCCTGTGGATTGTGTCTTTGCCGTGAAGATTATTCATGGTTGGCTGTATTCCGCAGTCGGAGTGGGCTATGCTGTCAAGCATCCGGGGGCGCATCGCAAAAGGCTACTCTCAAAATGCACACAGCACGAGCCGCACTGGCCACTTTTTTTTGCATGCTGCTCGCATGGCCCGCCATGGCGGCGGCGCAAGTCGCACTCACGCCACAGGAGCAAGCCTGGGTCCGCACCCATCCGGTGCTGACCATGGCGCTCGACCAGTTCAACCCGCCCATGGTGTTCCGCCGCGCCGACAGCGACGCCTCCTACGCGGGCGCCTGCTACGACTATGCGGCACTGGTGGCGCGCAAGACCGGCCTCACCTTCCGCTACGTCGGCTCCACCTGGGACCAGGCCCTGACCAAGGGCATGGCGCACGAGGTGGACGGCGTGCTGTGCGCGCGCGAGCGCCCGGAACGCCGGACCCGCCTCAATTTCTCGCTGCCCTACCTGGAACTGCCGATCGCCATGGCGACCCGCGCCGACCACGCCGCCACCCGGGTGCTGGCCGACTACGCCCGCGAGCGCGTGGCCGTGGTGCGCAACACGGTGCGGGTGCCGGTGCTGAAGGCGCGCTGCCCCGATTGCGTGCTGGTGGAGGTCGACAGTTCGCAGGACGGCATCGGACGCGTGCAGCGCGGCGAGGCGGACGCCTACTTCGACGACCTGCCGGTGGTGCAGCGCGCCATCGGCGAAGGCGGCGCGGCGCTCAAGATCGCGCTGCTGTACTACTACTCGGAAGCGGCCACCATCCGGCTGGCGCTGCGCAACGACGCGCCCGAACTGCTGTCCATCATCGACAAGGGCGTGGCCGCCATCACGGCCGACGAGCATGCGCTGATCCGCTCGCGCTGGCTGGCGGCGTCCGAAGGCACGCCGGTGCAGCGCGAACTGGCCCTCACGCCCGCGCAGCGCGCGTGGCTGGCGGCGCATCCGGTGTTGCGGGTGGCCGTCGACAGCGCGCGCGGTCCGATCGAGTGGCGCGGCGAGGACGGCGTGATGCGCGGCATCTCGCTCGACTTCCTGCGCCGCGTGGAGGAACAGCTGGGGGTGCGCTTCGAACTGGTGCCGACGCGCGACGTGGCCGACGAGATCAGCCGCATCGAGCAGCGCCAGGTGGACCTGGTGTCGGCCATCTCGCACACGCCGGGACGGGCCGGCTTCATGCTGGTGACGGAACCGTATCTGAGCACGCCGGTGGTGATCTTCGCCGGCACGGCCACCCCGCCCATGGGCGGCCTGGCCGGGCTGACGGGCCAGCGCGTGGCCGTGGCCGCGCGCACCGCGGTGGCCGACGCGCTGCCGCACGACTGGCCCGGCATCGCCATGGTCCCGGTCAGCAACTTCCGGTCCGGCACCGGGCTGCTGCGCGACGGCAAGGTGCGCGCCTTCGTCGGCCCGCTGCTGACCGGCACCCACCAGCTGGTGGAGCTGGGCGCGACCGACGTGCGGGTGGCCGGCGAGACCGACTACCGCTACCACGTCGGCATCGGCGTGCGCTCCGACTGGCCGGAACTGCTGCCCATCCTGAACGCGGCGCTGGCGGCCATCCCCAAGAGCGAGCGCGAGGCGTTCCGCCAGAACTGGAGCACCGTCCACTACGCGCACGACATCGACTACCGGCCGCTGGGCGCGCTGGCGCTGGCGGTGCTGGTGGCCATCACCTTCATCGTGCAGCTGCGGGTGATGGTCAAGCGCCGCACGGCCGAGCTGCGGCAGGAGGTGGCCGCGCGCCGCGCGCGCGAGGCCGAGATCCAGGAGTTGAACAACGTGCTGGAACAGCGGGTGACGGCCCGCACCGCCGAACTGCGGCAGGCCAACGAGGACTTGCGGCTGGCCGCCGAGCAGTTGCTGCAGACGGAGAAAGTGGCGTCGCTGGGCCGCCTGGTGGCCGGCATCGCGCATGAACTGAGCACGCCGCTGGGCAGCGCGCTGACGGCCTCCACCACGCTCAGGGCCCACGTGGACAGCTTCGCCCAGGCGCTGGCGGCCGGCCAGCTGAAACGCTCGTCGGCCGACACCTTCGTGGCCCACTGCCAGCAGGCCACCGAGATCATCGAGCGCAACACCTTCCGCGCGGCCGGGCTGATCGACAACTTCAAGGAGCTGGCCGTGGACCAGGCCAGCGTGCGGCGCCGCGTGTTCCCGCTGCGGCGCACGGTGGAGGAGGTGATCGCCAGCCACCACAATACATGGAAGCACCGCGGCCACCACATCGCGCTGGACGTGGCGTCCGACATCGAGCTCGACAGCTTCCCCGGCCCGCTGGCCCAGGTGCTGTCGAACCTGCTGGAGAACTCGCTGGTGCACGGCTTCGAGGGGCGCAAGGGTGGCCAGGTCCGCATCGGCGCCCGGCGCCAGGACGAGCGCGTGCTGCTCACCTACACGGACGACGGCAAGGGCATCCCGGCCGAATTCCGCAACAAGATCTACGACCCGTTCTTCACCACCCGGCTCGGCCAGGGCGGCTCCGGCCTGGGCCTGTACATCGTGCAGACGCTGGTGACGGGCGTGCTGGGCGGCACCATCACGCTGCAGGGCGAACCGGGCGCGGGCACCGTGTTCCAGATCAGCCTGCCATTGAAGGCGCCCCAGCTCACCGAGCGCAACGCCAGCGGCGCGCACGGCATGGTGGCGCTGCCCGACACCGGCGGCCCGGCGCCGGTGCAGACGAGTTAAGAGCGTCGTTCCCGCGCAGGCGGGAACCCATGCTGAGCGTCCATATACGCGACCTATGGAGGGAATTCAGGCAATGCCTGGATTCCCGCCTGCGCGGGAACGACAGTACGCTTGTTGCAACGAGCTGCGGGCGGGCTCAGGCCGCCGGCGGCATCAGCTTGCGCTGGCGCTCCTCGCGCGGCGTGTTGCCGAACAGCGCGCCGAACGCGGTCGAGAAATGCGAGCCGGACGAGAAGCCGCACATCAGCCCCACCTGCACGATCGAGTGGTTGGTCTCCAGCAGCAGCTGGCGCGCGCGCTGCAGGCGCAGCTCCAGGTAGTAGCGCGACGGCAGGCTGTCCAGGTATTGCTTGAACAGCCGTTCGAGCTGGCGCCGCGACAGGCCGACCAGGCCGGCGATGTCGTCGGTCGACAGCGGCTCCTCGATATTGGCCTCCATCAAGGTCACGGCCTCCGACAGCTTGGGCTGCAGCGCGCCGAAACGGGCCTGCAGCGCCACCCGCTGGCGCTCGTCGTGGGGCCGCACACGCTCGATGCACAGGCTTTCCTTGATCGCGGCCTGGACGGTCGCGCCGTACAGGGCCGCCACCAGCGTCAGCGCGAAGTCGATGCTGGCCGCGCCGCCGCAGCAGCTGAGCAGGCGGCCGTCGAGTTCGAACAGATGGGGGGTGAGGATGGCGCGCTGCGTGACCGCCTCCGTCTCCGCGTACAGGGCCCACGGCAGCGCGATGCGCACGCCGGCCATCAGGCCGGCATCGGCCAGCCACAGCACGCCGGCCCCCACCCCGCCCCAGAAGCGGGCCGAGCGGCAACGCTCGAGCACCGTGCGCAGCAAGGCCGGCGGCGGCGGCGCCTGCTGCTCGTCGGCCACCAGCAGGGCCAGGTGCCAGCCCGGCTGGGGCTGGGTCAGCGCCGCCTGCTGGGGACTCAGTATGTCGAGCCGCAACTGGTCCGGCCCCAGCATCCGGGCCGCCAGCCGCAACGGCTGGATCAGGCCGGCCCAGGTCAGGCTGTCCGGTTCGCCCGCGTTGACCAGCAGCACGCGCAATGGCTGTTCCTGGGCCAGACGGGAGAGCGGTGAAAATGGCATGCGGCGATTAGGTGTAAGGGGACGGGATCGGTGGGGCGGCGCTCACTCGGGCGCCAGCACGGCGGCGGGCCGGCTGCTGCTCCACTGGCTCACTATCATACCGGAGATCAACAAGGCGGCGCCCAGCAGGCCGTTCCAGGCCAGCGTCTCGCCCAGCCAGAAATAGGCGAAGATGGCGGCGCAACCGGGCTCGAAGGCGTAGATGACGGCCGCCTCGTTGGCGCTGCTGTGGCTCTGGCCCCACGTCTGCAGCGAGATGATGGCGGCCGTGGCCACCACGCCCAGATAGATCAGGTTGCTCTTGTAGGCCAGCACGGCCTGCCAGGCGGCCGCCTGCCACGGTCCGGCCTGGGCGCCGGCCGGCATGTCGTGCCACAGCAGCCAGCCGGCCGCGCACACGGCCACGGTGGCGATCTGGGCCGCCGTCAGCGTCATCAGCCGCCGCACCTTGCGGGTGGCCGCCTCCATCAGCTTCACGTACAGGCCGAAGCACAGGGCCGCCAGCAGGGCCAGCGTGTCGCCGCGGCCCCAGCTGATGCCGCCGTCCCAGCACAGCGCGAACAGGCCGGCCAGCGCCAGCAGCAGCGCCACCACGATGCGGCGCTCGGGCGGCTTGCCGGCCGCCATGCCCAGCAGCGGCACCACCAGCACGTTCAGGCCGGTCAGGAAGGCGTTGCGGTTGGAACTGGTCAGGCTCAGACCTTCGATCTGGAACACGTAACAGAAAAACAACACCACCCCGGCCAGCACGCCCTGCCCCACGTCGCCGGCGCGGGCGCGCCACAGGAACGGCGCCAGCAGCAGGCCGGCCAGCGTGAAGCGCACCAGCACGATCGTGCTGGCCGACAGCGCGCCCGTCATGTCCTTCATGGCGGGAAAGGTGGTGCCCCAGACGAGGGTGACGGTCAACAGGGCGGCGATGCCGCGCAGATGCAGTGGGGCGGAAGGCTTCAAACAGGTCTCGACACGATGGCGGTGGCGGCGCGCGGGCCGGCGCCGGGGAGGCATAGTGTACCCGGCCACGGCCGACTTGGCGATCCGGCCCGTTATAATCATGGTCTATGGGTGAACGCTATTTGAAAAGTATCCGGCTGCTGGCCGAATGCATGCAGGGCTTCGAGCGCCTGTCGGGCGAGCACGTGCGCGCGTGCGGCCTGACCCACGCCCAGTTCGACATCATCGCCACGCTGGGCAACACGGCCGGCATGTCCTACAAGGAGCTCGGGGAGCGTACCCTGATCACCAAGGGCACGCTGACCGGGGTGATCGAGCGGCTCGAACAGAAGGGCCTGGTGGAGCGCCAGCGCAACGCCGACGACAAGCGCTCGTTCTTCGTGCGCCTGACGGCGGCCGGCGAGGCCACCTTCCGCGACGCGTTTCCGCGCGTCGTGGCGCTGGGCGCCGCCGTGTTCGCCGAATTCACGCCCGATGACTACGCGGACCTTGAAAAATCCCTGTCCAGGCTCAAAACTGTCATTATTGGCGGCAGCCCAGCCACCCACGACTCAACCAAGGAAACCATTTGAAAACGACTCTGCTCGAAGGCAAGAAACCTGCCAAATTCGATAAACACATCATCGGCAACCTGCTGCTCAACGTCAGCACCCCGGACGAAGTGCGCCAGGAAAAGCTGTTGATCGGCATCCGCAACGAAGCGGGGGAGATCTACCGCCTGATCGGGGCCACCAAGCACAACAGCTTCATGAACGCGATCGAGGAATTGTTCGACCTGGGCCTGGTCGACGAACTGCAGGACACGGACGCCACCCAGGACGGCTGCGACGCCATCTTCAGCGAAGCCTGATCCGCGTTCCCCGCCCTTGCGGCATGCTATCGGCAAGCCGCAAGGGATAGAAAAGTATTTTGCGAAAAAGTTCCACACGGCAATATTCCGAGTATAATTTTTTCGATGGACAGACTGGACGCCTTCAAGCAGATCGCAGCTCAAGCGAGCCGGGGGGAGCTGACGTTCCCCACCAATGTGAACGCCTCGTTGCGCCTGCAGCAGGCGCTGGGCGATCCCGATTGCCACATCGACGCGGCGGCCAAGCTGATCCAGGCCGACCCCCTGCTGGCGGCCCGCACCGTGGCCATCGCCAACGCCGTCGCCTACAACCGTTCCGGTAACGAAATCTCCAGCGTGCGCGCGGCCGTGCAGCGGCTCGGCATGCGCACGCTGCAATCGCAGGTGGCGGCCCTGATCGTGCGCCAGCTCGGCGGCCAGTCCAGCGACCCGGCCGTCAAGGCCAAGGCGGCCCAGTTGTGGGAACACACGGCCCACGTGGCCGCGCTGGCCCAGGTGATCGCGCGCCGCGTGACCCATGTGGACCCCGACACGGCCATGTTCGCCGGCATCGTGCACGAAGTGGGCGGCTTTTATCTGCTGTCGCAGGCGGCGGCCTGGCCCGGCATCCTCGACGGCGACCCGGGCGACTGGATCGAATCGGGCGAGGCCGAGATCGGGCGCGGCGTGCTCAGGAAGCTGGGGGTGCCCGAACCCGTGGCCCAGGCCGTGGAAGCCATGTGGGTGGGCATGCGCGCGCTGCCGCCGGAAACCCTGGGCGACACGCTGCTGCTGGCCAACGACCTGGCGCCGGTGCCCTCGCCTTTGCAGGAGCGCCCCGGCGCCACCACCCTGCTGGGCGCGCGCACCATCGATTTCCTCGTCGGCGAAGGCACGCTGCACGACATCCTGGCCGAATCGGCGCACGAAGTGCAGGCGCTGTTCGCCGTGCTGATGCTGTAGCACGGCGAAAAAAAAGCCCGCCGGGAAGGCGGGCAAAGTCCAAAACTAGGGATCTCCCGAAAGAGATGGACGCAGCTTACGCCCCACCGGCCGCCCTTTCCGTGCGGCAGCGCACATAGCGCGCCCCATTCACCGTCAGGCATCCTCGCGCAAGCCCTGTTCGCGGCGCCACGTCTTGAGCAGGTCGTGGCGCCGCACCGGGTAGCGTTCCCCGGTCGACGCGGCGGCCGCGATGCGGTCGATGCGGAAATGGCGGTAGGCGCCGCGCAGTTCGCACCAGGCCGCCAGCAGACGCTTGCCTTCGAGGAAGGCCAGCGCGAACGGCCACACGTAGCGCTCCGATTCGGCGCCCTGCTCGTCGCGGTACTGGATGCGCAAGCGGTGCTGGTAGCGGATCGCCTCGCGCACGGGGCGCACGAAGGCGTCGCTGGCGTCGGGCTGGCTCACGCCCAGCGGCACCCACAGGCTGGTCTCGGCCATGTCGTCGCGCAAATCCTTGGGGGTGGCGGCGGCGATCTTGGCCAGCGCGTTGGTGGCGGCCTGGGCCAGCGCCTCGTCGCCCTGGCGGCGCACCCAGCGCGCGCCCAGCACCAGCGCCTCGAGCTCGTCGGCGCCGAACATCAGCGGCGGCAGGAAGAAGCCGGCCCGCAGCATGTAGCCGACGCCGGCCTCGCCCTCGAGCGGCGCGCCCAGCCCGCTCAGGGTCTGGATGTCGCGGTAGATGGTGCGCTCGGACACGCCCAGCTGCTCGGCCAGCCGGGCCGCCGTGACGGGCCGGCGGTAGCCGCGCATGGCGTCCATCAACATGAATAATCGGCCGGTACGGCTCATCGTCTTCCCATTCCCGCGACAGTGACCTTACGGCCGGTAAGGCATTATGACAAATTTATGGCTATCAACATGCATCCTGGATTATCCTTATGCACACTGTTATTTCCATTAACCAACACTCTGCGCCGCCGGCCCCCACCCCGCCCTGCCGGCGCAAGGATCCGCCATGTTAGAACAATCCGCCGCCGCGCTGCTGGCCGTCGCGCTGGCGCTGGCGCCGGCCTGCTGCGCCGCCGACGTCGAGGCCGATGACGCGGCCCTGAGCGCGCTGCTGGTCGGCACCTGGATCAACCCGCCCGACAGTCCCGACTTCGAGCGCGTCCCGTCGCGCGAAACCTTCAGGGCCGACGGCAGCTACACGTATTTCGAATACAAGGACATGGCGTGCCGCAAGCTCAGCGAGCGCATCACGGTGCGCTGGACGCTGCGCGACGGCGTCCTCACCTCCATCCTGTCGGACGGCGCCATCCTCAAGGACAAGATCGTCAGCCTGACGCAGGAAAAGATCGTGCTGCGCTCGCTCGACGACGGCCGCAGCTACTTCCGCATCCGCTCCAGCGCCTGCCCCACCGCGCTCAAGGGCGCGCATCCGGCCAACCACTGAGGCACACCAAGGACTCGCCGCATCACCGCTTGCCCGCGCCCGTCGTCCGCCGTATATTGTGATGTGTAACAGCGGCAGGAGCGACGACATGGTAAGCAATAATCCCGAACGTGTAGAGAAAGTCGGGCTAACGCTGCGCGCGGCCCGGTTGCGGCCTGTGCAGATCTGGGTGCCCGACACGCGCAGCCCGGACTTCACGGAAGAATGCAGGCGACAGTCCTTGTCCTTGCGCGCCGCATCGGACGAGGCAGCAACATTGGCCTGGCTGTGCGCCGCCGCTGACACGGACGGATGGAAATGAGGCGCGGCGATCTTGTCACGATCGCCCTGCATGGCGATTACGGCAAGCCCCGGCCAGCACTGGTCATCCAATCCGATCTATTCACCGAACACCCGTCCGTCGCCATCCTGCCCGTGACCAGCGAGTTGCACGACGCCCCCCTATTCCGCATCACAATTGAGCCGACAGAAGCCAACGGGCTGCATAAACCCTCCCAAGTCATGATCGACAAACCGCAGAGTGTGCCGCGCGACAAGATTGGCGCCGCCTTCGGCCGACTGGACAATGCCACCATGCTCATCGTCAATCGCGGCCTGGCTTTGTTCCTGGGCTTCGCGTGACAGTGCGCCGGACTCCAATATGAAAAATCCCCCCTGGCGCTGCCGCGAGGGGGGGGGGTTTGAGTGCGGAACCGGCTTACACCACGGCGCCGTCCGTCTCGTCCTTCTCCTTGATCGGCTTGATCAGGTCTTCGCGCTTCACGCCCAGCCACATGGCCACGGCCGCCGCCACGAACACCGACGAGTAGATGCCGAAGCAGATACCGATCGTCAGCGCCACGGCGAAGTAGTGCAGCGTGGGGCCGCCCAGGAACAGCATCGACAGCACCATCATCTGGGTGCAGCCGTGGGTGATGATGGTGCGCGAGATGGTGCTGGTGATGGCGTTGTCGATCACCTCATGCACCGACATCTTGCGCTGCTTGCGGAAGTTCTCGCGGATCCGGTCGAAGATCACCACCGATTCGTTGACCGAGTAACCGAGCACCGCCAGCACGGCGGCCAGCACCGTCAGCGAGAATTCCCACTGGAAGAAGGCGAAGAAGCCGAGGATGATGACCACGTCGTGCAGGTTGGCGATGATGGCCGCCACCGCGAACTTCCACTCGAAACGCACGGCCAGGTAGATCATCACGCCGATGATCACCATGGCCAGCGCGTTCATGCCGTTCTGGGCCAGCTCGTCGCCCACCTGCGGGCCGACGAATTCGACCTTCTGCAGCGACACCGATTCCACGCCGGCGGCGTCCATGCAGGCGGTCTTGGTCACCTGCTCGCCCTTGGGGCTGACGCTGTCGATCTGCTTGAGCGTGCCCTGCTCGGCCTTGCACAGGCCGTCGAACACCAGCTGCGAGGCGGCGTTGCCGCTCACGGTCTTGATCACGGGCAGGCGCAGCATGACGTCGTGCGCGGTGCCGAAGCTGGTCACTTCCGGCTGTTCATAGCCGACCTTTTCCAGCGTGTGGCGGATGCCCTCCAGGTTGGCCGGCTTGGCGTACTTGAGCTCCATCACGGTGCCGCCCGTGAATTCGACGGAGAAGTGCAGGCCCTTGTGGAACAGGAAGAACACGGCGGCCACGAAGGTCAGCGCCGAGATGGCGTTGAACACCAGCGCGTGGCGCATGAACGGTATGTCTTTTTTGATGCGGAAAAATTCCATGAAATCCTCTGAGGTTGGAGCCCGTCCCGCCGCGGCGGGACGGTGAACTTATTTCGACAGGCCGGGCACCCACACGGTGCCGATGGCGATCGATTGCAGTTTCTTCTTGCGGCCATACCAGAGGTTGACCACGCCGCGCGACATGAACACGGCCGAGAACATGGACGTCAGGATGCCCAGGCAGTGCACCACGGCGAAGCCGCGGATGGCGCCCGAACCGAACACCCACAGCGCCAGGCCGACGATCAGCGTGGTCACGTTGGAGTCGAGGATGGTGGCCCAGGCGCGGTCGAAGCCGACCGAGATCGCTTGCTGCGGCGAGGCGCCGCCGCGCAGTTCCTCGCGGATGCGCTCGTTGATCAGCACGTTGGCGTCGATCGCCATGCCGAGCGCCAGCGCGATCGCGGCGATGCCGGGCAGGGTCAGCGTGGCCTGCATCAGCGACAGCAGCGCGATCAGGAGCAGCAGGTTGCAGCCCAGCGCCAGCACGCTGAAGAAGCCGAACATCATGTAGTAGGCCATCATGAACACGGCGATGGCGGCGAAGCCGTACATGGTCGAATGCAGACCCTTGCTGATGTTCTCGGCGCCCAGTTGCGGGCCGATCGTGCGTTCCTCGATCACGTCCATCGGCGCGTACAGCGCGCCCGAGCGCAGCAGCAGCGCCAGTTCGGCCGAGTTCTCGGCGTTGCCCATGCCGGTGATCTGGAAGCGGCTACCGAGTTCGCTCTGGATGGTGGCCACCGACAGCACTTCCGGCTTGCCCTTCTCGAACAGCACGATGGCCATGCGCTTGCCCACGCGCTCGCGGGTGGCGTCGCGCATCTTGCGCCCGCCGTCGCCGTTCAGGTCGATGCCCACGGCCGGTTGCTGGTTCTGGTCGAAGCTGGCGGTGGCGCTGGAGATGTAGTCGCCGGTCAGCACCACGTCCTTGCTCAGCACCACGGGCACGCCCTTGCCGACCGTGAACAGCTCGGAGTTGAAGGGAATGGCGGCCGTCAGCTCGGTGCCGGGGGTGATGGTGTCGTCCACCATGCGCACTTCCAGCGTGGCGGTGCGGCCGATCACGGCCTTGGCGCGCGCCACGTCCTGCACGCCGGGCAGCTGCACCACGATGCGGTCCGGGCCCTGCTGCTGGATGATCGGTTCGGCCACGCCCAGCTCGTTCACGCGCTTGGACAGGGTGGAGATGTTCTGCTTGACGCCTTCCTCGATGGTCTGCTTGAGCGCGGCCGGCTTGAGGCTGACGATCAGCTTCAGGTCGGGGGCGGCGCCGGCGTCCACCAGCGACAGGTCGCCCATGGACGAGGACAGCTCGTCGCGCGCCTTGGCGCGGGTGGCCTCGTCGCGGAATTTGATCTCGATGGTGTCGCCCACGCGGTCGATGCCGGCGTGGCGCACGTTCTTGTCGCGCAGCAGGCTGCGGGCCGAGGCCTGGATGCCCTGCACGCGCTTGGTCAGGGCCGCCTTCACGTCCACCTGCATCAGGAAGTGCACACCGCCGCGCAAGTCCAGGCCCAGGTACATGGGCAGGGCGCGCAGGCTTTGCATCCATTTCGGCGTGTTCGGCTGCAGGTTCAGGGCCACCAGGTAGGTCGGATCGGCCGGGTCGGCGTTCAGGTCCTTCTCCAGCACGGCCTTGGCCTTGAACTGGGTGTCGGTGTCGGCGAAGCGGGCCCGCACCGAGGCGTAGGTGCCGGTGCCGTCGAAGCTCACGCCCTCCACCGCCAGGTTCTCCTTGCGCAGCACGGCCTCCACCTGGGCGGCCATCTCGCCCGTCATCTTGACGGTGGACTTGCCGCTGGTGACTTGCACGGCCGGCGATTCGCCGAAGTAGTTAGGCGCCGTGTACAGCGCGCCCAACAGGATGGCGATGCCGATGACGATGTATTTCCAGACAGGATAGCGATTCATAGGGTTTAACGTTCAATGTTAGGCGTCGGATGCAAGTCGGGACGGCGGCGCGCTGCTGGCGCGCGCCGTCCGGGGCCGTGGCCGGTGTTACAGCGCCTTCAGCGTGCCCTTCGGCAGCAGCACGGTGACGGATTGCTTCTGCACCACGATCTCGGTGCCGCTGGACACTTCCAGCGTCACGTAGGCGTCCGTGACCTTGGCCACTTTGCCCAGCATGCCGCCGGCCGTGACCACCTCATCGCCCTTGGCCAGCGCGTCCATCATGGCCTTCTGTTCCTTGGCCCGTTTCTGCTGGGGGCGGATCATCAGGAAATACATGGCCACGAACATCAGGATCAGCGGCAGGAAGCTGGTGAGGTTGCCACCAAGGCCGAGGGCGTCGCCGGCCGATTGTGCGTAAGCGTTGGAAATGAACACTGCGTACTCCGTTTATCAGATTGAAAAAATAGCGCTGTATTCTAGCACTGGCGGGGAAGGGTCCACCCCTCCCCCATGTGGGTGGCATGCATCTTTTTACAAGATTGCAACAAGCCGCGCCCCGTTTCAGACGCCGCGCGCCCGGTCGGCATGGAATTGCAGGGTCCAGGCGTGGAAGCGGTCCTCGTCGAGCGCGTCGCGCATCTGCTGCATGATGTCGAGGTAGTAATGCAGGTTGTGGATGGTGTTCAGGCGCGCGCCGAGGATCTCCTGCGAGCGGTGCAGGTGGTGCAGGTAGGCGCGCGAGAAGTTGCGGCAGGCGTAGCAGCCGCAGGTCTCGTCCAGCGGCGCCTTGTCGTCCTTGTAACGGGCGTTCTTGATCTTGATGTCGCCGAAGCGGGTGAACAGCCAGCCGTTGCGGGCGTTGCGGGTCGGCATCACGCAGTCGAACATGTCGACCCCGTTCGAGACGCCGGCCACCAGGTCCTCCGGCGTGCCCACGCCCATCAGGTAGTGCGGCTTGTTGGCCGGCAGGCGCGGGCCCACGTGGGCCAGCACGCGCATCATGTCCTCCTTCGGCTCGCCCACCGACAAGCCGCCGATGGCCAGGCCGGGGAAGTCGATCTCCTCCAGCTTGGCCAGCGACTCGTCGCGCAGGTTCTCGAACATGCCGCCCTGGACGATGCCGAACAGCGCGTTCGGGTTGCCGCCGCGGTGGAACTCGTCGTGCGAACGCTGGGCCCAGCGCAGCGACATGCGCATCGACTTGGCCGCCTCGTCCAGCGTGGCCGGCCGGCCGGCGATCTCGTACGGCGTGCACTCGTCGAACTGCATCACGATGTCGGAATTGAGCACGCGCTGGATCTGCATCGACACCTCGGGCGACAGGAACAGCTTGTCGCCGTTGATGGGCGAATTGAAATGCACGCCCTCCTCGGTGATCTTGCGCATCTCGCCCAGCGAGAACACCTGGAAGCCGCCCGAATCGGTCAGGATGGGCTTGTCCCAGCCCATGAAGTCGTGCAGGCCGCCGAACTTGGCCATCACGTCGTTGCCGGGGCGCAGCCACAGGTGGAAGGTGTTGCCGAGGATGATCTGGGCGCCGACCTCCTTCAGCTCCAGCGGCGACATGGCCTTGACGGAGCCGTAGGTGCCGACCGGCATGAAGATCGGGGTCTGCACCACGCCGTGGTTCAGTTTCACGGTGCCGCGGCGGGCCTTGGTCAGGCCGCTGCTGTCGGTTTTGATGAGTTTAAATTCCAGCATTCAATATTTTCCAATTTCCAAATTTATTTAGACCGTTGTGCCCGGTACTTGGGCGCGTATCAGTTTCGTCCAGTCACTGCACAGCTTGCGAAATGACCGGCTGTTGCCATGGGCCATGGCAAGGTCGATCAACGCCGAAAAAGCAGGCTGATCGATGACCTCATGGTAGGCACCACGGCTAATTTGTTTGCAGAGCCATTGTTTTGCTCCGCGCAAATGTTCGGCCTCCGGTATCTCGGCGGGAGCGGCGAATCCCCGGCGGCCCGTCAATGACGGCGCCGCCGCGACGAACCATGCTTCGTATTCATGATTGGCGAGGACAACGGCAACTTCCCGACCCGGCAATATCGCCCTAGCCCTGGCAACGATGTCGGCAGCCAGATCTCTGGGACAATCATCGTCGGCATCCAGCAATACCATGATGCCCCCCGGCGCAGGACACATGGCCGAAGCCAATTGCATTTTTTTAGCAAACTCGGCTGGACGATGAAGGAACTGGTCCCGGCGCACCCGGATCGGATGGGCCACGTGCACCGGCAAACCCGGGAACAACCACTCGCTGACGCGCCGCAGCAGGACCGGGAAAGCGGCCACTTCGCCGTCCCCCTCGACAATCGCGACAATGTTGATCATTATTTCTCTTCGAACAATGCGACCTGCTGCATGGACGACGCCCCCGCTGGCAGTGGGTCGGGTTGCAGCTGGTTCAATCGCAACAACTCGCCCGCCGAGCACAAATGGGCGCGCATCGCCTCATGCGCTCCCTTGCCCAACGGTGTGATCCGCGTCACACCAGCCTCGGCAGCTACGACCAGCAAGGCTTCCGGTGCAATTGCCACATCATCCAGCAGATCCGGACTATGGCTCGTCACGATCACTTGGGTACGCTCCGACGCCCGCACCAAGGCTTCGCGCAACGCTGCGGAAGCGCCGGGATGCAAGGCCGTCTCCGGCTCCTCGATACCAATCAGTGTCGGCGCATGATCCTTGTTACCCTGGAACAGCGCTGTGAGTATGCCAAGCGCGCGCAAGGTTCCATCGGACATATTTTGTGCAGGGAACCGCCAGCGATGTTCAGCCCCGGCCATGTCCTGTTGAAAAACCAGCGATTCCATCGGCCCCACAGGTTCCCGTTCCACGCCATGCACTGTCGATACCACTGCATGCAGATAGTCTTCGATGATGGCGATCGCTTCTGGATTCGTCCTCGTTAAATGGCCAATCACACTGGCGATGTTTTCACCCGCCGGCTTCAACAACCGCCCATCCTGAGGCTTTTGCAATTCACGTATGAGCTTGGGATTGAGGTTGTAAAAACCCATGGCAGTCAGCGCATCGTAGACGGGCCGGAACGCTGCCAGTCCGGACGCGCTCACCAATGCGAGACGATCAGCGGTAACGGCCGGAAAAGTCTCCTCGCTCGTTTCCAGCAATTTCCCCTTCTCCAGCGAAAAAAACGGTCCCTTGCCTTTGCCGCCGATACTGCAACGTTCCTTCTGCACCTCGTAGCCGCCACTGCCCAGCGCGCCGACCGAAAAACCATAAGTGCCCTCCTCCCCACCCGGCAAACTGAATTCCAGTTCAATACCAAAATGGGTAGGATGGCCGTTTGAACGGCGCCGTACGGCCGACAATCCGCCGCGCTCGTTGATTGCGTTGTCCAGCGAACTGCTGAGCGCATCCCTGACCAGGTGCAGGGCATCCAAAAAGTTGCTTTTCCCCGAACCGTTTGCCCCCACAAGGTAGGTCAGGGACGACAACTTGACGTCACAAATACCTATGCTCTTGTAGTTCCGCAGAACCACGCGCTTGAGAAAAATAGCAGATTTCATGTCTGGCCCCTTGTTTGCGCAATCCCTGGCAAAGACCCATTGTACCCGCGCATAATCACCCGTCCTTAACCAGACGCGCATGCGGCATCTGCCGCTTACGCCTTGTTCACCGTCGTCAGCAGCATCGCGTCGCCATAGCTGAAGAAGCGGTACGCGCTGGCGATCGCGTGGGCGTAGGCCGCGCGGATCTCGTCGAAGCCGGCGAAGGCCGACACCAGCATCAGCAACGTCGACTTGGGCAGGTGGAAGTTGGTGATCAGGCGGGTGACGGTCCTGAACTGGTAGCCGGGCGTGATGAACAGGGCCGTGTCGGCGCTGCCCGCCTCCAGCGTACCGCTCTGCGAGGCCGATTCCAGCGCGCGCAGGCTGGTGGTGCCCACGGCCACCACGTCGCGTCCGGCGGCGCGGGTGGCGCGCACGGCGTCCACCGTGGCCTGCGGCATGGTGTACCACTCGGTGTGCATCTTGTGCTCGGACAGCACCTCGGTGCGCACCGGCTGGAAGGTGCCGGCGCCCACGTGCAGCGTGACGTAGGCGAAGTTGACGCCCTTGGCCTTCAGTTTATCCAGCAGCGGCTGGTCGAAGTGCAGGCCGGCCGTGGGCGCGGCCACGGCGCCGGGCACCTTGTTGAACACGGTCTGGTAGCGCGTCTCGTCGAACGCGTCGGCCGCGTGCTCGATGTAGGGCGGCAGCGGCAGGCGGCCGTGGGCCTCGATCAGGTCGAACACGTCGGCGTCGAAATGCAGGGTGTAGAACTCGCCGGCGCGCTCGCCGACGGTGACGTCGAAGGCGTCGGCCAGGCGGATCTTCACGCCGGGGCCGGGCGACTTGGAGGCGCGCACCTGGGCCAGCACGGTGCGGTTGTCGAGCACGCGCTCGACCAGCGCCTCGACCTTGCCGCCGCTGTCCTTGACGCCGAAGAAGCGCGCCTTGAGCACGCGCGTGTCGTTCATCACCAGCAGGTCGCCCGGCTGCAGCAGGTCGATGATGTCGGCGAACTGGCGGTCCACCAGCCGCGCGCCGTCCACGTGCAGCAGGCGGGATGCGCTGCGGTCGGGCAGCGGGAACTGGGCGATGCGCTCGGGCGGCAAGTTAAAATCGAAATCGGAAAGCGAATACATGAGCAAACTTCTAATGTGATGGAATACCGGAACTGGCCCCGTGCTTTCTGCGCAAGCCTTACAATACTGGCGTTGCCGCGCGACGGCCAACCCTCTATTTTACGCTAGTACACCCTGAAGCACCCGAATATGCCTGTTTCAAAGCCCAAGACCGCCAAGAAGACCGTCAGCCCGCAAGCCCGGCTGGCCAAACTGGGCCTGCACACCGACATGGACCTGGTGCTGCACCTGCCCATGCGCTACGAGGACGAGACCCAGGTGGTGTCGATCCGCGAAGCCTGCCTGCATGGCGGCGAGTCGTCCCAGGTCGAGGGCCTGGTGGTCAAGAATGAAATCGCCTTCAAGCCGCGGCGCCAGCTGCTGGTCCATATCGCCGACGAGACGGGCGATCTGCAATTGCGCTTCATGAACTTCTACGGCAGTCAGGTCAAGCAACTGGCCGAGGGCACGCGGGTGCGCGCGCGCGGGGAGCTCAAACACGGCTTCTTCGGCGCCGAGATGGTGCATCCCACGTACAAGGTGGTCAACGAGGGCGCGCCGCTGCCCACCTCCCTCACGCCGGTCTACCCGGCCGGCGAGGGCCTGTCCCAGCCCGTGCTGCGCCGTGCCATCGGCGACGCCATGAAGCGCGTGGACTGGACCGACACGCTGCCGCCGGAACTGGTCGACAGCATGCGGCTCACCAATTTCGAACCGGCCGTCAAGCTGCTGCACTATCCGCCCCAGCAGGTGGACGAGCACGCGCTGGCCGACCGCTCGCACCCGGCCTGGGTGCGCATGAAGTTCGATGAACTGCTGGCCCAGCAACTGTCGCTGAAACGGGCGCAGCGCGCGCGCCGTGCGAAAGGGGCTGCCGCGCTCAAGGTGGTGGGCGATTTGTCGGCCCGCTTCGAGGCGGCGCTGCCGTTCAAGCTGACGGGCGCCCAGCAGCGCGTGCTCAACGAGATCCGCGCCGACCTGCGCCATCCCTACCCCATGCAGCGCCTGCTGCAGGGCGACGTGGGCAGCGGCAAGACGGTGGTGTCGGCGCTGGCCGCCACCCAGGCCATCGACAGCGGCTTCCAGGCGGCCCTGATGGCGCCCACGGAAATCCTGGCCGACCAGCACTTCCGCAAGATCGCGGCCTGGCTCGAACCGCTGGGCGTGAAGGTGGCGTGGCTGACCGGCAGCCTGAAAAAGAAGGACAAGCTGGCCGCCACCGCCCTGATCGAATCGGGCGAAGCGCAGCTGGTGATCGGCACCCATGCCCTGATCCAGGACGGCGTGAACTTCGCCAACCTGGGCCTGGTGATCGTGGACGAGCAGCACCGCTTCGGCGTGGGCCAGCGCCTGACCTTGCGCAACAAGGGCAACGAGGGCGCCATCCCGCACCAGCTGATGATGTCGGCCACGCCGATCCCGCGCACGCTGGCCATGACCTACTACGCCGACCTGGAAGTGTCGGTGATCGACGAACTGCCGCCGGGCCGCAGCCCCATCGTCACACGGGCCGTGGACCAGAACCGGCGCGACGAGGTGATCGCGCGCGTGCACGCGGCCGCGCAGGAGGGACGCCAGGTGTACTGGGTCTGCCCGCTGATCGAGGAGTCGGAGGCGCTGCAACTGCAAACGGCGACCGACACCCACGCCCTGCTGGCCGAAGCCCTGCCCGACCTGAACGTGGGGCTGGTCCACGGCCGTCTGAAACCGGCCGAGAAGCAGGAGGTGATGGACGCCTTCAGCGCCGGCCAGATGCATGTGCTGGTGGCCACCACCGTGATCGAGGTGGGGGTGGACGTGCCCAACGCGTCGCTGATGGTGATCGAGCATGCCGAGCGTTTCGGCCTGTCGCAGCTGCACCAGTTGCGCGGCCGGGTGGGCCGGGGATCGGCGGCCAGCGTATGCCTGCTGCTGTACCAAAGCCCGCTGGGCGGCGTGGCGCGCCAGCGCCTGATGACGATGCGCGAGACGACGGACGGTTTCGAGATCGCCCGGCGCGACCTGGAGATACGCGGCCCCGGCGAATTCCTCGGCGCGCGCCAGTCCGGCCAGGCCATGCTGCGCTTCGCCGACCTGGAGACGGACGGCTGGCTGGTCGACCAGGCGCGCGACGTGGCGCACGACCTGCTGCACGCGCCCGACAAGGCGGCCACGGTGGAAGCCCACCTGGCCCGCTGGCTGGGCGGGCGCGAGGAATTCCTCAAGGTCTGAAGGTCAGAACTACAATCAGAAGCACCGTCAGAAGCACATATACAGCCGGGTGGCCATGTCCAGCATGAAGTCCGGCTTCAGATAGGCGGCGAACACCAGCGCCAGCACCACGGCCAGCGCCAGCCGCATCAGCCACGGTTTCAGCCGCCTCGTCATGCCGGCTGCAACTGCGCCCGCACGACCGGGCGCTCATTGATGGGCAGGTTGACCAGCGCCGCCATCACCCCGAGCGCGATGGCGATGCCCCACACCACATCGTAGCTGCCCTGGCGCGCGAACAGGTAGCCGCCCAGCCACACGCCGAGGAAGCTGCCCACCTGGTGCGAGAAGAACACCACGCCCGCCAGCATGGACATGTGCTTGACGCCGAAGATGCCGGCGATGATGCCGTTGGTGAGCGGCACGGTGGACAGCCAGATCAGCCCCATGGCCGCCGCGAACGCATACACGGTCCACTGCGACAACGGCGCCAGCAGGAACAGGCTGATGAACACGGAGCGCGAGAAGTAGATCGCCGCCAGCAGCATGCGCTTGGGCAGGCGGCCACCGAGCTTGCCCGCGAAGTAGGAGCCGAAGATGTTGAACAGGCCGATCAGGGCCAGCGCCGTCATGGCCACCTTGGGATTGCCGATGCCCTTGTCGGCCAGGTACACGGCCAGGTGCGCGCCGATGAACACCACCTGGAAGCCGCACACGAAATAGCCGGCCACCAGGAACAGGAAGGAGCGGTTGCCGACCGCCTCGCGCATCGCCTCGCCCGCGCTTTGCTGCGGGCCGTGGCTATGGCTGACCTCCGGCTCGCGCAGGAACAGCGCCATGGGGATCATGGCCACGATCACCAGCACGGCCAGCAGGTAGAAGGCGTTCTGCCAGCCGGCCGACGAGATCAGCTGCTGCGCGACGGGCAGCATGAAGAACTGGCCGAACGAGCTGCAGGCGCCGGAGATGCCGAACGCCCACGAGCGTTTTTCGACCGGCGCCACGCGCCCGATGATGCCGCTGACGGCGCCGAACGCCGTGCACGACAGGGCCAGGCCGATGAACACGCCCGAGCCGATCACGAACAAGGTGGCGTCGTTCACCATCGCCATCCACACCAGTCCCAGCATGTAGCTGACGGCGCCCACCAGCACCACGCGCATGGTGCCGAAACGGTCGGCGGCCATGCCGGCGAACGGGCCGAACGCGCCCCACATCAGATTCTGCAGCGCCATCGCCAGCGAATAGGTTTCGCGCGTCCAGCCGTGGGCTTGCGAAATGGGCTGCATCCACAGACCGAAGCCGTGGCGCACGCCCATCGCGAGGGTGAGGACGACGCCGCTGGCCAGCAGCACGGTTTTGAGCGACGGGGCGCGGGAGGTGGTGATCATGTCTGAACTCTTCTTGGATTTGTATTGTGCGTTTATTGTGCGTTATCGGTCGGTGTTGTAGCGCAGGCCGATCTGCTCCCGGATCGTGTCGAGCACCCCCATGATGGCCAGCGTCTCCTCATGCGGCATGACGGGGCTTTCGATCAGGCCCAGGCGCATGCAGCGCACCACTTCCTGCGCCTCGTGCGTGTAGCCGTTGCCGCTGTGGGGGATGGTGAGCGTGCGTTCGTTGCGCGCCAGTCCGTCCACCAGCGTGACGGAGATCTTCTCGGTCTTATAGAAGCGGTCGTGCAGGCGCACGAAGCCCTTGTCGCCCGAGATGGTCAGTTCGGTCGGCGTGCGCGCGCGCAGGCTGCAGCCGCAGGCGGACATGGCGCCGCCTTCGTGGCGCAGCGTGAACATGGTCTGCAGGTCGATGCCGGTGGTGGCCATCTGGGCCTGCGCCTGCACGGCCGCCACCTCGCCGAGGAAGAACGACGCCATCGACAGCGGGTAGATGCCCACGTCCAGCAGCGCGCCGCCGCCCAGTTCCGGATTGAACAGGCGATGCTCGGGCCCGACCGCCGCCGTGAAGCCGAAATCGGCGCTCAAGTGGGTCGGAACGCCGATCTCGCCGCTATCGACGATGCGCTTGGCCTCGACCACGGCCGGCATGAACCGGGTCCACATGGCTTCCATCACGAACAGCTGCTTGCGGCGCGCCAGCGCGATGATATCCTCGGCCTGCCCGCGGTTCATGGTGAACGATTTCTCGACCAGCACACCCTTGCCGCCGTGCAGGCACATCATGGCGTTCTCGTGGTGCATGGGGTGCGGCGTGCCGATGTAGACCACGTCCACCTGGTCGTCGTCGGCCAGCGCCTGGTAGGAGGCATGGCAGCGGTCCACGCCGAAGCGGGCGCCGAAGGCGGCGGCGCCGTCGGCGCTGCGCGAGGCGACGGCCACCAGTCTGGCGCCGGGGGTGTCCTGCAAGGCGGTGGCGAACGCCGTCGAGATTTTGCCGGTGCCGAGGATGCCCCAGCGGATGACCTGCCCCATGTCCCCATCGCTTTCCGCCGCCGCGCGGCTTAGTTGGCCACCGTCCCCCGTTTAGGCCGGAACACCGTGGCGTCTGCATAAAAAGTCTCGTCCTGCCCCGGCCACCATTCCGGCACACCCAGCACCGGCAGTGGCGTGAAGCAGGCCGTCGTCAAGCCGTCCTGCGCCAGCTCCTGCGCCACTTTCCCGTCCAGCCAGGCGCGCCGGCCGGTCTGGTCGAGCGCAAAATAATCGTCGCCGGCGACGACCACGCGGGTGTGCGCGGTGATCGCCTTGTAGGGCGCCACCAGTTTCTCCATCAGCGCATGGCCGAACAGCCAGACCTGCGCATCGCGTCCCCAACTGGCGCGTTGTTCGACGAACGCGGCGCGCCACCGATGGCCGCGCAACGCATCGGCCAGCGCGTGGCCGGCGGCGCTGTCGCGCACCACCAGCAAGGCGGCGTTCTCGTCGAACAGCGTGGCCGCGTCGCGGGCCGGGCCGCGCGACTTGCCGACCCCGTCGCGCGCGATCTGCGCCGCCTGCAGCGCGTTCAGCTGGCGCTTGATGCGCGGGAAGCTGAGCCACACCAGGGCGTTGAAGAAGTCGTGCAGGTTGTCGCGCGTGGGCACGCAGCCGGTGGCGCCGATGAATTCCTCATAGGCGGTGCCGTCGGGCAGCGCGCTTTGCGGCACGAAACTCAACGGCAGGTCCCGATGATTACATAATTCGAGCGCGGCTGCTTGCGCGTTGAATTTTTCGATTTCGCTGCCGGCGCCGGGCGCCAGCAGGGTCGCCGCCGCCCGTACCGTCTCGTACCACGGGCGCGGCCAGTCGATGGCGCCGAACACGCCTCAGACCATTTTCCAGTTGATGGTTTCACCGGCGTTGAGCGGCACCACCTGCTGGTCGGCCAGCGGCAGCGTGGCCGGCAGTTCCCACGCTTCGCGCTTGAGGGTGATGGTGCCCATGTTGCGCGGCAGGCCGTAGAAGGCCGGACCGTTGAAGCTGGCGAACGCCTCCAGCTTGTCGAGCGCGCCGGCGCGCTCGAACGCTTCCGCATACAGTTCCATCGCGTGCAGGGCCGTGTAGCAGCCGGCGCAGCCGCAGGCCGCTTCCTTGGCGCCCTGCGCGTGCGGCGCCGAGTCGGTGCCCAGGAAGAAGCGCTCGTCGCCGCTGGTGGCGGCCGTCATCAGCGCCAGGCGGTGCTCCTCGCGCTTGAGCACGGGCAGGCAGTAGTAGTGCGGACGGATGCCGCCCTTGAAGATCTCGTTGCGGTTGTAGAGCAGGTGGTGGGCCGTGATGGTGGCGGCAATGGGGCCGTCCGCCTCGGCCACGTACTGGGCCGCGTCCTTGGTGGTGATGTGCTCGAACACGATGTTCAGGGCCGGGAAGTCGCGGCGCAGCGGGCGCATCACGCGCTCGATGAACACGGCCTCGCGGTCGAACAGGTCGATGTCGGGGTCCGTCACCTCGCCGTGGACCAGGAAGGGCATGCCCACCTCCTGCATCATTTCCAGCGTCTTGTAGCAGTTGCGCAGGTCGGTCACGCCGGCGTCGGAATTGGTGGTGGCGCCGGCCGGGTACAGCTTGACGGCATGGATGAAGCCACTGTCCTGGGCGCGCACGATCTCGTCGGGCGGGGTGTTGTTGGTCAGGTAGAGCGTCATCAGCGGCTCGAAATCCATCCCCTGCGGCAGCGCGGCCAGGATGCGCTCGCGGTAGGCCAGCGCCATGGCCGTGGTGGTGACGGGCGGCTTCAGGTTGGGCATGACGATGGCGCGGCCGAACTGGCGCGCGCTGTGCGGCAGCACGCTGGCCAGGGTGGCGCCGTCGCGCAGGTGCAAATGCCAGTCGTCTGGACGGGTGATGGTCAGGCTCTGGGGGATGTGTTCGAAATCGGACATGGCGGCGGACTCTCAAATTGCGGATCCCGCCATTTTAACTGGTCACGGCGGCGCACGCCCGGTTGCGGGGTCACGGTTGGCATATCCGCCAGAAGATGAAATTATTGCAACCACCTGGGGACGCAATCGGCCCTAGCGGATAATCGCCACCCGCCGCTGCAACCGCCGGGCCGCCCACGACAGCAAACAGCACAACACGAAATACACCACCGCCACGAACGTGTACATTTCCACCAGCCGTCCGTCGCGCTGGGCCACCTTGCTGGCGGCGCCGACGAAATCGGGCACCGACAGCACGTACACCAGCGACACGTCCTGGAACAGCACGATGGTCTGGGTCAGCAGCACCGGCAGCATGTTGCGGAACGCCTGCGGCAGCACGATGTGCCACATGGTGCGTCCATAACCCAGCCCCAGCGCCTGCGCCGCCAGCACCTGCCCGCGCGGGATCGCCTGTATCCCGCCGCGCATGATCTCGCAGTAGTAGGCGGCCTGGAACAAGGTGAACGTGATCAGCGCCGACCAGAACGTACCCACCTTGACCGGCTCGTCCGCCCCGATCAGCCACGCCGCCACGTACGGCACCAGGAAGTAGAACCAGAAGATCACCAGCACCAGCGGCACGGCCCGCACCAGATTGACATAGCCGGCCGCCGCCAGCGCCAGCGGCCGGCGCCGCGACATGCGCCCCAGCGCCAGCAGCGTGCCCAGTACCACGCCGCCCAGCATGGCCAGCACCGTCAGCTCCAGCGTGAACGCCATCCCCACCTGGAACAGGTAGACCCAGGAACGGGCGATGACGTCGAAGTCGAATTGGGCGAACATGGTCAGTGCCTTCCCAAGCTGCCCGGCAGCGCCAGCCGCCGTTCCAGCCAGTGCATGGCGGCGATCACGACCAGGTTGGCCAGCACGTAGATGGCGGTGGCGGCGGAAAACGCTTCGAACACCTGGAACGAGAATTCCTGGATGGCGCGCGCGCTGGCCGTCAGTTCCATCAGCCCGATGGTGAGCGCCACCGAACTGTTCTTGATGATGTTGAGGAATTCACTGGTCAGCGGCGGCAGCACGATGCGCAGCGCCAGCGGCAGCAGCACGTAACGGTAGGCCTGCGGCAGGCGCAGCCCCAGCGCCAGCGCGGCCAGCCGCTGGCCGCCGGACAACGCTTCGATGCCGGCCGTGACCTGCACCGCCACGCGCGCCGAGGTGAAAAAGCCCAGGCACACGACGGCCGTGATGAACGGCGCGTTGGGCAGCGCCTTGAGCCAGTCGCCCGCCGCCTGCGGCAGCAGTTCCGGCATCACGAAGAACCACAGGAACATCTGCACCAGCAGCGGCACGTTGCGGAACAGCTCCACGTAGGCCGTGCCCAGCCGCCGCAGCCACGGCGAAGGCAGCGTGCGCAGCGTGCCCACGGCCAGCCCCAGCGCCAGCGCCATCAGCCAGCCGCACAGCGAGGTGGCCAGCGTCCAACCCAGGCCCGACAGCAGCGTGTCCCAGTAGGTATGGACGCCGTCGGGCGACAGCTCGCCGAAGATGGCCCAGTTCCAGTGGTAGTGCATGTCACTTCCTGCGGCTGGCCGCCTTCTGCGCGGCCGGCACCTCGGCATAGGCGGCCGGATCGGGCGAGTCGGTCGGCTTGGCGATCACCGCCTTCAGCTGCGGCGGCATGGGGAAGTTCAGGTTGATGTTCTTGGGCGGGATGGGGCTGAGGAACCACTTGTTATAGATCTTGACGAAATCGTCGGACTGGTAGAGCCGCGTGAGCGCCGCGTCCACCACCTGCTTGAAGGCCGGGTCGTCGCGCCGCAGCATGATGCCGTACGGTTCCACCGACAGCGCCTCCTTGGTGATCTCGTATTCGCCCGGATTGCGCGAGGTGGCCACCTGGCTGGCCAGCAGGATGTCGTCGTTGGCCTCAGCCACGGCGCGCCCCGTCTCCAGCATCAGGAACGATTCGGGATGGTCTTTGCCCACCACGATGGTCATGCCCAGCTGCTGCTCGTTGTTCAGGATCGTCATCTGCTTGAGGGTGGTGGTGCCGGCCGTGGCCACCAGCGTCTTGCCCTTCATGTCGGCCAGGCTGCGGATGTGCGACGACTTCTTGGCCAGCAGGCGGTTGGCGATCACGAACATGGTCGGCGCAAAAGCGACCTGCTTCTGGCGCTCGGCGTTGTTGGTGGTGGAGCCGCATTCGAGGTCGATGGTGCCGTTGGCCATCAGCGGGATGCGGTTGGCCGCCGTGACGGGGTTCATCTGCACCTTCAGCCCCGTCATGCCCAGCTGCTTCTGCACCGCCACCACCACCTTCATGCACAGGTCGACGGAATAGCCCTGGTACTGCTGCTTGTCGTCCAGGTAGGAGAACGGGATGGAACCGTCCCGCACGCCCAGCGTGATGGTGCCGGTGCGCTTGATCTTGGCCAGCGTGCCGCCGGCCTCCTCGGCGCCGGCATGCGCCGCCAGCAGCAGGCCCGCCATGCAGGCCAGGGAGATGAACAGGGTTTTGCGTACGCTACTCGAACCAGCCATGATTCCTCCTTCATCAGAAAAAATCCAACCATTACGAACGGTACCGCGCATTTCTCCAGCTAGTGGACTAGTGGACTAGTGGATGATACGCGCCAGGAAGTCACGCGCCCGCTCGGAACGGGGCGCGCCAAAGAATTCGTCCTTGCCGCAGTCCTCGAGGATGCGGCCGTGGTCCATGAACACCACACGGTTCGCCACCCGTTTGGCGAAGCCCATCTCGTGGGTCACCACCATCATGGTCATGCCATCCTGCGCCAGGCCCACCATCACGTCCAGCACTTCGTTGATCATTTCCGGGTCCAGCGCCGACGTGGGCTCGTCGAACAGCATCGCTATCGGGTCCATCGAGAGGGCGCGGGCGATGGCCACGCGCTGCTGCTGGCCGCCCGACAGCTGGTTCGGGAACTTGTCCTGCTGCGCCAGCAGGCCCACGCGGTCCAGGTACTTCAGGCCACGGACCGTGGCTTCGTCCAGGCTGCGGCCCAGCACCCTGGTCTGGCCCAGCGTCAGGTTGTCGCGCACTGATAAATGGGGGAACAGCTCGAAATTCTGGAACACCATGCCGATCCGCGCCCGCAGCGCCGGCAGGTCGGTGCCGGGCGCGCCGACGGACACGCCGTCCACCGTCACCGTCCCCTGCTGGAACGGCTCCAGCCCGTTGACGGTCTTGATCAGGGTCGACTTGCCGGAACCGGACGGTCCGCAGATGACCATCACATCGCCCTTGGCCACGCTGGTGCTGCAATCGGTGAGCACCTGGAACTGGCCGTACCACTTGCTGAGGTTTTCGATCGCTATCATGTGCTTTCCGTCGCCAGAGCGCCCCTGGCGCTGCCCCGAACGGGCGTCGGCGCGCGCTTGACAGCACCCTTGGCCACAAGGATACTGCGGGACTTGCCCATAGTTTCATCAGTTTACAAGACTGGTTCGCGCGATCTTCCGCCATCGCCGCGGCCATTTGACGCTATTGTGCACGAGATCGCGCGGCGACAGCGACCCTGTTGCAGCGCCGGCCACGCCAGAGAGACACTACCACAGGAACTCAAAAATATGAAAAAACAAAGCCGATTGACCACCTACATCCTCGTCGGACTGGTGCTGGGCATCTTCGCCGGCTACCTGGCCAACCTCAATCTGGCCGATCCGGCCGGATTCGCCGACATCATGTCGCTGGTTACGACCCTGTTCCTGCGCCTGATCAAGATGATCATCGCGCCGCTGGTCTTCTCCACCCTGGTGGTGGGTATCGCCCGCATGGGCGACGCCGGCGAAGTGGGTCGCATCGGCATCAAGACGCTGGGCTGGTTCTTCATCGCCTCGCTCATTTCGCTGACCCTGGGCCTGATCCTGGTGAACCTGTTCCGCCCCGGCGACGCGCTGCTCGGCCACCTGCCGGCCACCACGGCCGCCACCGGCATCACCGCCTCCGGCCTCACGCTGAAGGAGTTCGTCACCCACCTGGTGCCGGCCTCCATCATCGAAGGCATGGGCAAGAACGAGATCCTGCAGATCGTGATCTTCTCGCTGTTCTTCGGTTCGGCCGCCGCCGCCGTGGGCGAGAAATCGGCGCCCATGGTCGACGCGCTCGACGGCGTGGCCCACGTGATGCTGAAAGTGACGGCCTACGTGATGCGCTTCGCGCCGTTCGCCGTGTTCGCGGCCGTGGCCGGCGTGATCGCCAAGAGCGGCCTGGGCGTGCTCAAGACCTACGGCGTGTTCATGTCCGAATTCTATTTCGGCATCGCGCTGCTGTGGGCGCTGCTGATCGCCATCGGCTTCCTGTTCCTCGGCAAGCGCGTCGGCGGCCTGATGGCCGAGATGCGCGGCCCGGCCCTGCTGGCCTTCTCCACCGCGTCGAGCGAAGCGGCCTACCCGAAGACGCTGGAAGGCCTGGAGCGCTTCGGCGTGCGTAACCGCATCGCCGCCTTCGTGCTGCCGATCGGCTACTCGTTCAACCTGGACGGCTCGATGATGTACTGCACCTTCGCCACCGTGTTCATCGCCCAGGCCTACGGCATCGAGATGTCGCTGGGCCAGCAGATGACGATGATGATGGTGCTGATGCTGACCTCCAAAGGCATGGCCGGCGTCCCGCGCGCCTCGCTGGTGGTGATCGCCGCCACGCTGGGCCAGTTCAACATTCCGGAAGCGGGCCTGGTGCTGCTGATCGGTATCGACCACTTCCTGGACATGGCCCGTTCCGCCACCAACGTGATCGGCAACAGCATCGCCACCGCCGTCGTGGCCAAGTGGGAAGGCGAACTGGTCGACCCGATCCGCCGCGACCTGGCCGACGCGCCGCTGCCATAAAACAGGCGCCGCTACCCAACAAAAAGGCTTCCCGAGGGAAGCCTTTTTTCATGGTCGCCGCCGTCAGCGCCGTTGGCGCCGTTAGGGCGCCGTTAGGGTCTGACCCTCGGGTCAGACCCTGGTTTACTGTTTCGGCACCGGCTCAGGACTGCTCGGCCACCATCCGGTCCGCGTCCGGGCCGGGGCTGGCCGGCGACGCCAGATCCTCGTCGGCGCGCGCCTGCTGGCGCAGCCACATCTGCGCATACAAGCCGTCGGCCGCCAGCAGCGAATGATGGGTGCCGCGCTCCACGATGCGGCCATGGTCGAGCACCAGGATCTGCTCGGCGTCGGCCACGGTCGACAGGCGGTGCGCGATCACCAGCGTGGTGCGGCTGCGCGCGATCTCCTTCAACTGCGCCTGGATCGCCTGCTCGGCCTTGGAGTCCAGCGCCGACGTGGCCTCGTCGAAGATCAGGATGGCCGGATTCTTGAGCAGCGTGCGGGCGATGGCCACGCGCTGCTTCTCGCCGCCCGACAGTTTGAGCCCGCGCTCGCCCACCATCGAGCCATAGCCATCGGGCAGGCTTTCGATGAAGTCGTGGATCGACGCCGCCTTGGCCGCCGCCACGATCTGCTCCTTGGTGGCGCCCGGTTTGCCGTAGGCGATGTTGTATTCGATGGTGTCGTTGAACAGCACCGTATCCTGCGGCACGATGCCGATCGCGTGGCGCAGCGAATCCTGCGTCACGGCGCGCACGTCCTGGCCGTCGATGGTGATGCTGCCGCCGTTGACTTCATAGAAGCGGAACAGCAGCCGCGACAAGGTGGACTTGCCCGATCCGCTGTGTCCCACCACGGCCGTGGTGGTGCCGGGCGCGATCGTGAAATCGACATCGAACAGTATCTTGCGCTTGGCCTCGTAGCTGAAATCGACGTGCTGGAAACGCACCTCGGCGCCATGCGTGCGCAGCGGCCTCGCGTCCGGCGCGTCGGCCACTTCACGGTGCTCGTCGAGCAGCGAGAACAGGCGCTCCATGTCGGCCAGGCTTTGCTTGATCTCGCGGTAGATCACGCCCAGGAAGTTGAGCGGGATGTAAAGCTGGATCATGAACGAGTTGACCAGCACCAGGTCGCCCAGCGTCATGGTGCCGGCGATCACGCCGGCCGTGGCGCGCCACAGGATCAGCGTGACGGCGCTGGCGATGATCAGCGACTGCCCCGTGTTGAGCAGCGACAGCGACGTTTGCGATTTGACGGCGGCCGACTCGAAGCGCTGCAGGCCCTCGTCGTAGCGGCGCGCCTCGTAATCCTCGTTACCGAAGTATTTGACCGTCTCGTAGTTGATCAGCGAATCGATGGCCTTGGTGTTGGCCTTGGAGTCGAGGTCGTTCATGGTGCGGCGGAAGTGGGTGCGCCAGTCCGTCACGAACACGGTGAAGGCGATGTAGAGCACCAGCGCGCAGACGGTGATGACGGAGAACCAGATGTCGTAGTGCGTGACGAGGTAGCCGAGCACCAGCGTGATCTCCACCAGCGTGGGCAGGATGTTGAACAGCGTGTACGAAATCAGCGAACCGACGCCGCGCGTGCCGCGCTCGATGTCGCGCGTCATGCCGCCCGTCTGGCGGTTCAGGTGGAAACGCAGCGACAGCGAATGCAGGTGGCGGAACACCTTGAGCGCGATGGTGCGCACGGCCCGCTGCGTGACGCGCGCGAACAGGAATTCGCGCAGCTCCGTGAACAGCGTGGTGGACACGCGCAGCACACCGTAGGCCAGCAGCGCGCCCAGCGGCAGCACCAGCAGCGCCTGCGGATGATGGGGATCGATGCTGAGCGCATCGATCAGGCGCTTCATCACCAGCGGCACGCCGACGTTGGCCAGCTTCGCGCCCACCAGGCACAGCAGCGCCAGCAGCACGCGCCACTTGTAGACCCACAGGTAGGGCAGCAGGGTTTTCAAGGTGGCCAGGTCGCTGCGGGAGGCGGCACGGGCGTCCGGCGCGGGACCGGAGGAGGATGGGGGATGGCGGCGCATGGCAAAGGTCAGCTTTTTATGGTTCAATCTAAACCATTGTAGCCCTTCACGAGATTTTGCGATGACCACCCCTGAAAACACGACACCCTACCCCGAGCACCGCGGCCTGCCCGCCGGCCGCATGCCGGAACTGCGCATGATGCCGGCGCCGTCCGATGCCAACGTCTACGGCGACGTGTTCGGGGGCTGGATCATGTCCCAGGTCGACATCGCCGGTTCGCTGCCGGCCACGCGCCGCGCCAATGGCCGCGTGGCCACCATCTCCGTCAATTCCTTCGTGTTCAAGAACCCCGTGTTCGTGGGCGACCTGCTGTCGTTTTATGCCGACATCGTCAAGGTCGGTAACACCTCGATCACCGTCAACGTGGAAGTGTATGCCGAGCGCAACCGCCTGCAGGCGTGCACCGTCAAGGTGACGGAAGCCACGCTGACCTATGTGGCCACCGATTCGGACCGCAAGCCGCGCAAGGTGCCGCCGCTCGAAACGCTGCTGGTGTAAGGCGCGCCGGCGCATGAGCACGGCGCGCCGCGACTTCCTCGCATTCAGCGCGCGCCTGGCCGCGGCGGGCGCCACTGTCACCGGCGGCACCGCCGCCGGACAGCCCAACGCCCCCTACCCGTTCACGCTGGGCGTGGCCTCCGGTTCGCCGCTGCCGGACGCGGTGGTGATCTGGACCCGCATCCTGTTCGATCCCCTCAACGCGGCCGCCATGCCGCCGCTGGCCTACGCCGTGCGGTGGGAGATGGCCGCCGACGAAGGCTTCCGCCGCGTCGTCGCGCGCGGCACGGCCAGCGCCATTCCCGCGCTCGCGCACAGCGTGCACGTGGACGTGACGGGCCTGTCGCCCGACCGCTGGTACTGGTACCGCTTCCTGCTGGGCGAAGCCGTCAGCGCCGTGGGCCGCACCCGCACGGCGCCCGCGCCGGACACCATGCCGGACCGCCTCAAGCTGGCCGTGGCCTCGTGCCAGCACTGGGAATTCGGCAGCTACGCGGCGCACCGCCACATCGCCGCCGCCGCGCCCGACCTGGTGGCCTTCCTGGGCGACTACATCTACGAATGGGGCCCCTACCAGCTGCACCATCCGCTGGCGGCCACGCGCACAGCCGAGAGCTTCACGCTGGCCGAGTACCGCGCCCGCTACGCCCAGTACAAGACCGATCCCGACCTGCAGGCGGCGCACGTGGCCGCACCGTGGATCGTCACCTGGGACGATCACGAGGTGGCCAACGACTACGCGAACGACCATGACGAGCGCCTCGATCCGCGTTTCGCCGAACGGCGTGCGGCCGCCTACCAGGCCTTTTATGAGCACATGCCGCTGCGTTTGCCGATGCCCGCCAACATCCCGCCCGGCGGCTTCGGCCAGCTGCGCATGTACCAGCGCTACGATTGGGGGCGGCTGGCCCGTTTCCATGTGCTGGACGATCGCCAGTACCGTGCCTACCCGGCCTGCCTGCCGCCGGGCCGGGGCGGCTCCAGCTCGGTCTACCTACGCGACTGCCCGGCCCTGCGCGATCCGTCGCGCACCATGCTGGGCGGGCAGCAGCAGGCGTGGCTGGAGCAGGGCTTGCAATCGTCGCGCGCGCGCTGGAACGTGCTGGCCCAGCAGACGCTGATGGCGCAGAACAGCCAGGTGCCGCTGCGCACGGGACAGGATGGGCGTTTCTGGACCGATGGCTGGGATGGTTATCCGATGGCGCGCCAGCGCCTGTACGACGCGCTGCGCGCCAGCCATGCGGCCAATCCGCTGGTGCTGTCGGGCGATGTGCACAGCTTCTTCGCCGCCGAGTTGCGCCGCGATCCGCTGCGACCCGTCTCGGCGGCCAATCCCATCCTGGCCACCGAGTTCTGCGGCACCTCCGTCACCTCGCCCTCGCGCCCGCAGGCGCGCACGGCGCAGTACGTGGCCATGAACCGGGAACTGAAATTCGGCCGCAGCGACCTGCGTGGCTACATGCTGCTCACGCTCGCGCCGGATGACTGCACGGTGCTGTTCCAGGCGCTCGACGACGTGCATGATGCCGCGTCCGGCGTGCGCACGCTGGCCCGCTTCCGGGTAGCGAATGGCAAGCCGGGACTGGCGCCAGGCTAGGCTTGCATCGCTGTCAAGGCGGCTTATACTGGGTAAAGCAATCTCGCAGGAGGCCGGTCATGTTGAAGGTGAAGGAAGACGAGCTCGCGCAGGCGTTCGAGGTCTGGCTGCAGCGCGCACTCACGCGGCCACTCGTGATCGAGCCGGCCGCCGGCGATGCGGTGGTCATGCTGTCGCTGGCGGAATTCGAGCGGCTGCAGGAGGTGGACGACGAACACTGGGCCGCCTGCGCCCGCCGCGCCAACACGGAAGGTTATCTCGACCACGACCACGAAGTGCGCCAGCGCCTGGCCGAAGCCATGCGCGCCCGCTGCCTGAGCCGCGTGCGGGAGAACACCGCCGCCTGAGGCCGGCCCCGGCCGCGCAAAAAAAATCGCCCGGCTTGGCGGGCGATCTTCTGTGGCGAGTATGGGGGCGTAACATGCGCGCCCCCCACTCCAGGCGGCGTGCGTCAGGCCGCCTGCTTCTCGTCGCGCAGCTGGCGGCGCAGGATCTTGCCCACGTTGGTCTTGGGCAGCTCGTCGCGGAACTCGATGTATTTCGGCTTCTTGTAGGCCGTCAGTTCATGCTTGCAGTAGTCCTGCAGCTGATCGGCGGTCAGGTTCGGGTCTTTGCGCACCACGAACAGTTTGACGGCTTCGCCCGAGTTCTTGTCCGGCACGCCGATGCACGCCACCTCCAGCACGCCCGGATGGGCCGCCACCACGCCTTCGATCTCGTTCGGATACACGTTGAAGCCCGACACCAGGATCATGTCCTTCTTGCGGTCGACGATGCGGGTGTAGCCGCGCTCGTCCATGATGCCCACGTCGCCGGTCTTGAAGAAGCCGTCCGGCGTCATCGACTTGGCCGTCTCGTCGTCGCGCTGCCAGTAGCCGGCCATCACCTGCGGGCCGCGGATGGCGATCTCGCCGGGCTGGCCGAATGGCAGTGCATTGCCATCGTCGTCCAGGATCTGGATTTCCGTCGACGGGATCGGCAGGCCGATGGTGCCCGTGAACTCCTTGATGTCGACCCGGTTGGCGGTGGCCACGGGCGAGGTTTCCGACATGCCGTAGCCTTCGATGATCGGGGTGCCCGTCAGCTTCAGCCAGCGGTCGGCCACGGCTTGCTGCACGGCCATGCCGCCGCCGTTGCAGATCTTGTAGGACGAGAAGTCGAGCTTGGCGAAGTCGGGGTTGTTGAGCAGCGCGTTGTACAGCGTGTTCACGGCCGGGAACACGGCGACCTTGTACTTGGCCAGTTCCTTGACGAAGCCGGGAATGTCGCGCGGATTCGGGATCAGCAGGTTCATGCCGCCCAGACGCATGCCCATGAAGCCGCTGATGGTCAGCGAATAGATGTGGTACAGCGGCAGCGCGCACACGAACACCAGCTGTTCCTTTTGCGGCGGCAGCTGCAGCCACGCCTCGTTCTGCAGCACGTTGGCCACCACGTTACGGTGCAGCAGCACGGCGCCCTTGGACACGCCCGTGGTGCCGCCCGTGTATTGCAGGAAGGCGATGTCGTCGTGGCCTTGCTTGACGGGCTTGAGCTTCAGGCGCGCGCCCTCGGCCAGCACCTGCTTGAAGCTGATGGCCTTGGGCAGCGAATACGCCGGCACCATCTTCTTGACCTTGCGCACCACGAAGTTGACCAGCATGCCTTTCAGGCCGCCCAGCAGGTCGCCCATGCTGCCCACGATCACGTGCTTGACCTTGGTGTTGGCCACCACCTGCTGCACCGTGGTGGCGAAGTTTTCCAGCACGATGATGGCTTCGGCGCCCGAGTCGTTCAGCTGGTGTTGCAGTTCGCGCGGCGTGTACAGCGGGTTGACGTTGACCACCGTGTAGCCGGCGCGCAGGACGGCGGCCATGGCCACCGGATATTGCAGCACGTTCGGCAGCATGATGGCCACGCGCGCGCCCTGCTTCAGACCCTTGCTTTGCAGCCAGGCGCCCATGGCGGCGGACAGGCGGTCCAGCTCGCCGTAGGTGAGGAACTTGTCCATGCAAACGTAGGCGTTGCGGTCGGAGAACTTGCGGAATGCCTCCTCCAGGATGTGGGTGACCGAGCGGTATTGCGTGATATCGATGTCCGCCGGCACGCCTTGGGGGTAGGACTTCAGCCAAATCTTTTCCATCTATTGCCTCATTATCAGGTTAACGGCGCCAGCGCCAAGTTCGTTTTCTATGGTTTTAAAAACAGTAAGGCCGGCAAGCCACCACGCTTGCCGGCCGCATCTCCGCTACCGCTAGGCCGCCTGCTTGACGGCCGCTTGCGGTTCGTCGCGCAGCGCGCGCCGCAAAATCTTGCCGACATTGGTCTTGGGCAGCTCGTCGCGGAACTCGATGTATTTCGGTTTCTTGTAGCCCGTGAATTGCTCCTTGCAATAGGCCATCAGCTGGTCCACGGTCAGGTTCGGATCCTTGCGCACCACGAACACCTTGACGGCCTCGCCCGAGTGCTCGTCCGGCACGCCCACGCACGCGCATTCGAGCACGCCGGGGTGGGCCGCGATCACGCCTTCCAGTTCATTCGGGTACACATTGAAGCCGGACACCAGGATCATGTCCTTCTTGCGGTCGACGATCTTCACGTAGCCGCGCTCGTCCATCACGCCCACGTCGCCGGTCTTGAAGTAGCCGTCCGGTGTCATTACCTTGGCCGTCTCGTCCGGACGGTTCCAGTAGCCCACCATCACTTGCGGGCCACGGATGGCGATCTCGCCGGCCTGGCCCAGCGCCACGGGCTGGCCGTCGTCGTCCAGGATGGCCACCTCGGTCGAGGACACGGGCAGGCCGATGGTGCCGGAGAAGGCGGTGCTGTTGGCCGGGTTGCTGGTGGCCAGCGGCGACGTTTCCGACAAGCCGTAGGCTTCCACGATGGACTTGCCGGTGGCCTTCAGCCATTTGTCGTTGACGGCTTGCTGCACCGCCATGCCGCCGCCGTTGGCGACCTTGAGCGCGGAGAAATCGAGATGGGCGAAATCGGGATGGTTGACCAGCGCGTTGTACAGCGTGTTCACGGCCGGCAGCACGTTGATCTTGTACTTGCCCAGTTCCTTGATGAAGCCGGGAATGTCGCGCGGATTGGGGATCAGCAGGTTGAGCGCACCGGCGCGCGCGCCCCACAGCGCGCAGGCCGTCAGCGCGAAGATGTGGTACAGCGGTAAGGCGCACACCACCGTCAGCGCTTCCTGCGACTGGCCGATGGCCGGCGCCGACCACGCCTCGACCTGCAGCACGTTGGCCACCAGGTTGCGGTGCGTGAGCGTGGCGCCCTTGGAGACGCCCGTGGTGCCGCCCGTGTATTGCAGGAATGCCACATCGGACGGTTGCAGTTCTACCGGCGTCAGCTTCATGCGGCCGCCCTGCGACAGCGCATCCTTGAAGCGCACGGCGTTCGGCAGCGAGAACGGCGGCACCATCTTCTTGACGCTGCGCACCACGAAATTGACCAGCATGCCCTTCAGGCCGCCCAGCATTTCGCCCATGCTGGCCACCACGATATGTTTGACAGGCGTCTTGCCCAGCACCTGCTCCAGCGTGTTGGCGAAGTTTTCCAGCACGATGATGGCTTCGCTGCCCGAGTCGCGCAACTGGTGTTCGAGCTCGCGCGGGGTGTACAAAGGATTGACGTTGACCACGGTATAGCCGGCGCGCAGGATGGCGGCCACGGCGATCGGATATTGCAGCACGTTGGGCAGCATGACGGCCGCGCGCGCGCCCGGCTTCATGCCCCGGCTTTGCAACCAGGCGCCCAGGCGCTTGGACAGGGCGTCGATCTCGGCGTAGGTGAGAAATTTGTCCATGCAGACGTAGGCGTTGCGGTCCGCATACTTGTGAAACGATTCTTCCAGCAGTTGCACCAAGGAACGATATTGATTAGGATCAATATCGGCCGGTACACCAGGGGGATACGACTTCAACCAGATTTTCTCCATCCTGTGCCTCTTGTCTCGATTTTATCGTTGTGGGGACCGGCGCACAGGGCCGGGAAGCAGGGTCAGGCGCTCCCCCGGCGCGCGAGCGCCGTGAAAGTACTTGAACCGATGCTATATAAACGAACGCTCGTGCGCAAGCGCTTTTGCGCCGATTGGAGCAAGCCTTCTAAGCGTACCAAAGCGTATCTTTTTGCAAACACTCATGCTGCGGCGCAGCATCACCGCACGGCGCCGGCGCCCGGGACGGGACCGGCGTTGTTCTCCGCGTTGAGCATGGCCGGGCGTCCCAGCCACTGCAAGCGTTGCTGGCGTTGCGCCACCGTCATGTCCGCCAGCGATTGCACCGCAGCATAAAAACGCGGAAAACTCTTTTCCTGCGCCAGCAGTGCGCGGAAACCCGGCAAGTCCTGCTGGTAGGTGGCCACGGCGCTCAGGTGGGCGTTGTTCAGCGGTTCGGCGAACCAGCGGTCGTAGCCGGCGTAACCGCCCCAGCTTTCCTTGAGTTTCAGATAGTCGGCCTTGAGGGCGGCGAAGATGCGCGCCTTCTCCTCGCGCTTGTGGTGGGCGCTCACGTGGCGCGCATAATTGGCGGCCAGCGCCGCGCGGTGCTTGACCAGCAGGGCCAGGAATTGCTCGCGCCGCGCATGGTAGCGGGCATAGCCTTCGCGCATGGCGTCGTTGCCGTACAGGTCCAGCCACAGTTGCACGCCGGCCTCCTCCACCGCCGTGGCGAAGCCCTCGTTGAACTGGCTGTCGCCCTGCACATACACGACCTGGTGGGCCAGTTCGTGGAAGATCATGCGCGCCAGCTCCGCATCGGAATAATTGATGAACGTCGACAGCAGCGGATCGCTGAACCAGCCCAGCGTGGAATAGGCGGGCACGCCGCCCACCTGCACGTCGTCGCCCTCGGCCCGCAGTTCGGCGGCGTAGGCGAACGCGTCCTCCTTGCTGTAGTAGCCACGGTAGCTGACGCAGCCGGCGATGGGGAAGCACCATTTGATGGGCCGCAGCGACAGTTCCGGCGTGGCCACCACGTTCCACAGCACGAACGGCCGCGACAGCGACGCATAGTTTTTGTAGCTGGCGTTGTCGGGCAGGCCCAGGTGGCGCACGGCGAAGCGCCGTATCAGCAACGCTTTTTCCAGCCTGGCCTTCAGTTTGGGATCGGTGCTGGGATCGCCCAGCCAGTCCTCAATCGGGCGCGCGTCCGACCACAGCGCGTACTGGCCCTGGGCGGCCTGGATGTAGTACTTGAACTGGGCGCAACCGGCCAGCATCAGCGCAAGCCCGCTCCCCACCAGCCAATACCTGGCGCGGAAGAAGACGCTGCGAAACTGGCCCATTGCTCACCTTCATGCGGCAACTTTCTCGACTTGTACCAGTGTATCGTAAAACGTGGGGCCCCGGCCCATGTCGGTCAGCGCCTGGCTGGTCACCTCGTTGGCGTTCTTGCCGTCGCTGGCCAGCTTCTTCCACCACACGGACAGGCCCACCACCAGCCCCGGCCGCGCCTTGGCCGTCACGCGCGCCTTGGCCACAAAAGTGCCTCGGTCGTTGAAGATGCGCACCATGTCGCCGTCGGCGATGCCGCGCGCGGCGCAGTCGTCCGGGTGGATGTCGAGGTGGGGCTCGCCTTCGGCCGCCCGCAGACTCTTCACGTTGACGAAGGTGGAATTGAGGAAGTTGCGGGCCGGCGGCGAAATCATGGCCAGCGGATAGCGCGCCGCCAGTTCGGGGTTGCTGCCCGGCGACTCGTACGGGGCGTTGTACGACGGCAGCGGATCGAGGCCGTCGGCGGCCATGGTGGCCGAATAGAATTCGCACTTGCCCGACGGCGTGGGGAAACCACCCTCGGCGAACGGCGCGTCGGGCAGGGCCAGCTTTTGCCAGCCCTTGCGCTTGAGCGACTCCCAGTCGAAGTGGATGGCGCGCGGGCTGTCGCGCCGGAAGGCCTGGGCCGCCAGCTGGTCGTCGCTTTCCTGGAAGCAGGGATCGTCGAAGCCCATGCGGGCCGCCAGCAGGCGGAAGATCTCCGTGTTGGGCTTGGCTTCGCCGACCGGCGCGATGGCCGCGTTGTTGGCCATCATGTACGAGTGGCCATAGGCGGTGTGGACGTCCGCGTGTTCGAGCTGGGTGGTGGCGGGCAGCACGATGTCGGCGTAGTCCGCCGTGTCGGTCTGGAAATGTTCGAGCACGACGGTGAACAGATCCTCGCGCGCGAAGCCGGCCGCCACCTTGGGCGAATCGGGCGCGATGGCCACCGGGTTGGCGTTGTAGACGATCACGGCCTCGACCTGGGGGCCGAACGCGGCCGATGCCGGACGCAGCAGGTCGTCGCCGATGGTGGCCATGTTGATGGTGCGCGGCGCGTTCGGCAGCAAATCGGGCCGCTGCAGGGCCGGCTTGTCGGTGGGGAAGCCGCCGGACGCCGACAATTGCACGCCGCCGGCCGGGTGGCGCCACGCGCCCACCAGCGCCGGCAGGCAGGTGATGTTTCGTACCGACATGCCGCCGCCGCGCACGCGCTGCACGCCATAGTTGAGGCGGATGGCCACCGGCTCGCCGGCCCTGGCCATCTGGCCGTACAGGCGGGCCAGTTCCACCACCTCGTCCACGGTGATGCCGCAGGTGGTGGCCACGCGCTCGGGCGTCCACTCGGCGGCGCGCAGCCTGAGCTCGTCGAAGCCCAGCGTGTGGCGGGCCACGTAATCATGGTCGAGCAAATCTTCCTTGATCAGCACGTGCATCATGCCCAGGGCCAGCGCCGCGTCCGTCCCCGGCATCAGCGCGATGTGCTGGTGGCATTTTTCCGCCGTCAGCGAGCGGTAGGGGTCGATGGCGATCAGCTTGGCGCCGCGCCGCTTGGCTTCCTGGGCCCGGGTCCAGAAATGCAGGTTGGAGGCGATGGGGTTGCCGCCCCAGATCAGGATCAGTTTGGCGTTCTGGAATTGCTCGAGGTCGGTGCCGATGGTGGCGCCCACCGTGTATTTGTAGCCGGTGGCGCCGGCCGAGGCGCAGATCGTGCGGTCCAGCAGCGACGCGCCCAGCTGATGGAAGAAGCGGGCCGACATGGAGTCGCCCTGCACCAGCCCCATGGTGCCGCAATAGCTGTACGGCAAAATCGCTTCGGGCGCGCGCGCGGCGATGCCCTTCAGGCGCCCGGCGATGGTGTCGAGGGCCTCGTCCCAGCTGATGCGCTCGAACTTGCCCTCGCCCTTCTTGCCCACCCGGCGCAGCGGATGCAGCAGGCGATCGGGGTGGTAGGTGCGCTCGGTGTAGCGCGACACCTTGGTGCACAGCACGCCGGCCGTCGGCGGATGGTCGGGATCGCCCTTGACCTCGGTGGCCACGCCATCCTCCACCGTGACCAGCAGGGCACAGGTATCGGGGCAGTCATGCGGGCAGGCGGCGCGGACGTGGGTGATGGTCATCTCGGGTTCCAAAAAGCGTACACTGAAACCGCTATCGTAAACGATTCCGGCGCTGCGCACCTGCCGTCGGGCTGGCGCTGGATTTCCCGCTGTTACAAGGGCTACAATGCCTGATCTCGCAGGCGGCCTCGGCGGTCTGCGACACCCAACACGGAGACAGCAATGAAACTAGTTGAGCCCATCCTGGCGTTTCAATCCGAATTGCAGCAGATCCGGCGCGACCTGCATGCCCATCCCGAGCTGTGCTACGAGGAGCGGCGCACTTCCGACGTGGTGGCGGCCAAGCTGACGGAATGGGGCATCCCCATCCTGCGCGGCATGGGCCAGACCGGCGTGGTCGGCATCATCAAGCATGGCACCTCGCAGCGCGCGGTCGGCCTGCGGGCCGACATGGACGCGCTGCCCATGCAGGAGATCAACACCTTCGCGCACGCCTCGCGCCATCCCGGCAAGATGCACGCCTGCGGCCACGACGGCCACACGGCCATGCTGCTGGGCGCGGCCCGCTACCTGGCCAGCCACCGCAACTTCGACGGCACCGTCTACCTGATCTTCCAGCCGGCCGAGGAAGGCGGCGCCGGCGCGCGCAGCATGATCGCCGACGGCCTGTTCGAGAAGTGCCCGATGGACGCCATCTACGGCATGCACAACTGGCCCGGCGCCCCCACCGGCACGCTGAGCGTGACGGAAGGGCCGATGATGGCATCGAGCAATGAATTCCATGTCACCATCAAGGGCAAGGGCGCGCACGCGGCCCAGCCCCACAACGGCATCGACCCGGTGATGGTGGCGGTGCAGATCGCGCAGAGCTGGCAGACCATCATCACGCGCGAAAAGAGCCCGCTCGACACGGCCGTGCTGTCGATCACCCAGATCCATGCCGGCAGCGCCACCAACGTGATCCCGGACGAGGCGAAGATGGTGGGCACCGTGCGCACCTTCACCACGCCGGTGCTCGATTTGCTGGAAACGCGCATGGGCGAGATCGCCCGCCACACGGCCGCCGCCTTTGGCGCCGAGGTGGATTTCGAGTTCAAGCGCAACTATCCGCCGCTGGTCAACCACGCCCCGGAGACCCGGTTCGCGATCGAAGTGATGAAGGACGTGGCCGGCGCCGACCATGTGAACCCCAACGTGGAACCGACCATGGGCGCGGAAGACTTCGCGTTCTTCCTGCAGGCCAAGCCCGGCTGCTACGTCTTCATCGGCAATGGCGAAGGCGGCCACCGCGACGGCGGCCACGGCCTTGGCCCGTGCGTGCTGCACAACGCCAGCTACGACTTCAACGACGAGCTGCTGCCGATCGGCGCCAGTTTCTGGGTCCGGCTGGCGGAAATGAGCTTGCCGCTGGCGAAGTAAGTCACGGGCGGGGCCGGCGGCGACTCAGGCCAGCTGGTCCGGCGCCGTGCCCACGCGCTGGCCCGGATTCAGCCGTTCCAGTGCCAGCAGCGCGGCCGAATGGTCGGCCTGCGGGTAGACCTGCTCTATCGTTTCGTAGCGCTGCGTGACCAGCTCGGTCACGGGCAGGGTCACGCCGGCCGCCGCTGCGGCCGCCAGGATGTTGCGCTGGTCCTTGATCTGCGTCTTGACCTGGCCGCCGGCGACGAAATTGCGCTCCAGCATGCGCTGGCCATGCACCTCCAAAATCTTGCTCTCGGCAAAGCCGCCCCGGATGGCCGTGCGCACGGCGGCCGGATCGGCGCCGGCCGCCCGGGCCAGCAGCAAGGCCTCGGCCACGATGTTGAGGGTGGCGCCGACGATCAGCTGATTGCACAACTTCGACACCTGGCCGCTGCCGGCCGGCCCCACCAGCGTGGGCCGGCCCATGGCCGCCAGCACCGGCTCGGCCTGGGCGAAATCGTCGGCGCTGCCCCCGGCCATGATGGCCAGCGTGCCGGCCTGGGCGCCGCCCACGCCGCCGGACACGGGCGCGTCGATGAAGCGCCGGCCCTGGGCCGTCAGCAGGGCGTGGAACTGCTGCGCCTCCGACTGGCGCGTCGAGCTCATGTCCACCCACAACGCGTTGGGCGCCAAGGCCGGCATGGCGGCGTCCAGCACCAGCGCCACGGTCGGGCCCGCCTCAAGCATGGAGATGACGAGGTCGGCATCGCGCACGGCCGCATCGAGCTGCGGCACGGGCACGGCGCCGGCCGACGCCAGGGCCTGCGCCTTGCTGTGGGTGCGGTTCCAGACCTTGACGGTATAGCCAGAATTCAACAGCCGGCGTACCATCGGGTCTCCCATCAAGCCGATGCCAAGAAAGGTGATGCGCATGGGGTTACTCACTCCTGAAAAGGTCGATATTGCTATCAAATTAAGAAAAATTTCTCGCTAAAACATTTTATTGGAACCCCGGTACAATCAGGTCAGCCGTATCCATGGGGAGATACAGCTTTTTAATTATTAGGATACTATGTTCGCTAAAAAGTTGATTGCGGCAGCCGCCGCATTGTTGGCCGTGCACGCGGCACAGGCAGCAGATGGTAGTGTGATCGATTCCGTTTCCGTTGACTATGGCAGTGCCGCCAAGGTCCGTATGGTGCGTGTCGGGGTGCAGAAGGATTGGAGCGCGCGCTGGTTCCAGTCCAACGGCAGCCACCTGAGCGGCTACTGGGACGCCAGCTTCGGCTTCTGGCGCGAATACCAGTACCGGAACGTGTCGGGCGCCCATGAAAACCTGACCGACATCGGCTTCACCCCGGTGTTCCGCTGGGAGCATGACAACAAGAAGGGCATCTACTACGAAGGCGGCATCGGTGTGCACCGGCTGTCCGAGCTGTACAACAACGATACCTACCGCTTGTCCACGCTGTTCCAGTTCGGCGACCACATCGGCATCGGCTATGTGCTCGACAACAACTGGGAGATCGGCGCCAAGATCCAGCACTTTTCCAATGGCGGCTATCGCAAGCCGAACACGGGCGTGAACTTCCTGGAGCTGAAAGCGTCGTACCATTTCTGACGATCATTTCCTCCCGAAAAAAAAAGCGCCAGACATGGCGCTTTTTTTATGCGTTGGACTCGGCCACAATTTTCCAGGCCTGGCCTTCCTTGGCCCAATATTGTTTCTTGCGCACGGCGTGGCGGTAGCGGCCCACCACGGTTTCCTGCGTGAAGTTGCTGACGATGATTTCTTCCTTGCTGGGCTCGCGGAAATAGCTGGGATCGCTGACGGTCACGCTGACCTTCTTGGCGCCGGGCAGGAATTGCTGCTTGGCCAGCCAGGTGTCCACGTCCTCGTCGGTGGCGGACTTGAAACGGGCCGAATAGTGCGAGCGCAGACCCGCTTCGTCGCGCCGCTCCACGTCGCGGCGCCAGCTTTCCACCAGGCCGGTGGCCAGCTTGAGGTCCTTCTCCATGACGGCCTTGGTGACGAACTCGACCTGGTCGCCGATCAGCACCGGCGTCTTGCCGATCTCCACCGTGCGGGTCAGCTTGAACAGGTCGTCATTGCTGACCACCACGCAACCGTCCGTGGACAGCGGCGGCCGGCTGAACGTCTCCGGCGGCGTGCCATGCACCCAGATGCCGGAACCGCCGCGGCCGTGCACCTTGTCCCAGTCGTTCGGATAATCGAGCGGCAAGGCGCCCTTGCCATACATGTCGGGCAGCCTCACGCCGGGCAGGCGGCCGACGATGTAATAGACACCGATCGGCGTGCGCATGTCGCCTTCGCGCGATTTATTGATGCCCAGCTTGCCCTGGCTGACATAGAAGTCCGACAAGAGGCGCAACTGGTCATTGCGATTCTCGTACAGGTAGAGGCGGGAATGCTTGGCGTCCACGATCAGCGCGTGGCGCTGATCCTTGCGCATCTGCAGCAACGCGCGCGGCACCAGCGAGGCGGCGGGACGGCCGGGCTGGGCCTGGAAGCGCACGGCCGCCTCGCGCCGCAAGTCGGCCAGCCGGGCTTCCGCCCCCACGGGCACGGCCGCGCCCAGCATGGCGACGGGACGGGTATGCATCAACAGCAAGTCGCCGCGCAGCAGGTGGCCGAGCCGGAAATTCGGGTAGGCCTCGACCAGCGCGTCGGCCTTCTCTTGCGCCGCCCGCAGATTGTTCTCGGCCAGCTCGCGGTAAATATCGGACAGCAGCGCCTCAGGGTCGGCCTTCTGCGCCACCGGCGCATGGCGCGCCTTGACGGGCTTTTTTGCGGCGAAGCTGGTCCCTCCCCCCAACAACCCCATGAGGAGGACGCACAGCACACGACTTGTCCGCCAATCTTGCATAAATCTAAAGTGTGACATCAGCTACCCGAGGACTCCTGCTTGATCTGCCATTTTCCACCATTTTTGATCAGCACGAGCGTTTTCCGGCTACGAGCCGTCAATCGGTCGGATTCATAGGTCTGCCGGAACGTCACTTTCGCCGTATTGCCATGGACATTGACCTCGGGCGTGCCGATCTCCACATGAATACGGCCCTTGCCGGCGATACGCGCGCGGCGCTCCTCGGCCCAGGCCTTGCGCGACATGCCCTTGGGCGGTTCAAACTCGCTGGCGTAATAGCCCAGGTAGCCATCGACGTTCTGCGCCGACCAGGCCTTGGCCCAGCCATGCACCTGTTTCAGCACGGCATCGCTCTCGCTGTTGTCCGGTTTGGATGGTTCCGCCTTGGGAGCCGGCTTGGGCGGTTCCACCTTGGCCAGCACAGGCGCCGGCGCGGGTTTGGCCGGCTCCACTTTCACAGGCGCAGGCTTGGCCGGTTCCACTTTGGCCGGCACAGGGACCGGCGCGGCCACGGACTTGGCAGGCTCAACTTTCGCCAGCACCACGGGCGCCGCCGGTTTGCGCGCCACTGGGACGGGCGCCGGGGCCGGCTTAGGCGGTTCGACTTTTGCCAGCACCGGAGCGGGTGCCGGCTTGGCGGCCACGGCCGCCGGCGGCGTCACCGCCAAAGCCGGAATGCGCTGCGGCGGCATGGACTTGGCCGTATTCGGCGACAATGGCGTAATCAATTGCACAGGTGCGTTGGCGGCCGGATGTGCCGGCCCTGGCGCCGCTTGCGCGACTTGCGGCTCCGGCACCGTCACCTTCGCGCCGGTGCTGCTGGAGAACGTACGCAGCAAGGTCAGCTTGGACTTGGTGGGCGTGTTGTTGGCGCCCAGGGCCAGCGCCTTGTCGTAGGCCTGGCTGGCCATCTTGCCATAGACGTCGCCCAGGTTCTCATAGGCCGTCATGTAGCTGGGATTGGTGCGGATGGCTTTTTCCAGCGCGATGCGCGCCTTGTCATACTGGCCGTTGGCCGCGTACAGGACAGCCAGGTTGTTATAGGGTTCGGGCAAATCGCGATAATCTTCGGTCAGCTTGGTGAAGACGGCAATGGCTTCGTCCGATTTGTTCTGCTCGGTCAGCAATACGCCTTTCATGAAGCGCATTTGCGGATCGGCCGGATGCTTGGCAAGGAACTCATTGGTCTTGACGAGCGCCTCGGCCACCTTGCCCGCACGCAGCAATTTGCTAACGTCCGCCACCTCATCCGCCCACGAGGGCGACGCCCACAACAGTGCAATCACACCGGAATACCCCAGCAACCGGGCGATGGCGCGACGCATGCTCGGGGTGGAAACCTTGTTGTTGCTACTAGTTGGAGCGGTCTTAATTTTCATTGAGGTCGTAGGCTAGCGCGAAAGGGGACATGGTACACCTTCTGTTTCCGCATATCAAAAGTATGCAAGGATACCGATGATTTTAGTAACAGATGCCCAACAACGATGACCAACAAACAGCAGAGACGAAAAAAAACCCCGCCAACATTAAGTCGGCGGGGTTTTCTCATATAACTAGCTTGACGATAACCTACTTTCAC